>JBBWZH010000115.1:0-12312 GCA_039648995.1 Mycobacteriales bacterium
GCCAAGCTCGAGGCCGCCTACCGGGCCGTGCGGCGGCACGGGGCGGCGATCGTCGCCACCAACCCCGATCCGTACTGCCCGACGCCCGACGGCGGCCTGCCGGACTGCGCCGCGATGCTGGCCGCGCTGGAGGCGTGCACGGGCGCCCGCGCCGAGGCGGTGCTGGGCAAGCCGAGCGCGATCATGGCGCGGGCGCTGCTCGACCGGCTCGGCACCAGCCCGGCGGACACGGCCATGGTCGGCGACCGGCTGGCCACCGATGTCGCGATGGGCCAGGCGGTCGGCATGGCCGGCATCCTCGTGCTCAGCGGCGCCACCACACCCGGCATGCTGGCCGCGGCGGACGTGCGCCCCGATTACGTGGTCGAGAACATCGGCCAGGTGCTTCCCCAACCCCGGAGCAGTCGATGATCAACTTCATTTTCATGCTGACGCACCACGACGCGACCGTGCCCGGCGCGCTCGACCTGGTGTCGGCGCTGGGCGGCACCGGGCTGCGTTATGTCGGCTTCAAGGACGTGGGCGCGACCAGCGAGGAGCTCGCCGAGGTCACCGCGGCGGCGCACGAGCAGGGCCTCGAGGTGATGCTGGAGGTCGTGTCCACCAGCGCCGCCGACGAGCGCCGGTCGCTGGAGGCGGCCGGCGCGATCGGGGTCGATTGGGTCCTCGGCGGCACCCACCCGGACACCGGCGTCACGATCCTCGCCGGCAGCGCCGTGCGCTACTGCCCCTTCCCCGGCCGCGTCGTCGGGCATCCCAGCGTGCTGGAAGGCAGCGTCGCCGAGATCGCCGCCGACGCCCGCCGGCTCACCGCGCTGCCCGGCGTCGTGGGCGTCGACCTGCTCGCCTACCGCCATGCCACGGCCGACGCCGAGACGCTCACCCGGGCGGTCGTCGAGGCCACCGACGGCACCGTGATCGCGGCCGGGTCGGTGACCGGCGCAGGCCAGATCGAGGCGCTGGCCCGGGCCGGCGCCTGGGGGTTCACCATCGGCGGGGCGATCTTCGAGGGGCTGCTGCCCGGTGGCCCGGACGTGGCGGCGCAGGTCCGCGCGGTGGTGGACGTGGCGGCCGGCGCGGCGGCGGCCCGATGACGCAGCGGGCCACGATGGTCGCCCGCACCCGTGAGGGCCTGCTGCGCGACCTGCTCGACGGCGCCTACCCGCACGGCGCGAAGCTGCCCAACGAGGACGACCTCGCGGAGCGCTTCGGGGTCAGCCGGGCCACCGTGCGTGAGGCGGTCAGCGGCCTGGTGGAGGCCGGTTACGTGACCCGCCGGCACGGCTCCGGCACGTACGTCACCGGCACCCTGCCGCGGCGGCACGCGCTGGACATGTCGGTCAGCTACACCCGCATGATCGCCGAGGCCGGCATGGAGCCGGGGGTGGTGATCATCGACCAGGAGGAGCACCCGGCGTCGGCCGAGGAGGCCCGCGTGCTGCAGGTGCCGGTGGGCGAGCCGCTCCTGGTGGTCGAGCGCATCCGCACCGCCGACGGGCGCCCGGTCGTCTATTCGGTCGACCGGCTGCCGCGCCGGTACGCCCCCGCCGACGACGACCTGGTCGCTTCGCTCTACACGGTGCTCGAACGCGGCGGGCACGCTGTTCAGGCGGCCAGCGCGCGGCTGGTGCCGGTGGTCGCCGACGAGCGGCAGGCGCGGCTGCTGCGGGTCGAGCCGAGCACGCCGCTGCTGCACATCGACCAGGTCGACCTCGACCGCGCCGGCCACCCGGTGATGCTGTCCGCCGAGTGGCACGTGGCCGACGCGTTCGAGCTGCACGTCAACCGCCGGGCGTCCGCGCCGGAACCACTCCCGTGAACGCAGCCGAGCCGGGCGCCCGGCTGGGGCCGGCGGCCCGCGCCACCGCCCTCGACCAGCTCGCCGGGCGGCCGGTCGACCTGCTCGTGGTCGGCGGCGGTGTCACCGGCGCCGGGGTCGCCCTCGACGCCGCCACCCGGGGCCTGTCGGTCGCGCTGGTGGAGAAGCGCGACTTCGGCGCGGGTACGTCCAGCCGCTCCAGCAAGCTGATCCACGGCGGGCTGCGGTACCTGGAGCAGCGCGACTTCCGGCTGGTCCGCGAGGCGCTGGCGGAGCGCGCGCTGCTGCTCACCCGGCTCGCGCCGCACCTGGTGCGGACCGTGCCGTTCCTGTTCCCGCTGCGGCACCGCGGTTGGGAGCGGGCCTACATCGGTGCCGGCATCGGCCTGTACGACGCGCTCGCCGGGCGGCACCGCGCCGTCCCCGGGCACCGCCACCTGTCCCGGACGGGCGCGCTCGCACTCGCCCCGGGGCTGCGTGACGACGCGCTGGTCGGCGCGATCCGCTACCACGACGCGCGCACCGACGACGCCCGGTTCGTCGTCGCCCTGCTGCGCACCGCGGTCGCGCACGGCGCCCGGGTCGTCTCGGGCGTCCGCGTCGAGCGGCTGCCGCTGGGCGCCGACGGCATGCGACACGTGACCCTGCGTGACACCGAGGGCCACCGCGACCTCACCGTGCGGGCGCGGGTGGTCGTGAACGCCACCGGCGTGTGGAGCAGCGAGCTCGAACGCGCCGCGGGTGTGCCCGAGCCGGTGTCGGTGCGCGCGTCCAAGGGCGTACACCTGCTGGTGCCGGCGGCGGCCATCGACTCGGCCGCAGCGCTGATCCTGCGGACCGAACGCAGCGTGCTGCTCGTCATCCCGTGGGGCGCGCACTGGATCATCGGCACCACCGACACCGACTACCGGGGCACCGACGACGGGGGCGACGTCGACCGCGACCACCCGGCCGCTTCCCGGGCAGACATCCGGTACCTGCTCGACCACGTCAACGGGGTGCTGCGGGTGCCGCTCGGCCCGGCCGACGTGGTCGGCACCTATGCCGGGCTGCGTCCGCTGGTGGACCGGGGGGCCGGCGACACGACCGGGCTGTCCCGCGAGCACCTGGTCCGTCGGCCGGCGCCCGGGCTGGTCACGATCGTGGGCGGCAAGTACACCACCTACCGGATCATGGCCCGGGACGCGGTGGACGCGGCCGCGCTCGAGCTCGGCGAGCGGGTGGACGCGAGCCGCACCGATACCGTGCCGCTGCTCGGCGCCGAGGGCCTGCCCACCGGCCGCGGCCGCGCGCACGCCCACCCCGCCGCCGGCCGCCTCGCCCCGGGCATGGTCGCCCACCTGCTCGACCGCTACGGCACGGTCGCGCTGGCCCTGCTCGACGCGATCGCCGAACGCGCCGAGCTGGCCGGCCCGATCCCCGGCGCGCCGGGCTACCTGCTGGCCGAGGCGTGGTACGCGGCCACCGCCGAAGGCGCCCTGCACCTGGACGACGTGCTCACCCGGCGTACCCGGATCTCGATCGAGGCGCCCGACCGCGGTCACGCCGCGGCGGAGCCGGTCGCCCGGATCATGGCCCCGGTGCTGGCCTGGTCGGCGGCCGACGTCGCCGCCGAGGTCGCGCACTACCGGGCCCGGTTGGCCGCCGAGTCGCTGGCCGCGCAGGCCCCGGACGACGCCCGGGCGGCCGCCGCCCGCTCCCGGGTCCGCGACCTGCGCCTGATCGAGTAGCCGCGATCAGAGCGGGCGGGCCCAGCGTTGGGCGGTGAGGTCGTGGCCGTAGCTGTGCTCGGCGTGCTGCTCGGCGAGCTCGAACCCGGCCGCCTGGTAGACGCGGCCGGCCGAGGTGAGGCAGTCATACGTCCAGAGGACGATCTGCCGGTAGCCGGCGCGCTGGGCGAAGCGGACGCACTCGTCGACCAGCCGGCCGCCTATGCCGTGGCCGCGGGCTGATGGCTCGACCAGCAGCACGCGTAGCTGGGCGGTCTCGTCGTCGCGGCGGACGCAGGTCACGCAACCGGCGGGCGCCCCGTCCACCTCGGCGATCCAGGCGTTCTCCCGGTGCGGGTCGTGCTGCTGGATGTAGTCGGCCATGATCCGGGCCACCAGCGCCTCGAACGTCGCGTCCCAGCCGTACTCCTGGCTGTACCGGATGCCGTGCCGCTGCACGATCCAGCCGACGTCGCCGGGCAGCAGCGGGCGGAGCAGGTACGCCACCGGCGCCGGCTCGGGCCTGAGCACGCCCTGGATCGCCGCCATCGCGCCGACCAGCCGACGCTGGTCCACTTCGGACAGTGGCCGCAGCAGCCGCTGGACTTCGCCGGCCGAGCGCTCGTTCAGCGTGCCGAACACGGCCCGGCCGGCGTCGGTCAGCCGGATCACCTGGCGACGTCCGTCCACTTCGGACCGCTCGCGGGTGATCAGCCCGTCGCCGGCGAGCCGGCCGAGCAGCCGGCTCAGGTAGCCGGCGTCCAGGGCCAGGTCGCGGCGCAGGTCGAGGACGGCCAGGTCGCCGCGGTTGGCCAGCTCGTACAGCACCCGCACCTCGGCCAGCGAGTAGGGCGAGCTCAGGTGGCCGTCGCCGAGCACGCCGATCACCTTCGTGTAGAAGCGGTTGAACCCGCGTACCTCGGCGACCCGGTCAGCCACAACCGACATGTTTGACTCCTGCACGCGATTACTTGACTTCGGCAAACGTTAGCACGCCGGGTAGCCAGGCAGCCCCCCGTCTAAGGGGCCTTAGACGCGATAGCCACCGGGGCCACCCCGCCTGAGGGGTCCCCCGGACGCAGGGGTGCGTGATCGCCCGATGCCCGCACCCCACCCTCAGCACGAGTGTCGACCACGTCAACGAGAGGAAGGTTTCGAGATGACGTACATGATGGGTCCGAGCCTGACGGCGGAGCTGGAGTATCGCCGGGAGACGCTGGAACGGATCGGACGCGGCGCCGTGCCGGGGGCCAGCCGCGGCACCCGGCGGGCGGAGCGGCGTGAGCGGGCGGCGCGGGCCTGCGCGCCGTGCGCGCCGGCCACGGCCCGTACGCGCGCCGCATAAGCCGGGGGTTTCCGTCGGTGGTCCGTGACACGATCAGGAGCGTGCCCCGGTTAGGTTCGCAAGCGCCGCTGGTGGGCCGGGCTGACGAGTTCAGCCGGCTCACCGCGGCGCTTGGTCGCGCCCAGGCCGGGGAGCCGGCGGCGGTGCTGCTCGCCGGCGACGCGGGCATCGGCAAGACCCGGCTGCTCACCGAGCTGGCCAGTTGGGCGGCTTCGTCCGGGTTCGGCGTGCTGGTCGGTCACTGTGTCGACATCGGTGTCGCCGGCCTGCCGTACCTGCCGTTCGCGGACGCGTTGCGCCAGCTGACCGAGCGGGGCACCGCGCTGGCGGCCGCCGGTGAGCCCCCGGCCGACATGGTCGACATCCCGGCCCTGCGTAACCGGCCGGCGCTGGCCCGGATGCTGCCGCAACGCGGCGGCGCCGCGCTGGCCGACGCACCGTCCGGCGACTTCGGCCAGCTGCAGCTGTTCGACGCGGTCTGGGGGCTGCTCGCGGAGCTGTCCGCTGCCCAGCCGCTATTGTTGATCATTGAAGACCTGCACTGGGCCGACCAGTCCACCCGTGACCTGCTGTCTTTCCTGCTGACCCGGCTGCGGTCCGAGCGGCTGGCGATCGTCGCCTCGTACCGGGCGGACGACCTGCATCGCCGGCACCCGCTGCGCCCGCTGCTCGGCGAGCTGGTCCGGCTGCCGGCGGTGGAGCGGGTGGAGGTGCGCCCGTTCAACGCCGCCGAGATAGCCGACTACCTGCGCGCGCTGCATGGCAGCGCGCTGCCCGCGCGGGCGGTGCGCCGCATCTTCGACCGGTCCGCCGGCAACGCGTTCTTCGCCGAAGAACTGCTCGCCGCCGGCCTCGACCGCGACAGTGAGACGCTGCCGACCGGCCTGGCCGATGTGCTGCTGAGCCGGCAGGAGCAGCTGCCGCCGATGGTGCAGACGGTGGTCCGGGCCGCCTCGGTGGCCGGCCAGCGGGTCAGCTACACGCTGCTGCGGGATGCCGTCCAGCTGTCCGACGCGGAGGCCGACGAGGCGCTGCGGGACGCGGTGGCCCGGCACGTGCTGGTGCCCGAGGGCCGCGAGACGTACATCTTCCGGCACGCGCTGCTCCAGGAGGCGGTGTACGCCGACCTGTTGCCGGGCGAGCGGGTGCGGCTGCACGCCGCGTACGCCGCCGCGCTGGCCCGCGGCATCAGCCACGGCTCCGGTACCTCGCCGGCCGCCGAGCTGGCCTACCACTGCCTGGAGAGCCACGACCTGCCCGGCGCGCTGGCCGCGTCGGTCCGGGCCGCCGCCGAGGCGTCCGAGCTGCACGCGCCGGCCGCGGCGCTGCGCCAGTACGAGCAGGCCTTGCAGCTGTGGGCCGCGGTGCCGGGCGCTGCCGAGCTGGCCGGCCTGAGCGTGGTCGAGCTCGGCCTGCTGGCGGCGGCGGCCGCCAGCGCCTGCGGCCAGTTCGACCGTGCGGTGGCGCTCACCCGGGCGGCCGCCGAGCAGGTCGACCGGGCTGCCGACCCGCTGCTCGCCGGGCACGTGCTGCAGCGGCTGGCCTACCACCTCCTCGGCGCCGACGAGGTGGACGCGGCGCTGGCGGCCACTGTTGCCGCGCAGGCGTTGGTGCCGGCCGAGCCGCCGACCCCGGAGCGGGCCTGGATCGCGGCGGTCAGCGCCCGGGCCGCGCTGAACGTGGACGACTACGAGGAGTGCCGCCGGTTCGGCGACCACGCGGTCGCGCTGGCCCGCGAGCTGGGCCTGCCCGAGGTGGAGGCCGACGCGGTAGCCACCCTCGCGGTGCTGGCCGGGTACGAGGGCGACCCGGAGGACGCGGCCGCCCGGCTGGCCGTGGCCCGCGAACAGGCCGCCGCCGGCGGTGACCGGGCGATCGAGCTGCGCGCCAGCCACAACCTCACCACCACCCGCTTCTACCAGGGCAAGCTGGCCGCCGCGAGCGAGCTGGTCGATGACGGGGTGGCCCGGGCCGACCGGTACGGCCTGGCCTGGAGCTCGTACGGGATCGAGCTGCGGGTGCTGCAGATCATCACCCGGTACATGACCGGCGACTGGGACGGCAGCCTCCGCGCCGCCGAGGGCGCCGACGGCATCCCCGACGCGCTGGCCGCCCGGCTGAACGCCGCCACGCTCTATGTGGAGGTCGGGCGCGGTCTACCGACCGGGAGCGACCGGCTCCGGCAGGCCGCCGACCACCAGCACTGCGACCCGCAGATGGCCTCGCTGGTCGGTGGCTGCGGCGCCGAGCTCCGGCTGTGGCAGGGCGACTGGGCCGGTGCCCGGGCCGCGGTGGACGGGGCCATCGCGCGGGTCGGCAAGGCCTGGGGGCC
This sequence comes from Mycobacteriales bacterium, assembly GCA_039648995.1. GTDB lineage: Bacteria > Actinomycetota > Actinomycetes > Mycobacteriales > CADCTP01 > JBBWZH01. The sequence continues at coordinate 7,206 of JBBWZH010000115.1, forward strand.
GTACCAGATGGGCGCGATCTGGCTGGCCGCGATCGGCGTCGCCGCCGAGGCCGACCGGGCCGAGGCGGCCCGGCTGGCTGGCGACGCGGCGGCCGTCAGGGAGGCTGTGGCGGCCGGCGCGACGCTTGCCGAGCACGCCCGCGTGGTGGCCGAGCGGGGTCGCCCGCGGACCGGGCGGTTGGGGCCGGAGGGCGCCGCCTGGCTGGCCCGGGTGGAGGCGGAGTGGTCGCGGCTGACCGGGTCCAACGACCCGGCGCCGTGGCGGGCCGCCGTCGCCGCGTACGACTTCGGCTACGAGTACGAGGTGGCCCGCTGCCGGTGGCGGCTGGCCGAGGTGCTGCTCGCCCACGACGACCGGGGCGCGGCGGCCGCGGCCGCCCGGGCGGCATACGAGACGGCGACCCGGCTCGGCGCGGCGCCGTTGCGCACGGCGGTGGAGGCGGTGGTGCGGCGTGGCCGGCTCGACGCCGGGCTGCCCACCCGCCTCTCCGCCGACGCGCTGCTCACTCCGCGTGAGCGGGATGTGCTGGCGCTGCTGGCCGGCGGCCGCACCAACCGGCAGATCGGCCGGGAGCTGTTCATCAGCGAGAAGACCGCGAGCGTGCACGTGTCGAACATCCTCGGCAAGCTGAGCGCGTCCGGGCGGGCCGAGGCCGTCGCGATCGCGCACCGGCGCGGGCTGCTCGGCGCCGCCGCGCCCGAGTCGGCCGCCGAACACGCCTGAACCCTCCCCTGTGGACGGTGCCCGCGGCGCCGGGACCGACCGTAGAACCGGGCCTCGCCCGGCCGGGCGGCGGTCGGCGCGGTCGGCCGGGTTTGAAAACCCCGCGTACGCGGGGACATCTAGGTCGACACCACGGCGCATGGGGGCGGTCCGGACGCCGGTCCGGCCCGTGACAGCAGTTCCTCTGGAGGTGGACACAGTGGTGAAGGCAGTTCGGGCGACTAGAGAGGGTGAGCGGTGATGGCCGTCCGGACCAGGACGAGCGCCTCCTCCGTCGTGATGACGATCTTCGGCGTGATCGCGGCCGTGCTCGTGCTCGGCATCCTGCTGGTGCTGATCGGCGCGAACCAGCACAACACGCTCGTGGACTTCGTCCTGGACATCGGGCGGTTCTTCGCGCGGCCGTTCAACCACCTGCTCCCGCAGCACACGGCCAAGCAGGACATGACTGTGAACTGGGGAATCGGCGCGCTGGCGTACCTGCTCGTCGGCTCGCTGCTCGCCCGGCTGGTCTACCGGGCCTGACCTGACCACCGGCCGTGGGCCGGGCCGCTTCGGCGGCCCGGCCCTTTTGGCGTCGTCCGGAAACGTCATCGGCCGGGCGTACGGTTGCCCCGTCGACGGGCCGGCCATCGGCTACCGATCGTCACCGGCGGCCGCACGCCGCCGGCCGGTACGAGGAGGGAGCTCGCGGATGGGGGCAGCGCCGATCGTCGAGCAGCAGGTGCGGTTCGGCGAGGCACGCGGGCGGTGGGTGCTGTTGGCCACCGTGCTCGGCTCCGGCATGGCCATGCTGGACGCGACCGTCGTGAACGTGGCGCTGCGCAAGATCGGCACCGACCTGGGCGCGGATCTCGGCGGCCTGCAGTGGACGCTCAACGGCTACACCCTCACGCTCGCCTCGTTCATCCTGCTCAGCGGCTCGCTGGCGGACAGGTTCGGCCGCCGCCGGCTGTTCATCATCGGTTCCGCCTGGTTCGCGGTCGCGTCCGCGGTGTGCGGGCTGGCGCCGAACATCGAGCTGCTGATCGCCGCCCGCGCGCTGCAGGGCATCGGCGGCGCGCTGCTCACCCCGGGCAGCCTCGCGATCATCTCGGCCTCCTTCTCCAGCGAAGACCGGGCCAAGGCGATCGGCGCCTGGTCCGGGCTGGGCGGGATCGCCGGCGCGCTCGGTCCGTTCATCGGCGGCTGGCTGATCGACCTGTGGTCCTGGCGGCTGGTCTTCCTGATCAACCTGCCGGTGGCCGCGCTGGTGATCACCGTCGCGCTGCGGCACGTCCCGGAGAGCTTCGACCCGACCGCCGCGCGCAAGCTGGACGTGACCGGTGCCGCTGCCGGCGCGCTCGGCCTGGCCGGCCTGACCTACGCCTCGATCGCGGCCGGGCGGGACGGGCTCAGCGTCACCACCGTCGGCACCGGGGTGATCGGCGTGCTCGCCCTGGCGGCGCTGGTCGTGGTGGAGCGGCGGAGCCGGCATCCGATGGTGCCGCCGGCGCTGTTCGCGTCCCGCCAGTTCACCGCCGCGAACCTGGTCACGTTCGCCACCTATGCCGCGCTCGGCGCGGTCTTCTTCCTGCTCGTGCTGGATCTGCAGGTGGTCGCCGGCTTCAGCGCGCTGGCCGCCGGCGCCGCCCTGCTGCCCGTGACGTTGATCATGCTGGTCCTGTCGGCCCGCTCGGGCGCGCTGGCGCAGCGGATCGGGCCGCGGCTGCAGATGACCGCCGGGCCGCTGATCGCCGCCGCCGGGCTGCTGCTGACGATCCGGATCGGCGCCGGCGCGAACTACCTCACCGATGTGCTGCCGCCGGTCATCCTTTTCGGGCTTGGGCTGTCCACTTTGGTCGCTCCGCTGACCGCGACCGTGCTGGCCGCCGCGCCGGCCGAGCACGCCGGGGTCGCGTCCGGGGTGAACAACGCGGTGGCCCGGGCTGCCGGGCTGCTCGCGGTCGCGCTGCTGCCGACGCTGGCCGGCCTGTCCGGGGCCGACTACGAGTCGGCGAGCGCGTTCGACTCCGGGTTCCGCACCGCGATCCTGATCGCCGCCGGGCTGCTGGTCACCGGGGGGCTGCTGTCCGCGGTGCTGATCAGCAACGAGCCGCCGGCTCCTGACGGCGGGTCCGGGGCCGGCCCGCCGGCGGGAGAGCCGGTGGCGGAGACTGGGCTGACGCACTGCTTCTCCTGCCCGGTCGAGGGGCCGCGGCTGGAGACCGTACAGCCGGCTAGAGGAAGGTCCTGATGGACGAGCGTTCGATCATGTCCCACATCTCCGAACTGGTCAGCGAAGAGCACCAACTGCGCGCCCGGCACGTCGGCGAGGGTCTGTCCGATGTGGAGCAGAGCCGGCTGCAGGCGGTGCAGGAGGACCTCGACCAGTGCTGGGACCTGCTCCGGCAGCGCCGGGCCAAGGCCGAGTTCGGCGACGACCCGGACAGCGCCCGGGCCCGCCCGGCCGGAGAGGTTGAGTCCTACCTGCAGTAGGTCGGCCGGGCGGGCACCGGGCGCCGGTTCAGCTGGATACGTCCTTCCCGCTGAACCGGGACCACGCGAGCGAGCCGAAGACGGCCAGGTAGCCGGCCGCGGCGAGCATGCCGTGCACTATGCCGTCGGTGCTGATCGGTGCGCGCAGCAGGTCGCCGTACGTGGTCCAGTAGTGGCTGAACAGCCACGGATGGATGACGTGCAGCTGCGGCACCGAGTCGAGCACCTGGCTGGCGATCGCGAGCACAGCGGTGGTGGCCATCGCGGCCACCGGCGACTCGGTCAGCGTGGACACGAACATGCCGATCGCGCCGAGTGCCGCCATCGACGCCGCGATGTAGAGCGCGACCAGCAGCAGCCGGCCGAGCGCCGAGCTGTACGTGATCTGGCTGCCGGACAGCATCGTGACCTGGCCGACCGGGAACAGCGACAGCCCGATCAGCACCCCGACCAGGGCCACTGCCAGCGTCGCGGCCAGGCAGTACGCGACCACGCCGGCGTACTTCACCAGCAGCAGCCGGGCCCGGGAGACGGGCACCGTCAGCAGGTAGCGCAACGTGCCCAGGCTGGCCTCACCCGCCACCGCGTCGCCGGAGACCACCGCCACCGCGAGCGGTAGGAAGAACGGCAGCACCACGGTCAGCGCGGTCAGCGCGACAAACACCCCGTTGCTGGTGATGTCGGACAGGAACGGCGGACCCTCGCCCGGCTTCGGCGCCGAGAGCCGGACGGCGACCGCGATCAGTACCGGAATCGCCGCCAGCACCACGAGCACCGCCTGGTTACGCCGGCGCTGGAACACCATCCGCAGCTCGGAGCGCAGCAGCCGGGTGCTCACCAGCCGGCGCGGCGCCGACCGGGCCGGGCCGGTCTGGGCCGACGGGGCCGCCACCGGCGCGGCGGCCGGGACGGTCATCTCAGCCAGTGACATCGAAGCCCTCCCCGGTCAGCGTCACGAACATCTCCTCAAGCCCGGGGCTGTCCACAGTGAACTGTCGTACCGGGACATCCGCGTGCACCAGAGTGGACAGCACCGACTCCGGCTCGGCGGTGCCGAGCAGCGCGCCCACCGAGGCGACCGGACCGGCGCTGTCGACCGCGATCTCGGCCAGGCCGAGCCCGCGCAGCAGTTCGCCCGCCCGGGCCGGGTCGCTGGTCTCGATCCGCACCCGGACGGCCTGCGCGGCACGCAGCTCGGCCAGCCGGCCCTGCGCGACCAGCCGGCCCACGTGCATCACGCCCACATACGTGCAGACCTGCTCCACTTCGGACAGCAGGTGCGAGGAGAGCAGCACGGTCACGCCCTCGGCGGCGAGCGCCGCGACCAGCATGCGCACCTCGCGGGTGCCCTGCGGGTCGAGGCCGTTGGTCGGCTCGTCCAGCACGAGCAGCTCGCGCGGCTGCAGCAGCGCGGCGGCGATACCCAGCCGCTGGCGCATGCCCAGCGAGTAGGCCCGGTACCGCTTGCGGGCGGCTGCACCGAGCCCGACCCGATCCAGCGCGGTGCCGATGCGCTGTTTGGCGGTGCGCGGGTCGGCGGTCCGGTCCGCCGCGTCCAGCCGGACCAGGTTGGCCCAGCCGGACAGGTGCGGGTGGAACGCCGGGCCCTCGACCAGCGCGCCGACCCGGGGCAGCACGCCGGCGCCGGCCCGCGGCATCGGCTCGCCGAGCAGATCCAGCCGGCCGGCGGTCGGCGAGATCAGGCCCAGCAGCATCCGGATCGTGGTCGTCTTGCCCGACCCGTTCGGCCCGAGGAAGCCGTACACGCTGCCGTGCGGGACGATCAGGTCGACGTCGTTGACGGCGAGCTGGCCGCCGCGGAACCGTTTGGTCAGGCCGTACGTACGGATCGCCGGCTCGGGCACCGGCCCGGGGGGGCGCGGGCGGGGGGGGGCCCCCCCCCCC
>JBBWZH010000118.1:0-9181 GCA_039648995.1 Mycobacteriales bacterium
GCGTAGCCGGTGATCGAGATCGCGGCGACGACCCGGCGGTGGTGGTTCAGCACCGGCGCCGCCACCGCGGACACGCCGACCTCGGCCTCCTCGTGGTTGATGCCGTAGCCGCGCTGCACGGTGCGGGCGAGCTCCTGGCGCAGCAGGCCGGGCATCACGATCGTCCGCGGGGTGTGCCGGACCAGCCCCGCGGCCAGCACCTGGCGCAGGTATTCCGGCGGCCCGAAGGCGAGGAAGACCTTGCCGGTGGCCGTGCAGTACGCGGGCATCTTGATGCCGACGCGGGAGCCGATCGACATCGAGTCCCGCCCGCTCACCTTCTCCAGGAACAGCGTGCAGGCGTCGTTGAACACGGCCAGGTGCACGTTCTCGTGGGTGGCCTCGTACAGGTCCTCCAGGTACGGCAGCGCCGCCTCGCGCAGCTCGCGCTGCCGCGGCACCTGCTGGCCGAGCATGAACAGGCTCATCCCCAGCCGGTAGCCGCCGGTGGTCCGCTCCAGGCCGCCCCAGCGGACCAGCTCGCACAGCAGCCGGTAGGCCGTCGACTTCGGCAGCCCCGTCCGCTCGGCCAACTCACTCAGGCTCAGCTCGACATCGGACGAACCGAACGCGTCCAGCAACCGCAGGCCGCGGGCCAGCACCGACTTCGGCACCCCGTCCGGCCCGCAGGCGCCGGGCTCGTCACCGGCCGGCCCGTCGCCCGGCCCGCCGGCCGGATCGCCGTCCGGCTCGGGGGCGAACTCTCCGGCGGCGAACTCGGCCAGTTCGCCGGTATCCGCCCGCAACGACTCGTCCATGCCTCGGCCCCACTCAACTCGTCCGAATCCAACAGCAGGAGCCCCGGCCAGGCACCCAGGCTAACCGTGCGGTCCATGGCAACCCGGCTACACGGTGACCGACGGCTCGGCGGCCGGCCGGGCGCTCAACACGGCCTCCAGCCGGTGCGCGTCCGCGTGGTTGCGCACCGGCACGTCGACCAGCAGCGGGCCGTCGAGCGTGGCCGCGCCGGCGACCACCTCCCGCAGCTCGGCCGCGTCGTCGATCCGAAGGCCGCGGACGCCGAACAGGCGGGCGGCCGCGGACCAGTCCAGGGCCGGCGCGGTCAGGTCCAGCCCGACGTACCGGCCGGCCACCGTGGACCGGCTCTTCGCCGCGTCCAGGGTGTCCTTCAACGTCCGGTATTCGCCGTTGTTCATCACCAGGAACAGCACCGGCACCCGGTAGTGCGCCGCACTCCACAGCCCCTGCAGGCCGAACATCGCGCAGCCGTCACCGAGCACGGCCACCACCGGGCGGTCCGGCCGGCCGAGCCGGGTGCCGATCGCGGCGCCGATGCCCCAACCGAGCCCGCCGCCGACCGTGTGCACGTACGAGCCGGGCACGTCCTGGCGCAGCACCCGGCGCAGCTCCATCCCGACCGTGATCGCCTCCTCCACCACCACCGCGTCGGCGGGCAGCCCGGCGGCGACCGCGTGTGCGGCGGCCCGCGGGTCCAGCGGCGCGGCGCCGTACCGGCCGAGCGCCTCGGCGTCCACCTCGGCGCGGCGGGCCGGCGCGCTGGCCCGGGCGGCGGCGAGCCGGGCGGCGGCCTGCGGCACCCGGCGGTCCAGCGCGCCGGCCAGCAGCCGCAGCGTGCCCGGGACGCTGCCGATCAGGCCGGCGGCGACCGCGAAGTTGCGGCCCACCTCGCCCGGGTCCGAGTCGACCTGCACGACCGCGGCGCCGTCCGGGATGGCCGACCCGGGGCTGTAGTGGTGCGGCATGAACGCGTGGCAGCCGACCACGAAGATCACGTCGTGGCCGGCCAGGGCGGCCCGGATCGCGCTGTTGCGGGGCAGCAGCATGCCCGCGTAGAGGGGGTGGTTGCCGGGGAAGTTGACGCCGTCGTTCATCGGCTGGTGGTAGACGGCCGCGCCGAGCAGCTCGGCCACCTCGACCAGCGGCGCCACGCCGCCCTCCCGGCCGACCCCGTCGCCGGCCACGATCGCCGGCCGCCGCGCGCCGGCCAGCAGCGCCGCCGCGTCCACCACGCCACCGGCCGCGGCCGGCGGGGCCAGCCGGGACCGGGCCGGCACGTCCACCGGGTCGTCGCCGTCCAGCAGGTCCATCGGCACCGACACGAACACCGGGCCGGCCGGCGGCTGGCGGGCCAGCAGGAACGCCCGGCGCAGCACCGGCGCCAGGTCGTACCCCTGCGAGACCTCGACCGCCGACTTGGCCGCCGCGGACGCCAGCGTGACCAGGTCAGCGGTCAGCATCGGGTCCTGCACCAGGTGCCGGCGGTCCTGCTGGCCGGCGACGACCACCATCGGCGTCCGGGACCGGCTCGCGTTCAGCATGCCGACCAGCCCGTTGGCCAGGCCCGCGGCGACGTGCAGGCTGACGAACGACGGCGCGTTGGTGGCCCGGGCGTAGCCGTCGGCCATCGCGACCACCGAGCCCTCCTGCAGGCCCAGCACGTAGCGCAGGTCCTCGGCGCCGGACAGCGCGTCCAGCAGCGGCAGCTCGGTGGTCCCCGGGTTGCCGAACACCCGGCGGATCCCCTCGCTGCGCAGGATCTCCAGGAAGGCCTCGACGGGCCGCATCCGCCAGCTCCTCCCAGCTCGGCCGGCCGCGCGGCGCCCGGGTTCGGGGCCGCCGTCCGTGGTGCGGGTGGCCGCCGGGGCGGCCGTTGTGGCGGCACGTCCGCCCCGGTGGTCGCCGTAGCGTCAACCACCGGGTCGACCAGACCAAGATCGGCATTCCACTCAGCGAAACAGGCCACGATCTCGGGCTCCGGCCGGCGGGTCAGCCGGGCCGTTTCATTCACCGGAACGACTCCGTTGTAACAGCAGGGTTGCCCGACCACGCTGACGCCCTGCTGACCATGTGGCCGCCGCGGCGGTCGGCACAGCCGCCGTCAGCGTCGGGAGGCGATGTCCGCGATGTCCAACCCGTCGGTCGAGGAGCGGGCGGCCACCGAGCCAGCGACCCCGGCGCCGGTGGTGGCCGCGCGCCGACGCCGGCCCTGGCTGCTGGACGAGGCCGGGGTGCTGGTCGTCCTGGTGCTGCTCGTGGTCGGCGTCGGCCTGTTCCGCCGCGACTTCCTGCAGTCGGACAACCTGCTGGAGATCGCCAGGCAGTCCTCGTACGTCGGGATCATGGCCTGCGGCATGGTCTTTCCGCTGGCCATGCGCGAGGTCGACCTGTCCGTCGGCGGCACCTACGCGCTGTGCATCGTGGCCGGCGCGGTGCTGATCCGGGACGGGCTGTCGCCGTGGCTGGCCGCGCCCGCCGCGATCCTGCTCGGCGGGGTGCTGGGCCTGGGCAACGGGCTGTTCACCACGTTCGTCCGGGTCCCGTCGTTCATCGCCACGCTCGGGACGCTCTCGGTGTACCGCGGGCTGGCACTGGCGCTCTCGAACGGTCAGCAGGTCGGCGGGCTGCCCCAGGACCACGCGTTCTTCCGGGTGATCGGCGGCGACGTGCTGGGGCTGTCCGGGGCGGTCTGGCTGCTGCTGCTCACCGTGGCGCTGCTGACCGTCGTCTTCACCCGGACCCGGTTCGGCGCGCAGATCCGCGCGGTCGGCTCCAACCCGGAGGCGGCCGCGTTCAGCGGCATCCCGATCGCCCGGGTCCGGATCAAGGCACTGATCGTCTCCGGGCTGTTCGCCGGCCTGGCCGGGGTGCTGTCGCTGGCGTTCTTCGCGGCCGGCGACCCGACCGTCGGCCAGGGCTACGAACTGCTCGCGATCGCGGCCTGCATCATCGGCGGCACCCCGCTGCGCGGCGGCACCGGCTCGGTGCCCGGCGCCGTGCTCGGCTCGCTGATCCTCTCCGTGGTCGCGGCCGCGCTGGTGTTCTTCGACGTCCCGATCAACTGGACCACATTCGCGACCGGCGCGGTGATCCTGCTCGCGGTCGCCCTGGACAGCGCGTTCCGCCGAGCCCGGGCCGCGCGCCGCCGCACCTGAGTCCCCGCCCGCTCCCGCCCTCCCACCACACCCCGCCCGCCAGGCCCGACAGCGAAGGAAGCGCGCCATGTTGCGTCATCGTCGAGGTACCGCCGCGCTGGCCCTGAGCGCGGCGGCCCTGCTGGCCGCGAGCGCCTGCGGCAGCGCCTCCGGCTCGGGCTCCGGCTCGTCCGGCGGCAGCAAGAAGATGGTCTTCGCGGTCGCGAACGTGAGCCTGAACTTCGCGCTGGAGATGGCCAACGGCGGCAAGTACGCGGTGGACGACGTCGGCGGCGTCGACCTGAAGGTGGTCGGCCCGGCCACCACCGACGGGCCGCAGGAGGTGCAGCTGTTCCAGAACGCGCTGACCACCTCGAAGGACGGCGCGGTGGTGGAGAACCTCGCCCCGGACCTGTTCACCCGCCCGTACGCGCAGGCCGTGCAGCGCCACATCCCGGTCGTCGCGCTGGACACCGTGCCGCTGCCCGGCAGCAACGTCAACCTGTACGTGGGCAACGACAACTACGCGCTCGGCGTCCAGCTCGCCGAGGAGACGATCAAGCGGCTGCCCCCCGGGGCCAGCGGCACCGTGATCATCGGCGTGCCGAACCCCGGCGTCCCGGTGCTCGACTCGCGCGCCAAGGGCATCAAGGACACGTTCGCCGCGAAGCTGCCGAAGATCAACGTCAAGGGCCCGTTCCAGACGTTCAGCGACCCGGGCAAGAGCTACAACGCCTGGTCCTCCCAGGTCCGGGCGAACCCGAAGGCGGTCGCGTTCCTCGGCGTCGGCGACGCCGACAGCTATTCGCTGGCCCGGCTCAAGAAGGAGGTGCACGGCTCGTTCCTGACCGCCGGCTTCGACCTGGACGCCAAGACCCTGGAGGCGGTCAAGGACGGCACCAACTTCGTCACGATCTCGCCCGAGCACTACCTCAAGGGCTACGTGGCGATGCGCCTGCTGGCCGAGGCGGTCAAGGCCGGCAAGGACCTGCCGACCGGCTGGTTCGACGAGCCCGGCCTGGTGGTCGACTCGACGAACATCGACGAGATCATCAAGCGGCAGCAGTCGGACACCGAGCGCCGCGCGTACTACAAGTCGATCATCGAGGGCATCTTCGCCGACACCGGCAAGTACTTCAAGCCGCTGACCGATGCCCGCTGAGCGGCCCGCCAGCCCGGCCGTGCTGGCCGCGGTCGACGTACGCAAGCAGTACGGCGGGGTGCGGGCACTGGCCGGGGCGAGCCTCGCGCTCGCCCCGGGCCAGGTACACGCGCTGGTCGGCGAGAACGGGGCCGGCAAGTCCACGCTGGTCAAGGTGCTGGCCGGCGTGGTCCAGCCGGACGGCGGCCGGCTCGAACTGGCCGGCGCGCCCGCCCGCTTCACCGGGCCGCTGGACGCGCAGCGGCGCGGTGTCTCGATCGTCTCCCAGGAGCTGAGCCTCTTCCCCGACCTGGACGTGCTCGGCAACCTGTTCCCGCACCACCAGCCCCGCCGGTACGGCCTGCTGGACAACGCCGCGATGGCCCGCCGGGCCGGCCCGCTGCTGGCCGAGCTCGGCCTGTCCGACGTCCCCCTACGGGCACCGCTGGACGGGCTCACGCTGGCCCAGCAGCAACTCGTCGAGATCTGCCGGGCCCTGCTGCACGACCCGACCGTGGTGATCCTGGACGAGCCCACCTCGGCGCTGCCGCCGGCCGCGGTCAGCCGGCTGACCGCGGTCATCCGCCAGATCACCGCCCGCGGCGTCCCCGTCCTCTACGTGACGCACTTCCTGGAGGAAGCCGTCGGCCTGGCCGACCGCATCACCGTGCTGCGCGACGGCCGCAACGTCATGTCCGGCACCCCCACCGCCGACCTCACCATCCCCGCCCTCGTCACCGCGATGCTCGGCGACTCCCCCCTGGCCAGCCACATCCTCACCGCCACCCCGCCGACCACCACCGCCGCCCGGCCCGGCCGGGCCGGGCTGGACGGGGCCGGGCTGGACGGGGCCGGGGCGGACGGGGCCCGGGCGGGCGCGGGCGGCGCGGGCGCGGGCGGCGCGGGCGCGGGCGTCGGTATTGCCGGCCGCCACCGCGCCGGCGCGGACGGCCCTGGCCGAACCGACGCGGGCATCGCGGGCATCGCGGGCAGCCCGGGCGGCGCGGGCGGCGCGGGCCGGGGCCGGCGGGGAAGGCGGGGTGCGCGCGACGCGGGCGGGGCGGACCGCAACGGTCCGGGCCGGGCGTCGGCCGGCCCGGGCCGGTCGGCGGGCGGCCCCGACCGGCCGGCCGGGGAGTTGCGGCTGTCCGGCGTGACCGTGCCCGGTGAGCTGGACGCGGTCTCCCTGGTGGCCCACCCCGGCGAGGTCGTCGGTCTGGCCGGTCTGGCCGGTGCCGGCCACACCGCGATCCTGGACCTGCTCTGGGGCCGGCTCCGCCCGACCGCCGGCACGGTCCGGCTCCCCGGCGGCGGGCGGCAACCGGCCAGCATGAGCGCCGCCGTCCGGCAGGGCGTCGCCTACCTGCCCAGCGACCGCAAGCGGCTCGGCCTGATGCTCGACGCCACCGTCGGCCAGAACATCACCGCCGTCTCCTGGCTGGCCGACCGGCGCGGCGGCACCCTGCTCCGCCCGGCCCGGATGCGCGCCGCCGCCGCCCGCCGCATCGCCGAACTGCGCATCAAAGGCTCCCCGGACGACCCGGTCAGCGCCCTGTCCGGTGGCAACCAGCAGAAGGTCGTCTTCGCCAAGTGGCTGCACGCCGACCCGTCCCTGGTCCTACTCGACGACCCCACCCGCGGCGTGGACGTCGCCGCCAAAGCCGAGATGCACGGCATCATCCGCCGCCTCGCCGCCGAGAGCCGCACCGTCCTGATCTGCTCCACCGACCTGGCCGAACTGGCCACCGTCTGCCACCGCGTGATCGTCCTGCACCGCGGCCGGGTGACCACCGAACACCACGCCCCGGCCCTCTCCGAACACACCCTCCTGCACGCCATCAACACCCCCGCCACCGCCCGGTGACCCACCTCCCCGCGTCAACAGATCGTCCCGCCGCAGCTAAGCGGCTCAACTCAGCCAACTCCGGGAACCGTCGCTCCCAAGGTCCAGTTGGTTGGCGACCACATACGGCCTCACGGAGCAACGTGACCGTGACGCCGTAGGCACCTTGCTCGAGGCAGTCGCGGCCGGCGCAGCGAGCCCGTCAGGCGGGCGCGACCGCTGGCAGGCCACGCATCGAGGCGGCCTCGTGCAGTCGCTTGTCGTACGCGACGAACCAGTCAAGTCCGACGCGCAACTGTTCGGCGGTGGCCAGGTGGATCGCGTCCAGGCTCCGCAGCGTCTCGCCCGGCAACCTGGCTGCCGCGTCCAGGATCGCGTCGGTAACCGGCTTCTGATGCAGCACCGCCAGCACTGCGGGGAGGAGGGGCAGCGCGGCCGGCTCGCCGCGTTGCAAAGCTCGCGCCGTCTCACTCCGCACCAACGCCGAGGCGACCAGCGGTGCCGACCGGCGCACGGCTAGCCACGCCCGCAATGCGTCACTCTCGGCCTCCCGTCTCGCCAGCTTCACTATCGCGGAGCTGTCCAGGAAGATCACAACCGTTCCTCGCGCAGGTCTGACACGATGTCGGAGACGCTCGAGCTGCCGCTGGCCGGCACCGGCTTGATCGCCAGCAACGCCTCGATCCCGCCCGGGTTACTGGCCGGGGTCAGCTGGCCGGTGCGGATCAACTCGTCCACAACGGGGTCACCGGTGCTCGGCAGCGGTACCAGCATCGCAATCGGCCGGTCATGCTCGGTGATCAACACCGTCTCCCCTGCCGCAGCCCGGTGAATCACCTTGGACGTATGGCGGGTGACTTCCCGAATCCCCATCGTTGTTGTCATAACAAAAAGTTATCACAATACCGATCGCCCGGACCGCGATCTTCGACGGGTCAACCGCGATCGTGGCAGCTGAACGCGTCGAGGACGGACGCCGTCATGATCAGGACGCGGCGACGATGGTGGCGAGGTGGTGGGCGATCGCGTCGGCATGGTCCTGGGTGAGGGCTTCGACCATGACACGGACGATCTGCTCGGTGCCGGACGGGCGGAGCAGGACGCGGCCGTCGTCGCCCAGGTCGCGTTCTACTGCGGCGACCGCGTCGACCACGGCCGGCGAGGTGGCGACCCGGGCCTTGTCGGCGACCGGGACGTTGAGCAGCACCTGCGGCAGGCGGCGGACGACCGCGGCCAGGCCGGCGAGCGGTTCGCCGGTACTGGCGACGCGGCTGAGCAGTTGCAGCGCGGTCAGGATGCCGTCGCCGGTGGTGGCGTGGTCGAGGAAGATCAGGTGGCCGCTCTGCTCGCCGCCGACCGACAGCCGCCGGGCGTGCAGTTCCTCCAGCACGTAGCGGTCGCCGACGGCGGTGGTGACCACGCCGATACCGGCGTCCCGCATCGCGTGGTGGAACCCGAGGTTGCTCATCACGGTGGCGACCACGGTGTCGTCCCGCAGCCGGCCGGCCTCCCGCAGCGCCAGCGCGCAGACCGCCAGGATCACGTCGCCGTCGACGATCTCGCCGGTGGAGGTGACCGCCAGGCACCGGTCGGCGTCGCCGTCGTGCGCGATGCCGACGTCGGCGCCGGTGTCGAGGACGGCCGCGGCCAGCACATCCAGATGGGTCGAGCCGACGCGGTCGTTGATGTTCAGCCCGTCCGGCTCGGCGGCCAGCGCGATCACCTCGGCGCCGGCCCGGGCCAGGACCAGCGGCGCGACCCGGGCGGCGGAGCCGTGCGCGCAGTCGACCACCACCCGCAGCCCGTCGAGCTTGTGCGGCAGCGCCGACAGCAGGTGCTCGGCGTACCGGTCGACGGCGTCGTCCAGGTTCCGCACCCGGCCGATGTCCGCGCCGGTCGGCCGCGCCCACCGCTCACCGCGGGAGAACTGCGCCTCGATCTCGTCCTCGACCGCGTCCGGCAGCTTGTGCCCGCCGCGGGCGAACAGCTTGATCCCGTTGTCGGGCATCGGGTTGTGGCTGGCCGACAGCATCACCCCGAGGTCGGCGCCGATGTCCGCGGTGAGATAGGCGATCGCCGGCGTCGGCAGCACCCCGGCGCGCAGCACGGTGGCGCCGGCGCTGGTCAGCCCGGCCACCACCGCCGCCTCCAGCATCTCGCCGGACGCCCGCGGATCACGCCCGACGACCGCGACCGGCCGGTGCGGCGCGCCCTCCAGGCGGGCGGCGAGCACGTGCACGGCAGCCACCGAGAGCCCGAGCGCCA
>JBBWZH010000119.1:0-6613 GCA_039648995.1 Mycobacteriales bacterium
GGGCCCACGCGCGGCATACTAATGTCGTGCCTGCGAGGAAGGATCGCTCGTGACCTACATCATCGCTGAGCCCTGCGTCGATGTACTGGACAAAGCGTGCATCGAGGAGTGCCCCGTCGATTGCATCTACGAGGGCGAGCGGATGCTCTACATCCACCCGGACGAGTGTGTCGACTGTGGCGCCTGTGAGCCGGTCTGCCCGGTGGAAGCGATCTTCTACGAGGACGACACGCCGGAGAAGTGGAAGGACTACTACCAGGCGAACGTCGATTTCTTTGAAGAACTGGGTTCGCCCGGCGGCGCCTCCAAGGTCGGCAAGCTCGACCGCGACCACCCGCTGGTGGCGGCGCTGCCGCCGCAGGTGAACGAGGCGCACTGACCGCGGGCGCGGCGGCCGCCCGCAACGAGGCGGCACCGCGCCCGCCGGCGGCCGGCCGGCCGGGCGCCGGCCGGCCCGGTTGGGCGGGGCGGCTGCCGGATTTCCCGTGGGACGTGCTCGAGCCGTACCAGGCGCGGGCCCGGGCCCACCCCGACGGCGTGGTCGACCTGTCCATCGGCACCCCGGTGGACCCGACCCCGGCGGTGATCCAGCGGGCGCTCGCGGCGGCCGCCGACGCCCCGGGCTACCCGACCACCGCCGGCACCCCGGCGGTGCGCGAGGCGGCCGCCGGCTGGCTGGCCCGCCGGCACGGCGTGGTCGGCGTCGACCCGGCCGCGGTGCTGCCGACGGTCGGCTCCAAGGAGCTCATCGCGCTGCTGCCGATGCTGCTCGGCCTCGGCCCCGGCGACCAGTTGGTGCTGCCCGAGCTGGCCTACCCGACGTACGAGGTGGGCGCCCGGCTGGCCGGGCTGACCGCGGTGCGGTCGGACGGGTTGGTCGGCCTCGGCCCGGCCCGGGTCGGCCTGGTGCTGGTGAACTCGCCGGCCAACCCGACCGGGCGGGTGCTGCCGGTGCCGCACCTGCGCAAGGTCGTCGCCTGGGCGCGGGAGCGCGGCGCGGTGGTCGCCAGCGACGAGTGCTACCTGGAGTTCGGCTGGGACGCGCAGCCGCGGTCCATCCTGCACCCGGAGGTCTGCGACGGGCGGTTCGACGGGCTGCTCGCGATCCACTCGCTGTCGAAGCGGTCGAACCTGGCCGGCTACCGGGCCGGGTTCGTGGCCGGCGACCCGGCCCTCGTCGCGGCGCTGCTGGAGGTGCGCAAGCACGCCGGCCTGATGATGCCGCTGCCGGTGCAGGCCGCGATGACCGCGGCGCTGGATGACGACGAGCACGTGACCGTCCAACGTGGACGGTACGCGGCCCGGCGGGCCCGGCTGCGGCCCGCGCTGGCCGCCGCCGGCTTCACCGTGGACGACTCGACCGCCGGGCTCTACCTCTGGGCGACCCGCGGCACCGACTGCTGGTCCACAGTGGACTGGCTGGCGGCAAGAGGGGTCCTGGTCGCGCCGGGTGAGTTCTACGGCCCGACCGGCGGCCGGCACGTCCGCTTCGCGCTGACCGCGACCGACGAGCGGATCGCGGCCGCGGCGGCCCGGCTCGCCGGCTGACCGGCCGGCCGGGTTCAGGCGGCGCGGCGGGCCGCCTGGGCGGCGGGTACCGAGAGCGCGCGGGCCAGCGACGACACCGACATCAGGAACCAGTGCCGCGCCACGCACTCGATCCGGATGTGCTCGATCGGCCCGACCGTGCTCTCCCAGACCGACCGGGTGCGCACCTCGGCCGGGGCGCCGCACTCCGGGCAGGTGGTCATCTCAGTCAACGTTTCCCGCGTCATCGCCGTCCCCCGTGTCCTCGCCAGCACCGACCCCAGCCGGGCCGGACACCGAAGTGAGCGGCCACGCCCGGAGCCTGATACCGCCGGCGTCACCCCGCCGTCGCACTCTGGCCGACGGGGCAACCGGCCGGCCCCGGCGTCACGGGGACGGGGTGCGCAGCTGCGCGGTCTCCAGCCGGACCCGGTCCGGTGCGACCGTGCCGTCGTCGCGCCAGCCGTCCAGCCGGCTCCAGCGTTGGCCGGCGTAGCTGACCGCGTCCACGCCGAGCTGGTCGGCGTGTGCCACCAGCCAGCTCACCGAGGCCCAGGCCGGCGTCGCCGGCCGCAGCTCGGCGGCGTGGTCGGAGGTGGCCAGCCGGGTGGTCGGCAGGTCCTGCGCGAGCAGCGCGACCACCTTGGCCGGCTGCGCGACGACCGTCGGCTCCGGGAAAGCGCAGGAGACGCCGGCCGAGATCGAGCCGGCGAAGGCCCGGGCCAGCACGGTCGCCTGGTCCTCCCACTGCGCGTACGCCATCGGGTGGCCGCTGTGCTGCACCGCCTGCGCGGCCTCGGTGACCGGCCGGGTCTGCCAGCCCTTCACCTTGACCAGGTGGTCGTAGAACTTCCCGGCCGCATATCGTGGGTCGAGGATCTGGTTCGCGGTGCCCCAGCCCTGGGACGGCCGCTGCTGGAACAGGCCGACCGAGTCGCGGTCCCCGTACTCGACGTTGACCAGCTTGGACTCCTGCAGCGCGGTGGCCAGCGCGATCACCGCGGCCTGGGTCGGCAGCTTGCGGCGCACCGCGGCGGCCGTGATCGTGGCCGCGTTGGCGGCCTGCTCGGTGGAGACCGAGTACGGGCTGCCCACCAGGTCGCACCGGGCCACCTGGGCGGCCGGCAGGTCGAGGCGGTCCAGCAGGAAGTGCACGCCGGCGGCGATCAGGCCGGCGGTGATCCCGATGACCGCCACCACGGCGGTGACCCGGCGGATCGTCCGTGTGCGCATCGCGTCAGGCGTTGGCGTGCAACGCCGCGTTCAGGCCGGCCCAGTTGCCGGTCCGCGGTACCACCTCGATGCCGCCGGACAGGCTGTTCCGCCGGAACAGCAGCCCGTCCTGCCCGGACAGGTCGCGGGCCTTGCGCACCTGGCCGTCCGGCATCCGCAGCTTCACCCCGGCGGTGACGTAGCAGCCGGCCTCGACCACGCAGTCGTCGCCGAGCGAGATGCCGATGCCCGCGTTGGCGCCGATCAGGCAGTGCCGGCCGATGGAGACCACCTCGGTGCCGCCGCCGGACAGCGTGCCCATGATCGAGGCGCCGCCGCCGATGTCGGAACCCTCGTCCACGACCACGCCGGCCGAGATCCGGCCCTCGACCATCGACGCCCCGAGCGTGCCGGCGTTGTAGTTCACGAAACCCTCGTGCATCACGGTGGTGCCGGCGGCCAGGTGCGCGCCGAGCCGGACCCGGTCGGCGTCGGCGACGCGGACGCCGGCGGGCACCACGTAGTCGGTCATCCGCGGGAACTTGTCCACGCCGTAGACGGCGACCCGCTCGCCGGCGGCCAGCAGCCGCAGCCGGGTGCGCTCGAAGTCGGTGACGTCGCACGGCCCGGCGCTGGTCCACACGACGTTCGGCAGCACGCCGAAGATGCCCTGCGTGGACAGCCCGTGCGGGCGCACCAGCCGGTGTGAGAGCAGGTGCAGCCGCAGGTACGCGTCCGGCACGTTGGCCGGCGGGGCGGCCAGGTCGTCGATCCGCACCGAGACCGGCTCGCGCCGGACCCGGCGGCGCGCGTCCCGGCCGGCGGCCGCGTCCAGCGCGGCGTCGAGATCCGGGTCGGCGGCGGCCGCCCCCAGCCGCGGCTCGGGGAACCACACGTCCAGCACGCGGCCGGAGTCGGTGACCGTGGCGAGCCCCTGACCGCACGCCCCACTGGTGCCTGCCGTGTCCATGGACCGCCTCCGGAGCTCGGTTCTCGCTGGCCAGTTCCCCCCGGGACGGACCCCTCCACGATCTGTCGCCCGCCGGCCCGTCGCGCAAACGTTACCCAGCCGGCGACCGTTACCGTGCACCGGTGACCGACCTCGACCTCACCGCGGACGCGGGCGCACTCACCGCGGCGCTGGTGGACCTGCCGTCCGTGTCCGGCGCCGAGGCCGCGTTGGCCGACGCGGTGCAGGCCGCGCTGACCGGGCTGGGCCGCCTCGAGGTGCTCCGCGACGGCGACGCCGTGCTGGCGCGCACCACGCTCGGCCGGCCGCGCCGGGTCGTGCTCGCCGGCCACCTGGACACGGTCCCCATCGCGGACAACGTGCCGTCCCGGCGCGACGGCGACCGCCTGTTCGGGTGCGGCACCTCGGACATGAAGTCCGGGTTGGCGGTGATGCTGCGGATGGCCGGCACGCTGCCCGCGCCGGCCCACGACGTGACCTGGATCTGCTACGACAACGAGGAAGTCGGCGCGGACCGCAACGGCCTGGGCCGGGTCGCCCGGCAGCACCGCGACTGGCTGGACGGCGACCTGGCGATCCTGCTGGAGCCGACGCTGGGCCGGATCGAGGCAGGTTGCCAAGGCACTCTGCGCGCCCTGGTCACGGTGCCCGGAAAGCGCGCGCACAGCGCCCGGTCCTGGCTCGGCGTGAACGCGATCCACGCCGCCGCGCCGCTGCTGGCCACGCTCGCCGCCTACCCGGCCGAGGAGGTGCCGATCGACGGCTGCACCTACCGGGAGGGGCTGAACGCGGTCCGGATCGCCGGCGGGGTGGCCGGCAACGTGGTGCCGGACGAGTGCGTGGTCACCGTGAACTTCCGGTACGCCCCGCACCGCACCGAGCAGCAGGCCGCCGACCACGTCCGCGACGTGCTGTCCGGCTATCAGGTGCAGATCGTCGACTCCGCGCCGGGCGCGCTGCCCGGGCTCTCGGTGCCGGCCGCGCAGGAGTTCGTCGCCGCGATCGGCGGGCTCCCGCTGGCCAAGTTCGGCTGGACCGATGTGGCCCGGTTCGCCGCTCTCGGCATTCCCGCGGTCAACTTCGGCCCCGGTGACCCGAACCTGGCGCACACCCGCGAGGAGCACGTGGAGCTGCCCCGGATCCTCGCCTGCGAGCAGGCGCTGCGGGCGTACCTGGCGGGCTGAGCCGGCCGCCGCCCGGCCCGCTGAGTCGGATCCGGCCGTCCGCACCGGTCGATGAAGCTACTGTCGAGGGATGACGAACGCCCAGGACCGCGGCCCCACCGGGTCGCGGCCGGCCGAGTCGCGGCTGCCGGAGAAGCACCGCGGGCCGGTTGTCTTCCGCCGCCAGCAGATCCAGCCCGGCACCACCGACCAGCGCCTGCTGGACGGCCACGGCTCGTCCGACTGGGTGCACACCGACCCGTGGCGGGTGCTGCGCATCCAGTCCGAGTTCGTGGAGGGGTTCGGCCTGCTGGCCGAGCTGCCGGCCGCGGTCAGCATCTTCGGCAGCGCCCGCACCCCGCGCGACCATCCCGAGTACGCCGCCGCGCAGGCGCTCGGCGGCGCGCTGGCCCGGGCCGGCTTCGCCGTGATCACCGGCGGCGGGCCGGGCGCGATGGAGGCGGCGAACCGGGGCGCGTCCGAGGCCGGCGGGGTCAGCGTCGGCCTCGGTATCGAGCTGCCGTTCGAGCAGCGGTTGAACGACTGGGTCGACGTGGGGCTGAACTTCCGCTACTTCTTCGCCCGCAAGACGATGTTCGTCAAGTACGCGCAGGCGTTCGTGATCCTGCCCGGCGGGTTCGGCACGCTCGACGAGCTGTGCGAGGCGCTGACCCTGGTGCAGACCGGCAAGGTGACGCGGTTCCCGGTGATCCTGTTCGGCACCGGCTACTGGTCCGGCCTGCTCGACTGGCTGCGCGCGACCGTGCTGCCGGCCGGCAAGATCTCCGAGCACGACCTCGACCTGATCACGCTCACCGACGACGTGGACACCGCGGTGAAGCACATCCAGGACGCGGCCGCGCTGCGGGGCGGCCAGCAGAACCACTCGGTGTGAGCGTGGCCGCCAACTACCCTCCCGGCTCGTGACGGTGCTGGCCCGCCGGCCTCCTGCGCTCCGCTCCTCGGGCCCTGGGGGCCCTGCGATGCTCACTCCGGAGGCCGGCTCGTGACGGTGCTGGCCCGCCGGCTTCCTGCGCTGCGCTCCTCGGGCCCTGGGGGCCCTGCGATGCTCACTCCGGAGGCCGGCTCGTGACGGCGATCTGCGTCTACTGTTCGTCGTCCAACCGCGTCGCCCCGGCCCACCTCGACCTGGCCGCCGCGGTCGGTACCGGGCTGGCCCGCCGCGGCTACACGCTGGTCACCGGCGGCGGCAGCGTGTCGATGATGGGCGCGGTCACCCGGGCCGCCCGGGCCGGCGGCGCGCACACGGTCGGGGTGATCCCGCGGCATCTGATGACCGTCGAGATCGCCGACCTCGACTCGGACGAGCTGGTCGTGGTCGACACGATGCGGCTGCGCAAGGCCGAGATGGACGCCCGCGGCGACGCGTTCCTGACGCTGCCCGGCGGGATCGGCACGCTGGAGGAGTTCTTCGAGGTCTGGACCGCCGGCAGCCTCGGCATGCATGCCAAGCCGGTCGTCGTCCTCGACCCGGACGGCTTCTACGACCCGCTCTGGCGCTGGCTGGAGGAGCTGACCCGCACCGGGTTCGTCCGGCAGGCCGCGCTGGACATGCTCCGCCGGGTCGACACCGTCGACGCGGCGTTCGCGGCCCTCGTCCCGGCGGCCCGGGCCTGAGGCCGGGGTTCGGCCGTCACCCGCTCGCGGGTACACGTGGTTACGGCCGGCCGAGGCATGAGGACCCGCGGTGTGGGGGGGGGCCCCCGCGCGCCCCCCCCCC
>JBBWZH010000121.1:0-5613 GCA_039648995.1 Mycobacteriales bacterium
CGCTCCTGGTCGGTGAGCGGCACCACGTCCGCGTAGAAGCCCGGCACCTGCACCACGCCGGCGTCGTCGTGCAGCCGCGCCACCAGGCGGGCCAGCGCGGTCGCCGGGTTCGGCACGGCGCCACCGAACGAGCCGGAGTGCAGATCCACGTCCGGGCCGTGGAAGTCGATCTGGCAGGACGTCACGCCGCGCATGCCGGTGCAGGTGCTGGGCGTGCCGCGGTCGAACACGCCGGTGTCGGTCACCACCACGACGTCGCAGTGCAGCCGGTCGCGCTGGGCCCGCAGCAGGTCGGCAAAGTGCGGCGAGCCGGACTCCTCCTCGCCCTCGACCAGGAAGCGCAGGGTGACCGCCGGTGCCGACCGCCCGGTGGCCGCCAGGTGCGCGGGCAGCCCGAGCAGGTGGAACAGCAGCTGGCCCTTGTCGTCCGCGGCGCCGCGGGCGTACAGCTCGTCGCCGCGGACGGTCGGCTCGAACGGCGGCGTCTGCCAGAGCTCCTCCGGGTCGACCGGCTGCACGTCGTGGTGCCCGTAGACCACGGCCGCCGGCGCCCGCGGGTCGTCGGCCGGCCACTCGGCGAACACCGCCGGCGCGCCGCCGGTCTCCCAGATCTCGACGGTCGGGAAGCCGGTGCGGGTGAACGCGGCGGCCAGCCACTCGGCGCTGCGCCGGACATCGCCGGCGCGGGCCGGGTCCGCGCTGATCGACGGGATGCGCAGCCAGGCATCGAGGTCGGCGTGCAACTGGTCGACGTGGTCTTCGACGTACCTGCGCTCGGCGGTGGTCATGCCGGCAATGTAACCCGGGCGCGGGGCGACCCGACGGGGGCCGGGGCGGGGTGGGTCATCAGACGTTCATGCGGAATCCGGGCACTTCTGCTGACGCGGTGGGCTGGCGGGTCGTAATGTGCCGTGCGCGTGGGACACCCCCGCGTATGCGCATCATTGAGACGCCGGCCGAGCCGTGACTCCGGTCGGTGGAGGGAGTCCGCATGTCCCGTGTGCCGAGCGGGTTGCGTGAGGCCATGCGCCTGCGCCACTTCGCGCTACCCATCGCGGCGATCGCGGTGATCGCGGTGGGTCCGCTCTCGCACGGCAGCAGTGCGCCCGCGCCGGCCGCCGCGGCCCCGGCCGCGGCGGGGTGGAACCCGCTCACCCCGGCCTCGGTCTCGTTCCAGCAGGCGCTGCCGCAGGGCGTCGCGCTGGCCAAGCCGGCGGCCGCGCCGCGGGCCGGGCTGACCCCGGCCAGCCTGGAACTGCTCGGCTTCAACGACCTGCACGGCAACCTCGACCCGCCCACCGGCAGCGCCGGCCTGGTCACCGGCATCCCGGTCGGTGGCGCCGAATACCTCAGCGCCACGATCAAGCGGCTGCGCTCGCAGTACCTGTTCAGCCGTGACCGGGTGATGACGGTCGCCGCCGGCGACAACATCGGCGCCTCGCCGCTGGTGTCCGCGGCGTTCCACGACGAGCCGACGATCGAGATCGAGAACGCGCTCGGGCTCGACCTCAGCAGCGTCGGCAACCACGAGTTCGACGAGGGCGTCACCGAGCTGAAGCGGATCCAGAACGGCGGCTGCCACCCGACCGACGGCTGCCAGGACGGCGACCCGTACTTCGGCGCGGCCTGGCCGTACCTGTCGGCCAACGTGGTCGACAAGGTCACCCGCAAGCCGATCTTCCCGGCGTACAGCGTCCACAAGATCCGCGGCGTGAAGGTCGCGTTCATCGGCGAGACGCTGCTGGGCACGCCGGGCATCGTGAACCCGGCCGGCATCCAGTCGGTGGACTTCCTGGACGAGGCCGCGACCGCCAACTTCTACGCGAACAAGCTGCGCGCCGAGCAGGACGTGCACGCGTTCGTGCTGCTGATCCACCAGGGTGGGCTGCAGAACGTGCCGGCGCCGAACCAGCCGCAGCCCAGCAGCTGCGACGGCTTCGCCGGCGACATCACCCCTATCGTCTCCCAGCTGGACCCGGACTTCGGCGTGGTGATCTCCGGCCACACGCACCGCTTCTACACCTGCTCGCTGCCCAACCAGGCCGGCAACAGCCTGGTCACCAGCGCGGGCTCGTTCGGTGTCCTGGTCACCGACGTGCACGCCGAGCTGGACCGGACGAACGGCCACTTCATCACCGCGGCGGGCCAGAACGTGCTGGTGGAGAACTCGGTGCGGAACGCCAACGGCACGTTCACGCTCGACCCGACGAAGGCCGACCCGGTCGCGAAGCGGATCGCCGACAAATACCGCACGGCGGTCGCGCCGCTGGCCAACCGGGTGATCGGCTCGATCACCGCGGACATCACCAACGCGAACAACCCGGCAGGCGAGAGCGCGATCGGCGACGTGATCGGGGACGCCCAGCTCGCGTACACCACCGCCTCGGCCGGCGCCCAGGTCGCGCTGATGAACCCGGGTGGCATCCGGGCGTCGCTGGTGTTCGCCGCGTCCACCGGGGGTGAGGCACCCGGCCAGGTCACGTTCGGCGAGGCGTTCACCGTGCAGCCGTTCAACAACCTGGTGGTCACCACCACGCTGACCGGGCAGCAGCTCAAGGACGTGCTGGAGCAGCAGTTCAGCGGCTGCTTCGGGCAGGTCACCGGCGGCCGGATATTGCAGCCGTCCGCGTCGCTGACCTACACCTGGTCGGCCGGAGCGGCCTGCGGCAGCAAGGTGAGCAACCTGAAGATCAACGGCACGCCGATCGACGTGGCCGCCAGCTACCGGGTCACCACGAACGACTTCCTCGCCAACGGCGGGGACGGGTTCACCCGGCTGACCGCCGGCACCAACCGGGTCACCGCGCCCGGGTTCGACGTCGACGCGTTGACCACGTACGTGACGGCGCACTCGCCGGTCGCGCCCGGGCCGCAGAACCGCGTCACGATGGTCGCCTGACCGCCGAACGTCGCGGGCCGCGACCCGCCGGGGTACCTCCCGGTGGCGCGGCCCGCGGCTCGTAGGCTGGCCCGGTGCGGCTGGCGACGTTCAACATCCTGCACGGCATGGCGCTGCCGTCCGGCGCCGTGTCCGCGTCCACGCTGCGCGCTGCGGTGTCCACATTGGACGCCGATGTGATCGGGCTGCAGGAGGTCGACCGGGGCCAACCGCGATCGTCCGAAGTGGACCAGACCGCGGAGGCGGCGGCCGCGCTCGGCGCCACCGACTGGCGGTTCGCGCCGGCGCTGACCGGTACGCCCGGGGAGTCCTGGCGACGGGTGGCCGACGGTGCGCCGGCGCCGGACGGGTGCGCCTACGGCATCGGGCTGATCAGCCGCTACCCGGTGCGGCGCTGGCACGTGCTGCGGATGCGCGGGGCGCCGGGCCGGTCGCCGATCGTGGTGCCGCCGATGGGTGGCCGGCCGCCGCGGGTGCTGCTGCTGCCGGACGAGCCGCGCGCCGTGCTGGCGGCCGAAGTGGACAGTCCACACGGGACGATCACGATCGCGACGACGCACCTGTCGTTCACCCCGGGTTGGAACGTCTGGCAGCTGCGCCGGGCGGTGCGCGCGCTGCGGGCGCTGCCCGGGCCGCGTATCCTGCTCGGCGACTTCAACCTGCCCGGCCCGGTGCCGCGCTGGCTGACCGGCTGGCGTGGCCTCGTGCAGGCACCCACCTACCCGGCCAGCGAGCCCAAGGTGCAGATCGACCACGTTCTCGCGGACGGCGCCCTGCCGCCGGTCCGGTCGGCCGGCGCGGTCACCGGCGCGGTCTCCGACCACCTCGCCCTGGTCGTCGACCTCGGCTAGGACCGCCCAGCCGGCCGGGCGGCCGGGTCGGCGGGCGGGACGGACTCGATCAGGTCGCGGAGCGCGGCGGCGTCCAGCAGGTCGGTCGGGCTGACCGTGCGGTTGCCGCGGACGTAGTGGAAGGCGGCGCGGACCTGACCGACCGGAGTGCCGGACAGCGCCGCCCAGGCCAGCCGGTACGCGGCCAGCTGCACCTCGGCGGCGCGCAGCAGGGCGCCGGCCGGCTCGGCGCCGGTCTTCCAGTCGACCACCGTCCAGCCGCCGTCGGGGTCGGCGAAGACCGCGTCGATCCGGCCGCGGACGACCAGCGGTCGGCCGGGCGCGCCGATCGTGGTCTCGAACGGCACCTCCACCTCGTCGGCCCGGCGGTGCGCCCACGCGCTGGCCAGGAACCGTTCCTGCAGCAGCTCCAGGTCCTCGTCCGGGCCGGCGCCGGCGTCGGCCGCGCCGGGCAGCTCGTCCAGGTCGAGCAGCCGCTCGCCACCGAACCGCTCCTCCAGCCAGGCGTGGAAGGCGGTGCCGCGGCGGGTCAGCGGGGCCGGCCGGTACGGCATCGGCCGGCGGATCTGCCGGGCCAGCTCGGCCGGGTCCCGCCGCAGCGCGACCAGCGCGGTCACCGACAGGTGCTCGGGCAGCGGCACGTCGACCGCGCCGCCGGCCGAACGCTGGCCGCGGTCGCGCTCGGCCAGCAGCAACTCCGCCTCCACCGCCCAGGTGCGGGCGTCCGGCACGGCCGGGTCGAACAGCTCCTGCTGGGTCTCCGGCGCGGCCCGCCGGCGCCGGCCCGGCTTCGGCGCCGCGGGCGCCGCCGCGCCGGGCGGCGCGGACGGCGGCGCCGCGGTGGGCGGCTCGGCGGCCGGCGGCGCCGCGGTGGGCGGCTCGGGCGCGTCGAGCCGGGCCAGCGCGGCCCGGACCAGGTCGGCGCCGGCCTGCACCGCGTCCCGGCGGCCCTGGAGTGGGTCGACCGGCCAGGACGCGGTGACGACCTCGGCCAGCAGCGGGTTCGGCTCCCCCTCGGCCGGCGGCGGGGCCCAGCCGGCCACCTCTCCGGCACCGGCCAGGCAGGCGTCCCGCAGCTCGGTGAGGAAGTCGGACGGCCCGCGCGGGCGGCTGGCGTCGTCCCACCAGTAGCCGGCACAGAGCAGCACCCGCCGCGCCCGGGTGGTCGCCACGTAGCAGAGCCGGCGCTCCTCCAGCAGGCTCAGCTCGGCGACCCGGCCCTGGTACCAGTCCCGCCGGCGGTCCGCCCCGGTCAGGTCGGTGGCCGCGCCCAGGTCGAACTGCGGCAGGTCGGCCGCGTCCCCGCGCAGCGCGTACGGCAGCGCGCGCGGGTCCTTCGTCCAGTCACCGCCCCGGGACGACGCCGGAAACACGTTCGCGGTCAGCCCCGGCACCGCGACCACGTCCCACTCCAGGCCCTTCGCGCCGTGCACGGTGAGCACCTGTACCCGCTCCGGCTCGACCTCCACGGTTCCCGGCTCCAACCCGTCCTCGCGGCGGGACGCGGCGGCCAGGTACGCCAGGAACGCGCCAAGGCTGGCCACGTCGGCACCCTCGGCGAAGTCGGCGGCCACGTCGGCGAACCGGTCCAGGTGCGCCCGGGCGGTGACCGCGTCCCGGTCGGGTCGAGCGGCCACCTCGACGGCCAGGCCGAGCGTGCGCTCCACGTCGGCGACCAGATCCGGCAGCGGCTGCCCGGCCCGCGCCCGCAGCTCGCGCAGCTCGGTGGCGAGCGCGGTCAACCGGGCGTACCCGGTCGGCGAGTACCGGTCCGGGTTCCCGGGCGAGTCCAGCGCCTCGACGATGCTGCCGTCCTCAACGGAGTCCGGCTGGACGACGGCGGCCGGCCCGGCATCCCCGGGC
>JBBWZH010000123.1:0-11799 GCA_039648995.1 Mycobacteriales bacterium
GGGGGGGGGGACCGGTCGCCACCCCGGCCCCGCCGCCCCGGCACACCGCACAGCAGCATCCGCCCGGCCTCGGGCGGACCGCTCGGAAGGGATGGCGATGATTCGTCCACAGTGGACCGTGGCGGCCGGGGGACGCCGGCGCGGGCGGGCGGGTCGGCGGGTACTGGCACTGCTCGGCCTGGTCGGTCTGCTGCTGGTCGACCTTCTGCTGGCCGGGGTCGGGCCGGCGACCGCGGCGCCCGTGCCGCCCGCGGGCGGGCAGACGTTCGGCGTGCAGCCGGCCAGCGCCGGCAAGCCCGACAGGCGGCCGTACTTCACCTACAGCGTCACGCCCGGCGCGGTGCTGACCGACCAGCTCGCCGTCGCCAACATCAGCCTGCGGCCGCTCACACTCCGCGTGTACGCCCGGGACGCGTTCAACACCCCGGACGGCGGCTTCGACGTGCTGGCCGCCAAGGGGAAGTCCACCGACGTCGGCTCCTGGCTGACTGTCGCGAGTGGACTGGTCACGGTGCCCGCGCGGTCGAAGAAGATCGTGCCGTTCCGGCTGCGCGTCCCGGCCAACGCCACCCCGGGCGACCACGCCGGTGGCATCGTCGCGTCGATCACCAGCGTCGGCCGCGACCGCAACGGCAACCCGGTGCGGCTCGACCAGCGTGTCGGCGCCCGGGTGTACCTGCGGGTGAGCGGGCCGCTGCACCCGAACCTGGCCGTGACCGGGATGCGCACCGACTACCGTGGCACCGCGAACCCGGCCGGCTGCGGCGACCTCGGCGTCACGTACCAGGTGCACAACGAGGGCAACGTACGGCTGGCCGGGCACCAGCGGGTGCGGGTCAGCGGCCCGTTCGGCTCCGGCGCGAAGGTCCAGAACGTGCCCGACCTGCCCGAGCTGCTGCCCGGCAGCGTGGCTACCGTGAGCACGACCGTCCACTGTGTCCGGCCCACGATCCGGGTGAACGCGACCGCGACGGTGAACCCGGTGCCGCCGGCCGGCGGGGTCAGCGCGATCGCGCCGTCCGCGATCGGCCGCACCGGGCTGTGGGCACTGCCCTGGATCGGCGTCGGGATGCTGCTGGTCCTCGTGGTGCTCGGCTGGCTGTACCTCCGCCAGCGCCGCCGCGACGGGTCCGCCGCGAAGCCGACCCCGCCGGAGCCGCCGGCCGGGCCGCCACCGGCCCCGGCGGGGTCGGCCGGGGTGCCGTCCGACCCGGTGTCGTCCGACCCGGCGCCCGGCGACGCGGCGCCTGTCGGGTCCGCGGTGGCCGAGGTAGCAGAGGCGATACCCACCGAGGCGACACCCGTCGGGTCCGCGGTGGCCGAGGCGCCGCCTGCCGGGCCGGGAGTGGCCGTGCCGGCAGGGGCGCGCGAACCGGCGCCGGCGGACCCGGGAGCGGCCGACCCGGGACGGGCTGAGCCGGCGGTTGCCGAGCCGGCGCGGGCCGCGGCGGGGGCGGCTGGGGTGGGCGAGGATGGCTGAGCCGGCGCGCCGGCTGCTGACCGTCGCCCTCTTCGGGCTGCTCGGCGCCGGGTTCCTCGGCTCCGGGCTGGTCGGCGGGGTCGGCCCGGCGTACGCGGACGGCAGCCTCGCGGTCAGCCCGGCGACCGGCGCCGACGACACGCCGATGCAGGTGACTACGCCCGGCGGCTGCCCATCCCCGGCCACCAACGTGCTGGTCAAGATCTTCGGCCCGGGCTTCGGCAAGGACGGCGAGAACGTCGTCGGCAACACCCCGCTGGACGACCCGGACCGGCCGGTCACGCTGCCGCTCTCGCAGACGCTGCGCGCGACGGCCGCGGCGCATGCGCCGCCGGTGACCCTGCATGGCGTCTACACGGTGGTGGTGACCTGCCGGCTGCCGCTGAACCGCGCCAGCTACACCGACTACGCCGGCTCGATCGAGTTCACCGGCCCGCACAGCTACCGGCGCACCGCCAGGCGCGCCGTGATGGCGGCCGAGCCGCGGGCGACGCCCGACCCGCCCGGCACCGTCCGCCACACCGCGCCCGCGGTCGCCCCACCGTCCATAGTGGACGAGAAGCCGGCAGCCGGCGGCGGGTGGCACCTGGACTGGCCGCTGATCGTGGTTGCCGGGCTCGGCCTGGGCCTGCTGGTCGTGTTCGGCGTGCAGCCCGCCTGGGCCCGCCGCCGGGCCGCCGCGGCGGCGCGCGGTCG
This sequence comes from Mycobacteriales bacterium, assembly GCA_039648995.1. Lineage (GTDB taxonomy): Bacteria > Actinomycetota > Actinomycetes > Mycobacteriales > CADCTP01 > JBBWZH01. The sequence continues at coordinate 2,177 of JBBWZH010000123.1, forward strand.
CCCGGCCAACCGGCCCGCGGAGGCGCCGCCCGCGGCGGCACCGGCCAGCCAGCCGGCCACGTCACCGGCGAAGCAGCCGGCCGCGAAGGGGCCGACCGCGAAGGCCACAGCCAGGGCACCGGCCACGAGGGGCGGGGCCGGCAAGGCGCCGGCCACGAGGGCGAGCCGTAACGGGAACCAGACCTCGATCGCCGCTCAGGCCGCACAGGCGGCCGCCGACCGGGCGGCCGAGGCCAAGGCAGCCGCGGCCACGGCGGTGGCGCAGGCCACTGCCGCGGAAGCCGAGGCCGCCGCTGCCGCGGCGGAGGCGGCCGTGGCCGAGCAGGCGGCCGCCTCCGCCCGGGCCGCGAAGCGAGCGGGTACGCCGAAGGCCGGTGCGAAGCGCCGATGACACATAGAGGGGACCGCATGTCGACGAGAACATTCCGCGGGTTCGTGCTGGCCGGTCTGGCCGCGCTGGCCGTCCCGGTGGCCCTGCTCGCCGGTACGCCGACCGCGCAGGCTGCGCCCGCCGGGACGGTCACCGTCGTCCCGGACCACGGCAGCGACACCGAGCCGCTGTCGGTGGACACCAGCGGCACCTGCCCGGACACCGCCGCCACCACCTACCAGGTCACGATCACCGGCACCGGCTTCCCGGCCGACGGGTTCAACATCGTCGGCGCCACCCCGCTGACCGGCGTCCCGCCCAGCCCCGCCGGCGGTTACGACGTGATCGTGCCTCAGACGCTGCACGACTACGCGGCGCAGCAGACCCCGCCGGCCACGCTGACCGGCAAGTACACCCTCACGTTCGTCTGCCGGACGGCGTTGAGCGGCGCCAGCCTCGGCGACTTCACCGGCGCGATCTTCTTCGACAACCCGACCCAGTACCACACGGGTGACGGCCCGACCGACACCGCGACCCCGACCGACACCGCCACCCCCACGCCGACCGACACCGCGACGCCGACCGACACCACCACCCCCACCGACACGCCCACGCCGACCGACACCGGGACCCCGGACGGCCAGCAGGTCGGCGTCACGGTCCCGTCCAGCGGGACGGGTGGGCCGGGTGGCACCGGCTCCGGCGACCGGCTGCCGAACACCGGCCCGCTGGAGGTCCCGGAGCTCGTCGTCCTCGGCCTCTGGCTGATCGTGGCCGGTGCGCTGACCGCCGCGCTCGGCCGGGCCCGCCGCCGGCCGGTTCCGGCAGCCCGGAGCGGTCCCCGTTGACCCCTCAGCAGCCACTCCGTCTGGTCAGCGATGCCGAACCGGACGCGGAGCCACCCGGCGACACTGACCCCCGCTCCGTCCCGCCGCCCGCTGGCCCGATCCGGGCCGCCCCCTCGGCCGAGCCGTCCGGGTCGGCCGAGCCGTCCGGGTCGGCGGAGCGGTCCGGGTCGGCGGAGGCCGCTGGGTCGGCGGAGCCGTCCGGTGAGCCCGGCCCAGCCGCGCGGGGCGAGCCGGCGGAGGCGGGTGCGCCGGCCGGGTCGGCCGAGCCCGGGCCGGAGCCGGCCGGCGACCTGGCCCCGGCGGGACGGGTGGTCTGGCGGGTGGCGGGCACGGCCGTCACGTTGTTGGCTGTGCTGGCCCTCGGGTTCGCGGCGAACCTGCTGGTGCTCGGCGCGCTGCGGCACAACCGGGACCAGCAGACCAGCTACGCCGAGTTCCGGTACGCGCTGGCGAACGGCCTCGCGCCGGTCGGCCAGCTCGATCAGAACGGCAAGCTCTACCCGCCGGGTACGCCGGTCGCGCTGCTGGTGATCCCGCAGATCGGGCTGACCGAGGTCGTGCTGGAGGGCACGTCCGCCGGCGTGCTGCGGGGTGGCCCAGGGCACCTGCACGAGACGCCGCTGCCCGGGCAGGCCGGAGTCAGCGTGATCATGGGCCGGCGGTCGGCGTACGGCGGCCCGTTCCGGCACCTGGACGAGTTGCGCACCGGCGACACGTTCACCGTCACCACCGGCCAGGGCGAGCAGACCTACCGGGTGACCGCGCCGCGCCGGGCCGGCGACCCGCAGCCCGCGCCGCCGGCAGACGGGCAGGGTCGGCTCACGCTGACCACCACCGACGGCTCGTCGCTGCTGCCGAACGGGGTGCTGCGGGTGGACGCCGACCTCACCTCCGACGTCCAGCCGGCACCGGCCCGGGTGGCGGACCGGATCGGCACGCCGCCGGCCGAGCGGCCGATGGGCACCGACCGGTCGGTCTGGGTGCCGCTGGTGTTCTGGGCGCAGGGCCTGCTGCTGGCCGCGGTCGCGGTGACCTGGGCGCGCTGGCGCTGGGGCCGCTGGCAGGCCTGGATCGTCGGCGTCCCGGTGCTCGCCGCGCTCGGGCTCGCCGTCGCCGACCAGGCCGCCGGCCTGCTGCCCAACCTGATCTGATCCGCGCGAGCGTACGAGGAGCGCCGAGTGACCACAGTGGACGAAGTCGCCGCACCCCCGCACGGGGCGAGGTCGGCCGGGCCGACCGGCCTGGAGGCGGTCCGGATCTCGGCCTGGTTCGGCGACCACAAGGTGCTCGACCGGGTGTCGCTGTCGATGCCGGCAGGGAAGGTGACCGCGCTCATCGGGCCGTCCGGCTGCGGCAAGTCGACGTTCCTACGGGTGCTGAACCGGATGCACGAGCTGGTGCCGTCGGCGACGCTGGCCGGTGAGGTCCACCTCGGCGGCCAGGACATCTATGACCCGGCCCGCCGCCTCACCGACGCGCGCAGGCAGATCGGCATGGTGTTCCAGAAGCCGAACCCGTTCCCGGCGATGTCCATCTACGACAACGTGACGGCCGGGCTGAAGCTGACCGGCGTGCGGCTGGGCCGGTCGGCGCGGGACGCGCTGGTGCAGGAGTGCCTGACCCGGGCCGGGCTCTGGCGTGAGGTGGCCGACCGGTTGCGGCAGCCGGGCGGAGCGCTGTCGGGCGGGCAGCAGCAGCGGCTGTGCATCGCCCGGTCGCTGGCGGTACGGCCGCGGGTGTTGCTGATGGACGAGCCGTGCTCGGCGCTGGACCCCACGTCCACCCGGCGGATCGAGGAGACCATCGGGCAGCTCGCGGCCGAGGTGACGATCGTGATCGTCACTCACAACATGCAGCAGGCGGCCCGGATCTCCGACCAGTGCGCGTTCTTCCTGGCCGAGGCGGGCCAGCCGGGCGTGATCGTGGAACACGGCCCGACCGCGCGGATCTTCGACGCGCCTGGCGATCCGCGCACCGCCGACTACGTGCACGGCCGCTTCGGCTGACCCGCGCCCGGCGGCCGGGTATCACCCTGGACGCGCCGCGTCAGCTTCCTCATTCCGGACCTCGATCGTGGTAGCGTCTGAGGAAGTCGATCACCGGAGGGGGACGTGTCGGAGCAGCCCTCGGCGCCACGCGACGCCGTGCTCAGCGGGGCCGACGCCCAGGCGCGGCTGGCCGGGTTCGGCCTGCGCCCGGAGTACTTCAGCCGGGCCGAGACGCGCGGCGACGAGCAGCGGTCCCGCTGCCTGCCGGTGCACCCGCGCACCTTCCCCGGTCAGGTGATGTGGGCGGAGACCACCGCCGCGCTGCGCACCGAGCTGCTCGCACTCGATCGTGGCTGGCGGCTCGGCAGCAGCAGCAACTACGAGACCGTCTTCAACCCGGAACTGGGGATGGAGATCTCCGTGCTCGGCGGTGACGCGTTCACCGGCGTGCGCGGCTTCCGGGCGCCGAAGGCGGCCCACCCGCGCGGCCCGGTCACGTCCCACCGGATCAGCCGGAACTTCACCGACCAGTACGCGCTGCCGCTGGACGGCTTCGACCCACCGGTGCCCAGCGACCTGCGCACCTGGTTCTTCCTGATCAACGCGCGGGACGACATGCTCTACAGCGAGCTCTCCGCGCCCACCCATCTCGGCGCCGACCGGCGGATCGGCGGGTGGAGCGAGCGCATCCTGCTGCCCGAGGTGCCGATGCCGGGCGCGGTCACGCCGCTGCAGCCCCGCGACGACGACGACGCGCCGGCGGCTGTCCATGTCGGACGGAGGTAGCCAACCGGATGCGTTCAACCCGGGCCGGCTGCGGGTGGCCCGGGAGCGCCGCGGGTTGACGAAGGACGCGCTGGCGCAGCGCTGCGGGGTGTCCCGGCGCGCGGTCACCGACTGGGAGGGCGGCCGGGTGGAGGCGCCACCGGTCGACCGGATCGCCGCCGCGCTGGAGTTCCCGCGCTCGTTCTTCGTCCGCGACGACGCCGACGACCTGCCAGCCGACTCGGTCAGCTTCCGCGCGCTCACCGCGATGAGCCAGCGGCAGGTACGCAAGGTGCTGGCGAACGCGGCGCTGGTGCTGGAGTTCGCCGGCTGGCTGGACGAGCGCTACCGCACGCCGGCCGTCGACATCCCGTCCGTCGAGGAGCTCACGGTCTCCCAGCACGAGTCCGAACCGTCCGGAGTGGACGCCGCGGCGGCGCTGCGGGCGATCTGGGGGCTCGGCGCGAAGCCGGTCAAGGACATGCTGGCGCTGCTGGAGAGCCGCGGCGTCTACGCCTTCGGGCTGGCCGACGACGAGCGCGAGGTGGACGCGTTCTCGTTCTGGCAGGCCGGCCGGCCGTACGTGTTCGTGAACGTGACCAAGTCGGCCGAGCGGGTGCGCTTCGACCTGGCTCACGAGCTCGGCCACCTCTGCATGCACCGCGGCGTGCCGACCTGCCGCAACCGCCGGTTCGAGCTGGCCGCGAACAGCTTCGCCAGCGCGTTCCTGATGCCGGGCGAGGGCCTGCTGCCGCAGCTGGCCGGCCCGCCGCAGCTGGCCGACGTGCTGACGCTGAAACGGCACTGGCGGGTGTCGGCGCTGGCGATGGTCCGCCGGCTGCACCAGTTGGGCCGGCTGTCCGACTGGCAGTACCGGTCCTGGCTGATCGACTTCAGCCGGCGCGGCTACCGCACCAGCGAGCCGGACGGCCTGGCCCTGGAGCAGTCCTCGCTGCTGCGGCAGGTGATGGCGCTGGCCCGCGAGGACGGCTGGACGCTGGCCCGGATCTCCCGCGGCCTCGGCATCCCGGCCACCGACCTCAGCTCGGCCCTGTTCGGCCTGACCATCACCCCCGTCCCGGCCGGCGCCGAGCCCGCCCTCCCACCCACCACCGCGCGGCGTCCCCAGCTCCGCCGCGTCTGACCGTCCTGGGTGGACGGCAGTGCCGACGCGGCCCGGTGTCCGGTCGCGTTCCGTCCTCAGTGGACGGTGCTGGCGAGGGCGGCGGCCGCGGCGGGCTCGGCGGCGGCCCGGTCGGCGGCGACCAGGCCGATCCGGGTGCGCCGGTCGAGCAGGTCGCCGGCGTCCAGCGCGAGCTCGTGCAGCACCGCGTGCCGCAGCTCGGCGGCGGTCACGTCCAGGCCGGGGACGATCGGGGCGAGCAGCGCCGGGTCGCCGCCGGCCGCGGCCAGCACCTCCGCCGCGCGGGTGCCGTACCGGGCCACCAGCCGGCGCGGTGCGTCCACTGTGGCCAGTGTGGCCGGGCTGGCCGCGCCGACCAGTGGCAGCCGGCTGGTCCGGCTCGGCCCGGCCGTGATCCGTCCACTCTGGACAGCCGCGTCGACGGCGTCCTGCGCCATCCGGCGGTACGTGGTGAGCTTGCCGCCGACCACGGTGATCACGCCGGTCGCGCTGGTCAGCACGGCGTGCCGGCGGGAGAGGTCGGCCGAGCTGGCCGGCTCGCCGGTGCCGCCCGGCGGCGGCGCCAGCAGCGGCCGCAGCCCGGCGAACGCACCGTCCACTTCGGACCGGTCGATCGGCCGGTCCAGCACGCTGTTCAGCGTGTCCAGCAGGAACCGGACGTCGCCCTCGGTCGGCTCCGGCACGTCCGGCACCGGCCCGGCGACCGGGTCGTCGGTGAGCCCGACGTAGACCCGGCCGTCCGGCTGCGGCAGCGCGAACACGTACCGGTTCCGCTCGCCCGGAACCGGGATGAGCAGCTCGGCGCGCAGCCCGTCCAGCAGCCGGCCGGGTAGCACCAGGTGCGTGCCGCGGCTGGGCAGCAGCGCGATCTCCGGCACCAGGCCGCCCGCCCACACCCCGGTCGCGTTGATCACCACCCGGGCCCGGACGTCGAGCGGCTGGCCGGTGAGCGTGTCCCGGAGCCGCGCGCCGTCACCGGCGATCGACTCGGCCGCGCACCGGGTGATGATCCGGGCGCCGTGCCCGGCGGCGGTGCGGGCGACGGTCACGACCAGCCGGGCGTCATCCACCACCTGGCCGTCCCAGCCGACCAGGCCGCCGCGCAGGCCGTCCCGTCGTACCGCGGGCACCAGCGTGGCCGCCTCGGCCGGGCCGACCCGGCGGGACCGGGGGAGCGTGGCCGCCGGGGTCCGCGCGGCCGTCCGCAGCAGGTCGCCGAGCAGGTAGCCGATCCGGGTCTGCCGGGCCTGCCCCGCGCTGACCCGCGCCAGGATCGGCAGCAGGATCGGCAGCGGCGCGACCAGGTGCGGCGCGGTCCGGGTGAGCAGGATGCCGCGCTCCACCGCGCTCTCGTACGCGATGCCGACCTGCCCGGACGCCAGGTAGCGCAGCCCGCCGTGCACCAGCTTGGAACTCCACCGGCTGGTGCCGAACGCCAGGTCATGCTTCTCGACCAGCACCACCGACAGGCCCCGGCTGGCCGCGTCCAGCGCCACCCCGACCCCGGTGATGCCGCCGCCGACGACCAGCACGTCCACTACCGGGCCGGCGCCGAGCCACTCCAGGTCGCCGGCCCGCCGCGCCGCCGTCAGCGAGTCGCTCCCCGCCGGCGGCCCGGTCACCGGCGCGCCCCCGGTCGCCGGCGCGCCCCCGGTCGCCAGCCAGGCCGGGTCACCGGGCCGCCCCCGACGGCCGGCCCGCCCGTCCGTGCCGGTCGGCTGGATGCCGGTCGGTCGGTCCCGCCCGGCCAGCCCGCACCCGCCCGGCCGCCGGGCGGGTGGTAGACCGTGACCCATGACCGCACCGGCCAGCCGCGTCCCGGACATGCTCTGGTACGGCTGGGGCGTGCCGGACCGCCAGATCCACCTGCCCGACAGCGTCACGGCGCTGCTCGGCCAGGCGCTCGGCGTGCACCCGAGCCCGCCGCGGGCCGAGCCGGACGTGCGGCTGGCCGAGAGCGCGCTGCCGCCGGACGCGGCCGGGGCGCTGGCGGCCGTGGTGGGCGCCGGGCACGTCCGCACCGGCGACGACGTCCGGCTGCTGCACTCGGGCGGCAAGAGCACGATCGACCTGCTCCGCCGCCGGCGCGATCACCCCGTCCTGGACGCGCCGGACGCGGTCGTGCTGCCGGCCGACCACGCGCAGGTGCTGGCCGTGCTGGCCGCGTGCGCCCGGCACGGCGTGGCGGTGGTCCCGTTCGGCGGTGGCACCAGCGTGGTCGGCGGGGTCGAGCCGGCCCGCGGCCGGTTCGCCGCGGTGATCACGCTCGACCTGCGGCGGCTGGACCGGCTGATCGCGGTCGACGCGGAGTCCGCCACCGCGACCCTGCAGCCCGGCCTGAAGGCGCCCGAGGCGGAGAGTCTGCTGGCCGACCACGGGCTGACCCTAGGCCACTACCCGCAGAGCTTCGAGCACGCCACGATCGGCGGGTTCGCGGCGACCCGCTCGTCCGGCCAGTCCTCCGCCGGCTACGGGCGTTTCGACGATCTTGTCGTCGCGCTCCGGGTGGCCACCCCGGCCGGCGAGCTGTGCCTCGGCCGGGCGCCCGCGTCGGCCGCCGGGCCGGACCTGCGGCAGCTGTTCCTCGGCTCGGAGGGCGCGTTCGGCGTGATCACCGAGGTCACCGTGCGGGTCCGGCCGGTGCCGCCGACCCAGCTGGATGAGGCCTGGTGGTTCCCCGACTTCGGCGCCGGCGCGACCGCGCTGCGCCGGCTCGCCCAGGCCGACGCGCTGCCCGCGATCGCCCGTCTCTCCGACGAGGCCGAGACCGCGGTCAACGCCGCCCTCAGCGGCCCGGCCGGCGCCCCGCCCGGCGGCCCGGCGGCCGCCCCGGCCGTCCCGGCCGGTGGAACGCTGGCGATCACCGGGTACGAGGGCACGGCGGAGGCGGTGGCCGCCCGGCGGTCGGCCGCGACCGCGATCCTCGCCGGCGCCGGCGGGATGCCGCTGCCGGAGCCGGCTGCCGCCGGCTGGCGGGCCGGCCGGTTCGCGGCGCCGTACCTGCGCGACGGCCTGCTGGACGCCGGCGCCCTGGTGGAGACCCTGGAGACGGCGACCAGTTGGTCGGCGCTGCCGGCGCTGTACGCGGCCGTGCGGGCCGCGGTCACCGGGACGCTGACCGGCCAGGGCACCCCGCCACTGGTGCTCTGCCACATCTCGCACGTCTACCCGACCGGCGCCTCCCTCTACTTCACCGTTGTGGCCGCGGTGGCCGCCGACCCCATCGCCCAGTGGCAGGCCACCAAGCGCGCCGCCGGCGACGCGATCACCAGCCACGGCGCCACGATCAGCCACCACCACGCCGTCGGCACCGACCACCGGGGCTGGATGACCGCCGAGGTCGGCGACCTGGGCGTCGCCGTCCTGCGCGCGGTCAAGGCCACCGTCGATCCGGCCGGCATCCTCAACCCGGGCAAGCTGCTGCCGCCCGAGCCCTGAGCTCAGGCGGGAGGGCTCAGGCGGGAGGAATGGTTGCATGGGCCAACGGGTTGGCCCGGCGAGCCGGGCGGCGCGCCGGGGTGCTGTCCGGTACGGTCCGGCTCCGAACGGACGGTTCAGCTAGGCGAGGAGGAGGCAACGGGCGTGACGGCGCCATCCGACGCCGCGGCGGGCACGTACCTGCCCATTCCGGACGCTGACGACCTGGTCGTGCTGCTCGACGACCAGCGCCGGCCGATCGGAACCGCACCGCGCGCGACCGTGCACAACCACGCGACGCCACTGCACCTGGCCTTCTCCTGTTACGCGTTCGACCGGGCCGGCCGACTGCTGGTGACCCGCCGGGCGCTGGGCAAGAAGACCTGGCCGGGCGTCTGGACGAACAGTTGCTGCGGGCACCCGCGGCCGGGCGAGGAGGTCGCCGACGCGGCCGCCCGGCGGCTGGCCGAGGAGCTCGGCATGCTGCCGCGCACCCTCGACCTGGTGCTTCCCACGTTCGCGTACCGCGCGGAGATGGCCGACGGCACCGTGGAGAACGAGGTCTGCCCGGTGTTGCGGGCCACCGTGGACGGGGACCCGGAGCCGGACCCGGCCGAGGTCGCCGACTGGCGCTGGGTGAATTGGTCCGACTATGTCCAGGTCGCGCGGGTGACCCCCTGGCTGATCAGCCCGTGGTCGGCCCTGCAGGTACCCGAACTGGCCGGCTGACCCAGGCCCGTCCCGCCGGCTGACCGCGGCCGGTGATCAGGTCAGGCGGTTCAGATCCAGGACGGGAACCAGATCCGGGCGTGCCAGGCCTCCGACGTGATCAGCTGCCCGCTCAGCAGCGGCCACAGCCAGCCGAAGTTCACCGCCACGATCGCCACGTAGCCGCAGACCGCGAGCAGCCCGACCAGCCGGCGCGTCTCGGTGCCGCTCGCCCGCCCGAGCATGTCGCCGAGCGCCAGCGTCACGCCGAGCGCGAGGAACGGCACCAGCGGCGCCATGTAGAAGATGAACATCGTCCGCCCCGGCTCCAGGAACCAGGACAGCCAGCCCGCGGCGAACGCGACCAGCACCACCGTCGCCCG
>JBBWZH010000155.1:0-5204 GCA_039648995.1 Mycobacteriales bacterium
GTCGACTGTGAACTTGACGTCGAGACAGACTGAGCACTGACGCCAACTCGGCGGCTTGACCGTTTCGTGACCCACGCCTAGCCTCAAGGTCACGAGGAGTCCACCTCGCGTGCGTTCGGGAAGCCCCCGTGACGTCGCGACAGACATAGAACACGGAACGACGATCCACCACTCGTCCGCCTTCGGGCGGACGTGTCGTATCGCCACACTGTGCCGGCGTCCGGTACGTGCTCGATCGGGCTGATTCTGGCCACAGCCTGGCGAGATGTCAGTCGCCGTACGCGGCGACGGGTCGGCGGCGCGCTGCGCGCGTCGAGGTTCCTCCTCACCGTGTCGTACCCGCGCGCGCTTGCGCCGGCTTCACCGGGACGGAGGTGCTGCGTGCAACACGTCACCGAGGCTCTGCTGGCCCTGGCGGTCGTTGCGCTGGTCATCCTGGTGGTGCTGCTCTGGCGGCGGCAACGTCTCGCACCGCCGGCCCCGCCGCGGCACGGGGCGACCCAGGCAGCCCCCACGGTCTCGGCGGCCCCGGCTGTGACGACCGCCGCGGAGGCCGCCGCGCAGCCGACCGGCGCCGCCACCGCCGGCCTGGTCCGCGTCCCGTCCGCGGCCGAGCTGCTCGCCGACGCCCGCCGCACGGTCGAGCTGGAGCTGTCGTCGATGCGGCTGCACGCGTTGCAGCAGGCCGCCGCGACCAAGGCGGAGGCCGAGACCGTCGCCTCGATGACCCGCCGGCTGGCCGAGGCGGAAGCGGCCACGACCAGGCGGGTCGCGCAGACCGAGGCGGACACGGTCCGCGGCGCGCTGCAGGCCGAGGCGGAGAACACCCGCCGGCAGGCCGAGCTGGACGCGTCCACCGTGCTGCTGGACGCCCGCCGGCAGGCCGAGCGCGAGGCGAACGAGATCACCGACGGCGCCCGCGCGCTGAAGCTCGACGTGGAGCGCCGCGAGGGCCGCCTCGTCGAGCGGGAGGAGCGCCTCGACGGCGAGGCCCGCCGGCTGGAGCTGCGCGACCAGGAGCTGACCGAGACCGAGCGCCGGATCGCCACCCGCGAGGCCGAGCTGGCGGCCCGGGTCGGCGAGCACGAGCAGGAACTGGAGCGGATCGCCGGGCTGACCGCGGCCGAGGCGAAGACCGAGCTGCTGCGCGCGGTGGAGGCGCAGTCCCGCCGGGACGCCGCGATCATCGTCCGGGACATCGAGGCCGAGGCGCGCGATCAGGGCGAGAGCCGGGCCCGGCGGATCGTCGTGGACGCGATCCAGCGGGTCGCCAGCGAGCAGACCGCGGAGAGTGTGGTCAGCGTGCTGCACCTGCCCAGCGACGAGATGAAGGGCCGGATCATCGGCCGCGAGGGCCGCAACATCCGCGCGTTCGAATCGGTCACCGGGGTCAACCTGATCATCGACGACACGCCCGAGGCGGTGCTGCTGTCCTGCTTCGACCCGGTCCGCCGCGAGATCGGCCGGATCACGCTGGAGAAGCTGGTGCTGGACGGCCGCATCCACCCGCACCGCATCGAAGAGGTGCACGAGCGCAGCAAGGAAGAGGTCGAGCAGCTCTGCCACCGCGCCGGCGAGGACGCGCTGGTCGAGGTCGGCATCAGCGACGTGCACCCGGAGCTGGTCGCGGTCCTCGGCCGGCTGCGGTACCGCACCTCGTACGGGCAGAACGTGCTCAAGCACCTGATCGAGACCGCGCACATCGCCGGGGTGATGTCCGCCGAGCTCGGCCTGGAGCCGGCCGTGATCAAGCGCGGCGCGTTCCTGCACGACATCGGCAAGGCGCTCACCCACGAGGTCGAGGGCAGCCACGCGCTGGTCGGCGCCGAGCTGGCCCGCCGGTACGGGGAGAGCGAGGAGGTCGTGCACGCGATCGAGGCGCACCACAACGAGGTGCCGCCGCGGACCATCGCCGCGGTGCTCACCCAGGCCGCCGACGCCTGCTCCGGCGGCCGCCCCGGCGCCCGGCGGGAGAGCCTGGAGTCGTACGTCAAGCGGCTGGAACGGATCGAGCAGATCGCCAGCACGAAGACCGGCGTCGACCGGGTGTTCGCCATGCAGGCCGGCCGGGAGGTGCGGGTGATGGTCGCGCCCGACCAGATCGACGACCTCAGCGCCCAACTGCTGGCCCGCGAGGTGGCCAAGCAGATCGAGGACGAGCTGACCTACCCCGGCCAGATCCGGGTCACCGTGGTGCGCGAGTCGCGGGCCACGGAGATCGCCAAGTAGTCAGCCGAGCCGGCTGCGCGCCGCGAGCGCCAGGTCGTACCACTGCGTCGCGTACGCGGCCGGGACGACCACCCAGTCCTTCATCGGCCGGTGCCGCCCGGACGGGTCGAACAGCTCGGCGCCGTCCAGCGCCAGCGCCCGCGTGTGCTCCTCGGTGCCGGCGCCCAGCCGCAGCGCGACGCCGGGGCCGAACCGGCAGCCCAGCGACTTCCCGCCGTGCATCAGCCCCTGCTTGCCGAAGACCGGTTTGACCACTACACCGTCGCCGGCCAGCTCAGCCGCCAACCGCCCGAACTTCTCATCCGCCGACACGCCCGGCAGCCTAGGACATGCCGGCGCCCGGTCGGCCGACCACCCAGGGGCGGTCGCGCGCCCCGGGCGCGTCCGGGGTCACGGGACAGACTCGGGGCTGGTGCCGACTGTGGAGGCGGGACGGTGCCGGGCACCGGCCCGACCTCCACGCCGGCCTCGCGCTCGCCCCCCCGATACCCGGGCCCCGGATTATCCGGACCTGCGAGCGCGGGGTTCGGTCCCGCAGTAGTCACAGCCACCAGTCACCCTTGTCGACGCCGGCTCGCGGAACATCCCTGACCTCCGTGATTTGTCCGCCGGAGACAGCCCACGTGGGCGCGCCCGGCCGGCTATGGTCGCGCAGTGGCGAGTGCCGACGCGGTGTCCGGGCTCGTCGGCCGCGCGGCGGAGCGCGCCCAGCTGCTCGCCGCGCTGGATGAGACCCGGCACGCCGCGCTGCACGTAGTGGTGCTGGAGGGTGAGCCGGGCATCGGCAAGAGCCGCCTGCTGGCCGAGCTGCGCCAGCAGGCCGCCGACTCCGGCGTCCGGGTCTGGTGCGCCGCCGCCGACGAGTTGGAGCGGCACCGCCCGCTCCGCCCCATGATCGACGCCGTCGGCCCGCTCACCGACCCGAGCGCCCGGCCGCCCGGCGGGGCCGTCAACGGCCGAGCCACCGCCGGCCGCGGTGACCTCGCCGGCCGTGCCTCCGCCGGTCCGGACGTCCACGGCGGGGACGTCGACGGTCGGGACGTCCACGGCTGGGAGGTCGCCGGTCGGGACGTCCACGGCTGGGAGGTCGCCGGTCGGGATGTCAGCGGTCGGGCCGCCGACGGTCGGGATGTCGCAGGTCGGGCCGCCTCCGGTCGGGAGGTCGCCGGTCGGGAGGTCGCCGGTCCGGACGTCGCCGGTCCGGACGTCGACGGTCGGGAGGTCGCCGGTCGGGACGTCGCCGGTCGGGACGTCGGTGGCGGGGAGGCTGGCGGCGGGGATGCCTACCGGGGCGCGCCGGACAGTACGTTCCTGGCGGTCGAGGCCGCGGTTGACCGGATCGAGCGCGCGGCCGCGGACGGTCCGGCGGTGCTCGCGCTGGAGGACGTGCACTGGGCCGACCCGGGCACCCTGCTGGTGCTGCGGGCGGTGGTCCGGCGGCTCGCCGCGCTGCCGCTGCTGGTCGCGATCACGCTGCGGCCGGCGCCGCGCAGCGCCGACCTCGGCCGGCTGCTCGCGATGCTGCCGGCGGCCACCACCCGGCACCTGCTGCTCCGCCCGCTGGACGAGCAGGCCGCCGCCGCGCTGGCCGGACAGGTCGCCGCCGCCACCCCGGCGCCGCGGCTGCTCGCCGAGATCGCCGCGGCCGGCGGCAACCCGCTGTACCTGATCGAGATGGTCCGCGCGCTGGCGGCCGACGGCCGGATGTCGGTGGTGGACGGCGTGGCCGACGTCGCCGCCCCGGCCGGCGACGGCCCGCCCGGGATACCGGAGTCGCTGCGCCGCACGCTGCAGCGCCGGATGGGCACGCTGTCCCCGGCCACGCTCGACCTGCTCCGGCTCGCCGCGGTGCTCGGCGCCACGTTCCTGCCCGCGGAGCTGGCCCAGCTCGCCGGCCGGCCGCTGGCCGCGCTGCTGCCGGCAGTCCAGGAGGCGGTGCACGCCGGCGTACTGGACGAGGCGGGGGAGCGGCTGGCGTTCCGGCACGAACTGCTGCGCGAGGCGCTGTACGCGGGCATCCCGGCCGGCGTGCGGACCGCGCTGCACCGCGACGTCGGGCACGCGCTGGCGGCCGCCGGCGCGCCGGCCGACCGGGTCGCCGTGCACCTGTCGCTCGGCGCCCGCGCCGGCGACCGGGAGGCCGTGGACTGGCTGCGCCGGGCCGCACGGCAGACCGCGCCGGCCGCCCCGGCCGCGGCAGCCGACCTGCTCGACCGCGCCGTCCAGCTGTGCGCCGCCGACGACCCCGACCGCGATGTGCTGCTGGCCGAGCTGGCGACCGCGCTGACCGTGGCGAACCGGTCCGCGGCGGCGGTGGAGGTGGCCCGTGGCGTGCTGGACCGGCGGCACGACCCGCGGGCCGCGGCGACCACCCGGCTCGCGCTGGCCCAGGGGCTGTGGTCGCAGGGCCGGCTGAACGAGTGGATGGAGCAGATCGAACACGGCTCGCGGGCCAGCGCGCTGACCCTGGCCGAGCGGGCCCGGTTCCACGCCGAGGCGGCCGGCGGGCACCTGACGTTCGGCCGGCTGCGTCCGGCCGAGGAGAACGCGGCGGCGGCCATCGACGGCGGCCGGGCCGCCGGGGACGACCTGACCGTGTGCCTCGGGCTGTCCGCGCTCTCGATCGCCGCGCACTACCGCGGCCGGTACGCGGCCGCGACCGAACTCGGCGGCCAGGTCGTCGAGCTCGCCGGCCGGTCAGCCGGGCCCGAGCTCGGCCGCCGGTTCTTCTACGCGTTCCAGGGCATGTTCCTCGCCGTCGCGGACCGGCCCGAGGAGGCCGCCCGGGTCATCCGGGCCGGCCGGGCGCTGTCCGCCAGCGCCGGGGTGGCCGCGGACCTGCCCACCTACCACTACGTCGCGGCCACGCTGCACTACTACGCCGGCCGCTGGGAGGACGCCGCCGCCGAGGCCGAGACCACGGTCACGGTGGCCGGCGAGATCGATACCCGGACCGGCGTGATCGGCGGCGCCGC
>JBBWZH010000162.1:0-11751 GCA_039648995.1 Mycobacteriales bacterium
CGCTCCTGGCCGGGCGTGCCGAACAGGTAGAGCACCAGGCTCTGGTCGAACGAGATCCGGCCGAAGTCCATCGCGACCGTCGTGGTGGTCTTGCCCTCGACGCCGGCCGTGTCGTCCACGCCGATGCTCCGCTCGGTCAGCGGCTCCTCGGTGCGCAGCGGGCGTATCTCGCTGATCGAGCCGACGAACGTGGTTTTGCCCACCCCGAAGCCACCGGCGATGACGATCTTGACGGCGATCGGGATGACCGGGCCGCCACCCTCAGAGTGCGCGTAGCCCATCAAGCACCTGCCTCAGAATCCGCTCGTCCGGTAACCGGCTGGGCGCCACCGGCGCCTGCACCTCGATCAGGCCCTTGTCCCGCAGGTCGTCCAGCAGCACCCGGACGACGCCCAGCGGCAGATCGATCTCGGATGCGATGTCGGCGACCGGGGTCGGCCGCCGGCAGATGGCGAGCACGTCCAGGTGCTCCGGATCCAGGCCGTACCGGTCCACCGAACCGGGATCGGCGCCCAGCACGATCGAGATCAGGTCCAGCGCGTCGCCACGCGGCCGGGTGCGGCCGCGGGTCATCGCGTATGGGCGGACGATCGGGCCGGCCGCGCTGTCGTACAGCCTGTCCTCTGGTGAGGTCAACTCATATCACCCCGTGGTGGGGTCACTGCCGGAGAGCCTGGGGTGCGCCGACATGTGCTGACCCACGCGCTTGACGAGCATAGCCATCTCGTACGCGATCATGCCGACATCCGCGTCAGCCGGGCTGAGCACCGCCAGGCAGCTCCCCTGACCGGCCGCGGTGACGAACAGGAACGCCTCGTCCATCTCGATGATCGTCTGCCGGACGGCGCCGCCGCGGAAGTGCCGCCCGGCACCGCGGGCCAGGCTCTGGAAGCCGGCCGCCAGCGCGGACAGGTGCTCAGCGTCCTCCCGGGTGATCGACGCCGACGAACCGATCGCCAGCCCGTCCCGGGACAGGATCACCGCGTGCCAGACCTGGTCGACCCGCTTGACCATGTCGTCGAGCAGCCAGTCCAGGCTGCCGGCGACGCGTGGTTCGACCATCAGCGGGGCTCCTCTGTCGGTGCGTTCGGTGAGCTACCGGGGAAGGCGTCGGTCCGGCCACGCCGCCAGCCGCTCTGCAGCGAGGTCATCAGCGCCCGGGCCTGCTCGGGCGAGCGCAGGTTCTCGGCGCCGTCCTGGTCGGTGTCGTCCTCGCTGCCGGCCGCCGGGGCGTCCCGCAACTGCGGGGCCAGGCTGGCCCGGCGGACCCGGCGCGGCAGCCCGGCATGCGTGCCGGACGACGTGGCCGCCGACTCGGTGGGCGCCCACAGGTCGAACTTGGACGTGTCCCAGCCCAGGTCGCTGTCCGCCCGCTGGGCGTCGGCCCGACCGGCGTCGGCCCGGCCCGCGTCGGGCGCCGGGCGTGGCGCCGGCATCTGCTGGTACCCCCGGGGCGTGCCGCCTGAGGGCTGGTCGTACTGCCGTGGCGGGCTGCCGGCCGGCGGGTCGGCGCCGCGGTCGCGGAACTGGGCCCGGTCGTACGGCTGCCGTGGCGCCTGGTCGGCGCGCTCGGCGGAGCGGAAGCTGGTGCCGGCGTCCGGGCCGGCCTCCCAGCCGGCGCCCCGGCCGGTGTCGCGGCCGGCATCCGGGCCTGGCTGCCAGCCGTCCGATCGCGCGGGGCCACCGTGGCTCCAGCCCGGCTCGGCCCCGGTACCGCCGGGGCTCCCACCAGCCGGGCTCCTACCGCTGCCGGCGCTGTCCGGCCGTGCACCCGGGTCGCCGTAGGACGGGTCGCCATAGGACGGATCGCCGTACGGCCGGTCGCCGTACGAGGGGTCGCCGTAGGACGGGTCAGCGTAGGCGCTGGGGTAGTCCGGGCCGGCGCCGTTGGTCACGCCGTGACCGGCGCCGCCCGTCCCGTTGCCCTGCCCGGCGCCGCCGCCCGGGCGCTCGGGGTAGCCGTTGGTGCCGGCGCTGATGCCGTTGCCGCCGGGCGACTCAGCCGGGTACCAGCCGGCGTTGTCGTCCGCCGCGTAGCCGTTGCCCTGCCGGGCCGGCGGCGGCGGTGGCGTCGGGTCGGGGGCCTGCAGCGCGCGGGTGCGCTGCAGGAAGCCGGCGAGGCGGCGGTGCCGGCCGGTGAGCACGGGAGCGTCCGGGCTGCCGTCGATCGCGGGCAGCTCCAGCTCGGCGTCGCGGCGGGGGGTGGTCCGCAGCCGGCCACGGTTGTCGGCGTCCGACCCGGACAGCGCCTCGCTCGCCATCAGCTCGGCCGGCAGCAGCACGATCGCGGTGCTGCCGCCGTACGGCGACGCCCGCAGCGTGACCTTGATGTTGTGCCGGGCGGCCAGCTGGGCGACGACGAACAGGCCGAGCCGGTCGGTGTCGGCCAGGTCGAAGTCGGGCGGGCGGGCCAGCCGCTCGTTCACGTCGTCCATCTGCTCGGTCGTCATGCCGAGGCCGGCGTCCTCGATCTCGATGACGAACCCGGTGCCGACCGTCTCGGCACGCACGTGCACCTGGGTGTGCGGCGGCGAGAAGCTGGCCGCGTTCTCCACCAGTTCGGCGATCAGGTGCGTGACGTCGGCGACCGCGGCACCCTGCAGCGAGGCCTCGGACAGCACGTAGACCCGCACCCGGGTGTAGCTCTCCACCTCGGCGATCGCGGCCCGGACCACGTCCACCACCCGGACCGGCGTGCTCCACGCCCGGGCCGGCAGCGCGCCGGACAGGATGATCAGGCCCTCGGCGTGCCGGCGCATGCGGGTGGTGAGGTGGTCGAGCCGGAACAGCTCGTCCAGCGCGTCCGGGTCGTTGGTCTTGCGCTCCATCGCGTCCAGCATGGTCAGCTGCCGGTGCAGCAGCGACTGGCTGCGGCGCGCCAGGTTCAGGAACACCTGCCGGACGCCGCGGCGCAGGTTGGCCTGGCCGATCGCGGCCTCGATCGCGGTGCGCTGCACGGTGGTGAACGCGTCACCGACCCGGCCCACCTCGGTGGTGTCGCCGACCTTGAGCGGCGGCGCCTCCGCGTCCACGTCGATGTGC
Source organism: Mycobacteriales bacterium (assembly GCA_039648995.1). GTDB lineage: Bacteria > Actinomycetota > Actinomycetes > Mycobacteriales > CADCTP01 > JBBWZH01. The sequence continues at coordinate 3,043 of JBBWZH010000162.1, forward strand.
TCGTCGTTGCGCAGCCGCTTGATGATCCGCGGCAGCCGCTGATCGGCCAGGTCCTGCGCGGCCGCCTGCAGCCCGGTGAGCTCCTTGGCCAGGCCGCGGCCGAACCGGAACGAGAGCAGCAGGGACAGCAGCACCGCGATCAGGCCGAGACCGCCGGCCAGAATCAACCGGATGATCACGGGCCGGCCGGCCTTCGACGCCCGGTCGCCCAGCGCCAGACCCAGCGGCCGGGTCACCGCCGCGTACTGCTTCAGGACGTCGACGCTCGCCGCCTGGAACGCCTTCGGGTCGACCGAGAGTGGCGTGCCGGGCGGGGTGGCGATGATCCGGTCCTCGAGCAGCGTCAGCGACACGTACGGGGCGGACGTCAGGATGTCCTTCAGGGCGCTGCCGGCATTGGGCGACACCCGGTCGGCCACCAGCTTCTCCAGCACCAGCCGCCGGTTGTACGTGGCCTGCGCGAACGCCGCGATCTCCGGCTGCGTCAGCGAGCGGGCACCGGCGGAGACGGCACCGAGGATGATCGCCTGCTCGCTGGACACCAGCGCGGCGCCGGTACCGGTGGGGTAGAGCGGCAGTGCTTCCCGGTACAGCTGGACGTCGACCAGGCTGGCCGCGCCGATGTCCTCCTGGACCCCCTCGGCCTGGTCGGCCAGGTCGAAGTAGGCCGAGACCACGTTCAGCCGCTGCCCGGAGTCGTTGTCGACGCTGCTGCGGACCTCCGTCAGCCGGGTCATCGTCTGTAGGAACCCGGTCAGCTCCTGGCGCAGCGCGTCGCTCGTGGCGCCGCGCACCTTGTCCGAGCCGACCGCGGTGCGTAGCAGGTTGACCGCGCCATCGGTGTGGGCGCGCTGCACGGTCAGCGCCTGCCGGTCGGCCGGCCGGTGGGTGCCCATCGCGACGACCGACAGCAGCCCCTCGGGCGCCAACTGGTTCTGCACGGCGGCGATCGGCAGCACGAGATTGTTTGTGATCGTGTTTGTCCGGAGCTGCCGCCGGGCGTCGCCGACGGTCACACTCGCGGCGAACGCCCAGAGCGCGATCACCGAGATGAGTGGAACGACGAGCAACACGAAGACCTTGAGCCGGACTGATCTTCTACCAGATCGCATGAAGCCTCACTGCCAAACCGCAAAGTTGTCTGGGCCGCCCGCGCTGAAATGACTCCCGGCCCACCACGACGCTGACAACACGCAGGCGGCCAGGTCAGGCCGCCTCCGTCCGCGCCGTGGCTACCGATCTTCTGCCTATTTCGGGCGCGAAACCTATTCGATTTCGACATCACTAGTCAAGGGAACGACCGGTCCGGTCGTTGATCATTCGCGGGCGGCGCCGGACGGCCGGACCAAACAGCTCCGCAAGGGACCGTTCGCGACAACTGCGCGACATCCAGCCCGGCAAAGAGAGATCTTGTAGAAAATGTCTGGGCACAAATGGATGGCCGGCATGGCGGGGCGACCGCTAATCGACCATGACGGCCATTTACGCGGATTGTGCCCTGGTGACCGGTCCGCGGCCGGTCCGGCGGCGCGGCGGGTGGGACGCGGCCGGCGCGGCGGGTGGCCGGCGGCGCGGGCCGCCGGGCCGCGGGCGCGGGCCGCCGGGGCCCCGGGCGCGGGCCGGCGGGCCGGTCGGCTGGGCCCCGATGCGAGGATGGCGGCGTGACCGAGTACCTGCAACGGCTCGGCGACCACGTCGGCCCGTGGCTCTACGTGATCACCGGCGGCCTCGCCTTCAGTGAGGCCGCGATCCTGCTCGGCATGGTGCTGCCCGGCGAGACCGCCCTGCTGGTCGCCGGCTACTTCTGCCACGAGGGCGTGCTGAACCTGCCGCTCATGATCGTGATCGGAGTGGGCGCAGCGGTCCTGGGCGACTCGGTCGGCTACGCGTTCGGGCAGCGGTACGGCCCGCCGCTGCGCGGCTCCCGGCTGGGGCGCTGGATCGGCCACAACCGCTGGGGCCGCGCGGACGAGTTCCTGCACAAGCACGGCGGCAAGGCGGTGCTGCTCGCCCGGTGCACGGCGCTGCTGCGGGCGCTGGTGCCGAGCATGTCCGGCATGGCGGGGATGCCGTACCGCCGCACGTTCCTGCCCTGGAACGTGGCCGGCGGGGTGATCTGGGGCGCCGGCTGCGTGCTGCTCGGCTACGTCTTCGCTGCCTCGCTGCACACCGTCGAGCGCTACCTCACCTGGGGCCCGCTGCCCGTGCTGGCCCTGATCATCATCGGTTTCGTCGCCGTCGAGATCCGCAAGCGCCGCCGCGAACGGGCGGAGGCCGGGGCCACCGACCCGGCGGACGCCGACACCACCACCGACCCGGCCGAAGCCCGGTCCGGGTCCAGCGTCAGCACCGGGACCGAGGCTGGAGGAGGGGCCGGCACCGGGGCCGGAGTCGGGGCGGAGACCAGGGCCCGGGCCGAGACCGGGGACGGGACCGGGGACGGGGCCGAGACCGGGGACGGGGCCGAGACCGGGGCCGGGGACGGGGCCGAAGTCGGGGCCGGGGCCGGGCAGGGCGACGCGCGGCCCAGCGGCGCCGGGGAACCGGAGCCGGTCGACGAGGTGCCCCGCCCGCTCCGCTGACCGCCGGCGCCGGCAGCGTCGCGAGCCGGCGGCGTCACCGGCCGGCGGGGACCGGGGCCGGCGGGACCGGGGCGGCGGGACCGGGGCGGCGGGACCGCGCGGCGGGTCGGGCGTGGTCGATGGCTTAGGGTTGTGCGCCGTGGCCGACGTCAGCGTTCGTCCGGCGCGGGCCGAGGACGTACCGGAGATCGCGCGTATCCAGGTCAGCACCTGGCGCGCCGCGTACGCCGACCTGCTGCCCGAGGCCGTGCTCGCGCGGGCCACCGAGGACGTGGCCGCCGCCCAGTGGGCCGCCGCCATCACCGAGCCGCCGTCGCCCGCGCACCGGGTGCTGGTCGCGCTGGAGCAGGACGCGGTGGTCGGGTTCGCCGCGTTCGGCCCGCCCGAGCCGGCCGACGCTGACGACTCCCCCGCCGGCGCCGGCCAGATCTACGCGCTGCTGGTGGAGCCGCGCTGGGGCCGCCGCGGGCACGGCAGCCGGCTGCTCGCCGCGATCGTCGACCACCTCCGTGAGGGCGGGGTTGAGCGCGCGCTGGCCTGGGTGGCCGACGGCGACGCCGCGTCCACCCGGTTCTACCGCTCGGCCGGCTGGGAGCCGGACGGCTACGCGCGCACGCTGGAGGACGCCGGCCGCACGGTCCGCGAGTCGCGTCTGCACGTATCGCTGGCGGAGGGAGACGAATCGTGACGTTCGCCGGGTTCCCCGAGCAGGCGCTGATCTTCTACGAGGGCCTGGAGGCGGACAACTCCAAGCCGTACTGGTCGGACCACAAGGACGAGTACGAGACCTGCGTGCGGGCGCCGATGGAGGCGCTGCTGGCCGAGCTGGAGCCCGAGTTCGGCGCCGGCAAGCTGTTCCGGCCGTACCGGGACGTGCGGTTCAGCAAGGACAAGACGCCGTACAAGACCGCGGCCGGCGCGGTCATCCCGGCACCGGGCGGGGCCGGGGTGCTGTACGTGCAGCTGTCCGCGGCGGGGTTGCGGGTGGCCGGCGGGATCTACCACGCCGAGTCCGACCAGGTGCAGCGGCTGCGCCGGGCGGTGGCCGATGACGTCACGCACGCCGAGCTGGACCGGGCACTGGCCGGATTGCGCCGCGGCGGCTACGAGGTCGACGGGCACCGGCTGACCCGGACGCCGCGCGGCTACCCGGCCGACCACCCCCGCGCCGACCTGCTGCGGCACAAGTCGCTGTACGCCGGCCGGCACTGGGAGCCGGCACAGTGGCTGCACGGGCGCACCGCGCTGACCCGGGTGCGCACCGCCTGGCGCGCCTTCGGACCGCTGAACACCTGGCTGGCCACCCACGTCGGCGCCTCCGCGGCGGCCGTCGCCGGCTAGCCGCCCGCACGCCGGCCGGGCGCGAACCCGACCGCCGGACAGCCGGCGCGCGGCCGGAACGAATCCGACCCGCGCCGGGCAGCCGCCGCGCCGGCCGGGGCGGACCCGGCTGCCGGCTGTCAGGGCAGGATGAGGTGCAGGTCGCCGAACTCGTGCCAGCGGTAGCCGGCGTCCAGCGCGGCCCGGTAGGAGGCGCAGAGCAGCCGCGGCCCGGCCACCGCGCCGAGCAACTGCAGGTGCGACGCCTCCGGCGGGTGCCAGCCGGTGATGAGGCCGTCCACTGTGGATACCCCGCGGTCCGGCGTGACGACCAGGTCGGTCCAGCCGGTCAGCCGGGTGCGGGCGACCGACTCCAGCGCCCGCACCACGGTGGTGCCGACCGCGATCACCCGGCCGCCGTCCCGCCGCGCCGCGGCCACAGCGTCCATTGTGGACTGTGGTACGGCGTACCACTCCGGGTACGGCGGCTCACCGGCCTCCAATGAGGACACTCCACAGTGGAGCACCAGCCCCGCGGTACGCACGCCGCGCGCGCGCAGCCGGCGGAACGTGCGCGCGGTCAGCGGCCGCCCGGCGCTGGGCATCTCGGCGCTGCCCGGGGTGTCGGCGTAGCTGGTCCGGTACGCCGACAGCGGCCAGGGCGAGGACACGTAGCCGTACCGGATCGGCTGCCCCTGCGCGGTCAACCAGCCGCGCAGCGGTGCCGGCGTCGCCAACCGCGCGGTCCAGAGCCGGGGCGGCGCTGCCGGGCCCGGGTACCGCCCCGCCACGTCCAGCCGGCCGCCGCCGGACAGCCGGATGGTGGTACCGGCCCGGTCGGCGGCGGACGGCGCCCCACCCGGCCGGTCGGCCGGCTCGCGGATCTCCACCACCCAGCCCGACGCGGTGCCGGCGAGCGCCCGGTCCGGTGTCCAGCCGGCGGCCGGGTCCACTGTGGACAGGTGCACCTCGACCGGCGCGCCGGCCTCGGTGACCCCGCGCAGCGCGGCCGGCAGCGTGTCGGAGGTGTTCAGCACCAGCAGATCGCCGGGCCGCAGCACCGCCGGCAGGTGGTACGCCCGGCGGTGCGACAGCCCCTCGGACGCCGACGCGACCAGCATCCGGACGCCGTCACGCGGGATGCCCCGGGCCTCGGGCGGCCCGGTCGCGACCAGCCTGTCCGGCAGCTCGAACGCGAGCTCGCCGGCGCAGGCCAGCCGGACCGCCGCCGGCAGCGGCGCGGCGGCGGTCACCGCGCCACGTCCGCGTGCGCCGCCCCGGCCGGGGCGCGGGTGAGCTCGGCGGCGGTGTAGCGGGCGCTGGGCAGGTCGGCGGTGATCAGCCGGTGCAGCGCGGGCAGCACCGTCTCGGGCTCGGGGCGGTCGCCGATGTCCTCGCCCGGGAACGCGTCGGCCTGCATCTGGGTACGCATGTCGCCCGGGTCCAGGGCGTACACCCGCAGCGCGGGCTCCTCGGCGGCGAGCACCCGCGCGATCTGGTCGAGCGCGGCCTTGCTGGCACCGTAGCCGCCCCAGCCCGGGTAGCCCTCGACGGCGGCGTCGCTGCTGATCGCGACCAGCCGTCCGCCGGCCGCACGCAGGGCCGGCAGGGTGAGCTGCGCCAGGGCCAGGCAGCCGACCACGTTCACCTCCAGCACGGCGCGCAGGGCGGCCAGGTCGTAGCCGGCCAGCGGCGGCAGCGGCATCTGGCCGAGCGAGGAGGCGTTCAGTACGAGCAGGTCCAGGCGCGGGCCGGCGGCCGCGGCCAGCGCGCGGCGGTGGTCGGGGTCGGTGAGGTCGCCGGGCACCGGGACCAGGCCGGCCTGCCCCGGGCCGGCCGGCTGCCCGGCGGCGACGGCGGCGAGATCGGCCGCGGAGCGGGCGTCGATGACGACCTGCCAGCCGGTGGCGGCGAGGTCGCGGGCCAGCGCCCGGCCGAGGCCGCGGGAAGCGCCGGTGATGAGTGCGGTAGGCATGACCCCACCGTGCCCCGGCCGCGCGCCGGCGCCATCGGCTCCCGGCCGCCCCCGCCGTAGGACCTTGGTCCTAGGGCTCGCCCCGACCCGCCGCCCTGGCCGCGACCCCGCGCGCCGCCCCGCCGCCCACCACCGGGCCGCCACCCGGCGCGCGCCCGCCGGCGAGGGTCAGCCCGGCTGGTCGACGAGGCCGTGCCGGACGGCGTAGAGCGCGGCCTGGGTGCGATCGGCCACACCGAGCTTGCCGAAGATCGCGCTGAGGTGCGCCTTCACGGTCTTCTCCGACAGCGCCAGCTCACGCGCGATCAGCCGGTTGGACAGGCCGCGGGCGACCAGCCGGAGCACCTCGTGTTCGCGCGGGGTGAGCGGGTCGCGCACCGGCGCGGCCACGCTGTGCATCACGGTCGCGGCCACCGACGGGTGCAGCGGGGCGCCGCCGCGGTGCACCACCCGCAGCGCCTCGGCCAGCTCGCCCGGGCCGACGTCCTTGAGCAGGTAGCCGGCCGCGCCGGCCCGGATCGCGGGCAGCACCGCGTCCTCGCCGGCGAAGCTGGTCAGCACCAGCACCTTCACGTCCGGGTGGGCGGCGCCCAGCCGGCGCACCGCCTCCACCCCCGACATCCCGGGCAGCACCAGGTCCAGCAGCACCACGTCCGGGGCGAGCCCGGGCACCAGCGCCAGCGCCTGCTCGGCCGAGCCGGCCTCGCCGATCACCTCCATGTCCGGCTGCAGCCCGAGGAACGTGCGCAGCCCGGCGCGGACCAGCTCGTGATCGTCGACCAGCAGCAGCCGGATCGGTGCCGGCCCGGCCGCTGGCGGCGGCATGTCAGCAGTCAGTGGGCACCTCCAGCGTCAACCGGGTGCCGGCGCCGGGTGCGGTGTCCACATGCAACACACCGCCGAGCGCCTCGGCCCGCTCACGCATCGAGGTGAGCCCGAGCCGGCGCGAGCTGCGCCGGACCGCGGCCAGGTCGAACCCGACGCCGTCGTCGGCCACCACCAGCCGCACCGCGTCGCCGCCGGTGTCGAGGTTGACGGTGATCCGCTGGGCGGCGGCGTGCTGCAGCGCGTTCGACAGCGCCTCGGTGGCGACCCGGAACACCTCCGCCGCCAGCGTGCGGTCACGCAGCTGGGCCGGCCCGCGGACGGTCAGCGTGAGCGGCACATGATGCACCCGGCGCAGCAGCTCGACGCGCTTGCGCAGGGCGCCGGCCAGTCCGTCGGCGTCCAGGTCGGCCGGCCGCAGTGTCTCTACCAGCGACCGCATCTCGGCCAGCGCGGAGGCGGCCAGCTCGCGCAACCGGTCCAGCTGTCCGGCCAGCGCTGAGCCGGGCGCCGGCCCAGCCACGGCGACCGCGCTCTCGGCCGCCAGGGAGAGGCTGAACAGCGTCTGGGTGAGCGAATCGTGCAGGTCCCGGGCCAGCCGGGCGCGTTCCTGAGCCACCGACAGCTCGCGCGCCCGCTCGTTGCGCTGCGCGTTCACCACGGCCAGCGCGGCGTGCGCGGCCAGCGTCTCGACCAACTGCTGGTCGGCATCGGTGAAGTCGTCGCCGTCCAGCCGCTCCGCCAGGAACAGCTCGGCCAGCACCTCGCCGCCGGCCGCGATCGGCACGCCGAGGAACGACCGCAGCTCCGGGTGCGGCGCCGGCCAGCCGACGAACCGCTCGTCGTCCCGGATGTCGTGCAGCCGGATCGCGGCATGCTCGTCCAGCAGTGCGCCGAGCAACCCGTGCGTGCGCGGCAGCGCCCCGATCCGGGACCAGGTCGCGGCGTCCACCCCGGCGGTGAGAAACAGGCTGAACCCACCGGCGCCGTCCGGCACGCCGAGCGCCGCGTACCGGGCATGCGCGAGGTCGCGGGCCGCGTCCAGGATCACCCGCAGCACGGCCTCGGTCCGCCGCTCGGCGCCGAGCGCCAGCGCGACGTCCAGCAGCCGCCGCAGCGCGTCGGTCTCGCTCCCCATCCTCGCCATCGTGCCACCCGGGCTCCGGCTTGACGGCGGCGCGCCCGAGCGGCACCATTCCGTTCGGTCCTGATAGTTCGGTCCGAACGGAATGAGGGACGGTGGCGGAGCCGCGGTCGGCGCGCGAGGTGGCAGACGAGGTCGGCCACCTCTACCCGGCCGTGTATCGCCGCTTCAAGGCGCCGACGCGCGGGCAGAACGGGGCCGACGTCACCCCGCGGATGCTCAGCGTGCTCCGGCACCTGGCCGCATCCGGGCCGCTGACCGTGGGCGAGCAGGCCGAGCACCTGGGCCTCAGCAAGCCGACGGTGAGCGAACTGGTCGACCGGCTGGAGACCAAGGGTCTGGTCTCCCGGATGCGCGACGACCGAGACCGGCGCCGGGTTTTCGTCTGGCTGACCGCGGACGGCCAGGCCCGGGTCCGGGCGCACCCGCAGGTGCTCGGCCCGGACGACCTCACCCGGGCGATCACCGCGATGCGACCGGGCGACCGGGCCGCGCTGGTCCGCGGCCTGCGCGCGCTGCTGGCCGCCGCCGACCCACCAGCCACCGACCCACCAGCCGCCGGCCCGCCGGACCCGCCGGGACCGCGGCGCCGGAACAGCCCTACTCACACCCGAGGAGAACGATCGTGACAGCGTCGACCTGCGAGAGCTGCGGCATGCCGATGCCCACCGCCGAGGACCACGCGCCCGGCCACCCCGACGGCGTCCTGTGCCGTCACTGCGCGCCGGACGGAACGCTGGAGCCGTTCACGGAGCGGTTCGAGCGGATGGTGCAGTGGTCGATGCGGCGCAGCGGCCTGGACCGGCCGGCCGCCGAGAGCGCCGCCAGGGAGTACATGCGCGGCATGCCGGCATGGCGCGACC
>JBBWZH010000174.1:0-6840 GCA_039648995.1 Mycobacteriales bacterium
GTCGACTGGTCCGGGCACGGCGTGCCGGCCAACCCGTACTACCAGGCCGCCGCGCCGGACAGCTGGCAGAGCCGGGTCTTCGTGCGCGGCGTCCGCAACCCGTTCCGGTTCGGCTTCGACGCCCGCACCGGCCGGCTCTACATCGGTGACGTCGGCTGGTCCTCCTGGGAGGAGGTGGACGTCGCCCGCGGCGGGGAGGACTTCGGCTGGCCTTGCTACGAGGGCCTGCTCAGGACCACCGGGCACCAGAACCTGCCGAACTGCAAGGCCATGTACGCGGCGAACACCCCGGTGAACCCGCCGCTCTACACCTACCCGCATACACCCGGCGGCGTCGCTGTGGTCGGCGGCGTCTTCTACACCGGCACCTCGTATCCGGCGGCCTACCGCGGCCGCTACTTCTTCGGCGACTACGTCACCGGCTTCATCAACACGCTGGCCACCGACACCAAGGACCAGTTGACCGTCGCGCCGGCGCGGTTCGCCAGCGGTCTGGGCTCCCCGGTCGCCTTCGACACCGCGCCCAACGGCGACGTTGTGTTCGCCGACATCGCCAGCGGCAGCCTCAAGCGGCTGCGGTACAGCGCCGGCAACCGGCCACCGGTCGCGGCGGCCGAGGCGACCAACAACCCGGACACGCTGACCGTGCACGTGGACGCCTCCGCCTCGTACGACCTGGACGGCGACCGGCTCACGTACAGCACGACCTTCGGCGACGGCTCGGCGCCGGTGGCCGGCGTCACGGCCGACCACCACTACAACGCGGCGGGCACCTACACCGTCACCGTCAAGGTCACCGACGTCTCCGGCGCGGTCGGCCAGACCACGCTGAGGGTGACCCCGCAGAACCACACCCCGACGCTGAACATGGTCGCGCCGGACGACACCCAGACCTACGCGGTCGGCGACCCGGTGCAGCTGTCCGCGACCGCGAGCGACGCCGAGGACCCGGATCTGGACATCACCTGGACCGTCGTGCTCAAGCACTGCCCGTTCGGCGGGCCGTGCCACGACCACTTCGACCAGATCGACCTGCACGGCGCCACGTTCAACGAGCCGTTCACCGACCACGGCGGCGACACCTACATGCAGGTCACCGCGAAGGTCACCGACAGCGCGGGCGCGGTCGCCGTGCAGGTGTTCAATGCCCGGCCGGAGCTGCAGACGATCTCGGTCACCTCCGCGGTGCCGGTCACGATCAACGGCTTCAACACGTCCTCGCTGCAGGTGGTGGCCGGCCAGCCGGTGACCGTCGCGGCGCCGGCGACTCAGCAGGAGTGGACGCTCACCGGCTGGTCGGACGGCGGCGCCGCCACGCACACCTTCCCCACGCCCACCTCGGACGTCTCGCTGACCGCCACCTACACGAACGCGATCGACGCCAAGTACGCCGAGCTCGGCGGCCCGACCGGGGTGCTCGGCGTGGCCACCGAGCCGACCGTCGACATCACCGGCGGCCTGGCCGGCGGCCGGTTCCGGCCGTACGTGCACGGCGCGATCATCTGGTCGGCGGCGGCCGGCGCGCACGAGGTCGGCGGCGGCATCCTGGCCAAGTACTGGCCCGTCCGCGACACCTTCGGCTTCCCGACCAGCGACGAGCTCGCGGTCACCGGTGGCCGGGCCAGCACCTTCCAGCGCGGCAACGCGTACTGGTCGGCCGCGACCGGCGTCGGGTTCGTCCGGGGCGGCGACCTGGTCATGTACCTCGCGCTGGGCGGCCCGACCGGCTACGGCCTGCCGCTGGGGAACGAGACGACAAACCCCGACAAGCGCGGCACCCGCCAGCACTTCTCCGGCAACCGCTCGATCTACTACCTGCCCGGGATCGGCTCGCGCGAGGTGCACGGCGGCATCCGGACGAAGTGGGCCTCGCTCGGCTGGGAACGCAGCCACCTCGGCTACCCCACCACCAACGAGGTCTCCATCCCAACCGGCCGGCGCAGCTCGTTCCAGAACGGCTACATCGACTTCAACAGCGTCACCCACGCGATCGTCGTGACCTACACCAGGTAGACAACCACCCCTGGGGTCCCAGGAAGCCGGGAATATAAGCCGGGGGCGCCGCAACACTGCGGCGCCCCCGGCGTCCTGGGTTGGGTCGGTGGGTCAGGGCGTGGTGACTCCGGGGCCGCCGAACTCGATCCAGTTCAGGCTGAACAGGTTCGTCGTCGGCCCGCCGGGGGCGGTCTGAAAGACCAGGTACAGGCGGTGGGTGCCGCCCGGGTCGGTGATCGGGACGGTCTGGCTGGCGTAGTCGTTCGCGCCGGTGGTCGAGTTGATCGTCGCCGTGGTCACCAGCGGCCCGGTGGGCGAGTCGAGGTGGAACTCGACGGCACCGCGCGGCGTGCCGGCGGTGGTGGCCGAGCCACCGGCCACCCGGAACGTCACGCTGTCCACATTGGACAGGTTGACCACCCGGTTCACCGCGACCCAGTCACCCGGGTCGAGGCTGGTGCGGTTGGCGTCGCCGCCGGTCGGGTCGGTGGTCAACGCCGTCGACGTGCCGGACTGGTCAACCGCGTACTCCAGCTGCTGCCGCCGCTGCTGGATGATGCGCTGGTCGATCGTGGTGAGCGCCGGCTGGCCGTTCGCGCCGAGGTCGGTGTACGAGGCGGTGATGCCGCCGTACAGGTAACCGCTGGCGTGGGTCGCGTCGGCGGGATCGGTCTCGATCACGCCGGAGCAGCCGGTCTGTGAGCCCTCACCGTGCCCGTGGTTGTCGTGGCCGAGCGCGAACGAGACGGTGACCCGGCTGCAGTCGATCGCGCCGTCCTCGGGGTCGGTCACGGTCACCGACCAGGGCACGGTGTCGCCCCAGTTGAAGATCCCGCCGTCCGCCGGTGTGCTGATGTGGACGGTGGGCGCGGTGTTGCCGACCTCGATCGTGGTGTTCGCGATCGACGACTTGCCGCTGGAGTCGGTCACGGTCAGCCGGGCGGTGAAGACGCCGTTGCTGGTGTAGGTGAACGTCGGGTTCGGGTCGGTGGAGTCGACGGTGCCGTTGCCGTCGAAGTCCCAGGCGAAGTTGATCGAGTCGCCCGGGTCCGGATCGGACGAGCCGGCGCTGGAGAAGCTGACCGGCAGCGGCGCCCGGCCGTTGGTCGGGGTCGCCGAGACGGCGGCGATCGGCGCCCGCTGGCCCTTGACGTAGCTGAACTTCACCAGCAGCGCGTCGGGGTTCTCCCGGAAGAAACCGTCCCCATAGGACAGTAGGTAGAAGTTCCCGTCCGGGCCCCAGCGCATGTCCATCGGCGCGTCGCAGATGAACGGGAACACCTTCCGGTCGGCCGAGACGTCGCCGCAGTTGAGCAGGTTGTTGATCTTGAAGATGTGCCCGTGCGAGTCGAGCTTGATCTCGCGCAGGTAGTCCCGGGTGAATTCGCCGAAGAAGATCGAGCCGTCGTAGTACGCCGGGAACTTCGTCGGGTTCGGGTTCTTCGGGTCGAAGTGGTACGGCGCCGCGCCGTGCGGGCCGACCCCGCCGCCGGGGCCGAGCTCCGGGAACAGCTGCGGGCAGGTGCCCGGCGGGTCGGTCGTGTAGTACGCCGCGCACGGGGTGCCCAGCGGCGTCGGCGCGTTGTTGTCGTTGTACGAGTACCACATGTCCGGCGCGGTCAGCGGCGGCGTGACCGCGAGCCCGGTGTTGTGCCGCGAGGTGTTCTCCGGGCCGTGGTTGGGGTTACCGCACTCGAACGTCTGCGGCGGGTTGTCCAGCGGTGTGCTGGTGGTGAAGTTCCACTTGTAGTACGGCAGCGTCGGCGAGACGCAGTACGGCCAGCCGTAGTTCGCCGCGTGCCGGACGATCTCCATCCGGCCGGTGCCGGGCGGCCCGCGGAACACCTGCGGGGTACGGGAATCCGGCGAGTAGTCGGTGACGTAGGCGACGTCGTGGCTGTCCAGGTTCAGCCGGAACGGGTTGCGGAAGCCCATCGCGTAGATCTCCGGCCGGGTCAGCGACGTGCCGGGCCGGAACAGGTTGCCCTTCGGAACGGTGTACGTGCCGTCCGGCTGCACGTGGATGCGCAGCAGCTTGCCGCGCAGGTCGTTCGTGTTGCCCGCGGACCGGCGGGCGTCCACGTACGGCGCGTTGTAGCAGGGCGCCGGGCAGGACGCGGTCGGCGCGACGGTCAGCTCACCGTTGAACGGGGCGAAGCCGCCGGAGTTGCCGCCGCCGGCCGGGGTGTCGTCGCCGGTCACCATCAGCAGGTTGCCGTGCGAGTCGAACCGGATCTCGCCGGCCACGTGGCAGCAGGCGCCGCGGTCGGTGCCGACCTGCAGGATCCGCTGCTCGCTGGCCGGGTCCAGGTGCGGCGTCGGCGTTTCCACGTACTTGAACCGGGACAGCTGGTTGTAGCCCTTGAACGGTAGCCACGCGTTGGGGTCGGTGCTGCTGGTCGGCGAGTTTCCCTCGTTCACCGCGGGCGTCGCCGGGTCGTCCGCCGGTGTGGACAGTGGCGGCGCGTAGTACAGGTAGACCCAGTGGTCGGCGGTGAAGTTCGGGTCGATCGCGCCGCCGTAGAGGCCGTCCTCGTCGTGGTTGTAGACCGGGATCGTGGCGAGCACGGTGGTGCTGCCGGTGTTCGGGTCGTGCAGCCGCACCTGGCCGGGCCGCGTCGTCTGCAGCACCCGCCCGTCCGGCAGCACCTCGATCTCGATCGGTTCGCCGATGTTCGGCGGCGCCGCGACCACCGACATCTGGTAGTTCGCCAGCACGGTGGCGCCGCAGTCGCCGTCGCCCTTGCCGGCCGACCAGTCGATCGCGCCGGCCAGGTGCCGCTGGAACGCGCTGTCGGTGAACGCCGCGGCCGTCTGGCCGAGCCCGGTGTAGAACGACCGGCCGCCCTTGTAGTCCTTGCACCACATGATCGGGTGGTCGGCGCCCATCGTGCCGCCGGTGTAGGTGGTCTCGTCCACAGTGGCCAGCACGTGCGAGACGCCGCGGACGTTGCCGGTGAAGTTGTAGTAGCCGTCGGTGCGACGCCAGTACTCGGGCAGGCTGGCGCTCGCCGGGTGCACGCGGTCGGCGACCTTGATCGTGGCCGGGGTGACCGCGGACGCGTTCGCTGCCCGGGTGCCGAGCACGTCGGTGAGGAACTGCCAGTCCGGCTGGGTCTCGATCGCCGAGTGGATGCCGACGAAGCCACCGCCGTCGGTGAAGTACTTCTGGAACGCGGCCTGCTCGGTCGCGTCCAGCACCGCGCCGGACGTGTTCAGGAACACGACCGTGCGGAACTTCGCCAGCTTCGCCGCGGTGAACACGCGAGCGTCGCGTGTGGACTGGACGGTGAACCGGTGGCCCGCGCCGATCTTCTTGATCGCGGCCACGCCGGCCTTGGTGGCGGCGTCGTTGGCCGCGACGAAGACCAGCACCTGGTACGCCCGGTGGTCGTTGCTGCCGTGCACGTTGTCGGTGGTCGCCGTGCCGGCGGCCGGCGTGGTGCTCGCCGGCGTCGTGCTCGCCGGCGCGGGTGCCGCGACGGCCGCGGGTGCGGTCAGCACGCCGGCGAAGCCGGCACCGACCAAGCCCAGCAGGCTCAACAGGGAGACGGCGTTCCTACGTTTCACGCCCCTACGCATGGGGCCCTCCTCGAAACCATGGAGCGGGATGCGGGAGTGCGGGCCCGCCGCCGACGCGCCCGTCGAGTGCTGCACGCGCGGGTACGCCGCTCCCGCCAGTGGCGCGCGGGAGCGGTCGATACCGCGGGATTCTTGGTGGCCGGGCTCAGCAGCCCCGGCGCCAGCTGGCCATGTTGGTGAAGCTGGTCTGCGCGAACTGCAGTGACTGGCCTGGGTTCGCGGCGTTGCCGGGCGCGTTGTCCTGCTCGTAGTTGGGGTGCCGGAACTCCCGGTCACCGATCGCGTTCAGCAGCCGGCGCAGCGGGACCACCCCGGTGCCGGCCGGGACCATGGTGAAGCCGTCCGGAACGTCGGCCGGCACACCGTCCTTCACGTGGAAGAGCGGGAAACGGCGGGAGTGCTGCTCCACCGTACGGATCGGGTCGAAGATGTCGGTACGGATGTGCCCCCGCCGGTCGGTGAAGGTCTGGTAGCGGTGCCGGGCGACGTACCCCCAGTAGATGTCCATCTCGAACCAGACCAGCCGGGGGTCGACCAGGGTGAAGAAGTACTCCAGCCCGCGCAGGCCGCTGCTCCGGGTCGGCTTGCCGTTGGCGTCCAGCGCGCCGGTGTCCAGCAGGAACGCGTACTCGGCGTGGTGGTTGTGCTGGTAGAGCTTGATGCCGCGCGCCCTGGCCCGCTCACCGAAGGCGTTGAAGTTGTCCGCCGCGGCCTGCCAGTCGGACTTGTAGAGGCTGCTGGTCGGGATGGACGCGGTGCCCAGGTGCGGCATGCCGAGCGTCTCGGCGATGTCCAGCTGCTCCTCGAAGCTGGCCGGGTTGGCGAAGTCGAAGTTGATGTGGCTGCCGTTGGCCTTGAGTCCGAAGTCGTCGAGGAGTTGCCTGATCTCAGCGGGGGTGATCTGCCGGCCGAGGATGGAGGTGCTCTGCGTGTAGCCCGCGAACTCGACCTCCTGGTAACCCATCCCGGACAGCTGCTCCAGGACGTACCGGAAGCCGCCGTTGAGGCCGGCGCCCGGGTTCGGTGCGCGGCTGATCACGTCGCGCACGGTGTACAGGATGATGCCGCGGCGCTCCGGGGCCACGGTGAGCCGGCGGTCGTGATCGTGGGGGTGGCCGTGCTTGTTACGGTCGTCGGCCAGCGCGGCGGGGGCCAGCGGTCCGACGTACGTCGCCGCCGAGGCCGCTACCGCCAGACCAGCCGACGCGGTCAGGAAGCCGCGCCGGCTGAGATGCTGGACTTCTCGTCTTCCGGCTGCTTTGT
>JBBWZH010000186.1:0-6691 GCA_039648995.1 Mycobacteriales bacterium
GGTTCGCGTCGCCCGGGTTTCCGCTGGCCTGGATCAGGACGTCCGCGTTGAGGTGGGCGACGTCGCCGCGGCCGTCGTCGACGGCGAACAGGAAACGGCCGGACAGCTCGGTCAGCCGCGGCGTGGCGCACAGCGCCTCGTCGAGGGCGTGCACCAGACCGCTGAGGTCGCGGCCCCGGTCCAGCCCGGCCAGCGGGCTGGCGACGATGTTGCGCACCCGTTCGTGGGACCGGGACGGCCAGAGCCCGGCGGCGTGCAGCCGGGCACCGAGTTCGGCACCGGCACCGGCGGCCAGGCCGCGGAGCTGGACGTTGCCCCGCGAGGTGAGCTCGGCGCGCCCGTCGCCCAGCTCGTCGGCCGCGTCGGCGAGGGTCGACAACGCGCGCCCGGTCAGGAAACCACCCACCACCCGCACCCGGGCCAGGCCGCCGTCCGCGGCGTCCAGCAGGCGCAGCACGCCCGGACAGGCGTCGTCGCCCGAGTGCCGAGGGGTCCCCATGGCCGCCGATGCTACGACACCACCGTCGTGACCGGCCCCGACCGGCGTCGCGCGGGGGGCCGGCGGCGGGTGTGCGAGGCTGGACCGGTACGACTCGGCAGCGGAGCCAGGAAGCCGGTGAGAGCCCGGCACGGTCCCGCCACTGTGAGCGACGAAGTGTCGTGAGTCAGGAACTGTCCGTTGCCGACGGCCCATCCCTCACCGCTGGGGCGCGGACCCCGGTCAGGAGCCACCATGATCGTCCTGCTGTCCACCTCCGACACCGACCTGCTGTCGGCCCGGGCCAGCCACGCCGGCTACCGCCTCGGCAATCCCGCCCGGCTCGACCTCGACGAGCTGCCCGCCCTGCTGGCCGGGGCCACCGCGGTCGTGGTGCGCATCCTCGGTGGGCAGCGGGCCTGGGAGGAGGGGCTGGGTCGGGTCCTGGACTCCGGCGTACCGGCGGTCGTGCTCGGTGGGGAGGCCGCGCCCGACGCCGAACTGATGCGGCTGTCGACGGTCGAGGGCGGCATCGTCGCCGAGGCGCACGCCTACCTCGCCCACGGTGGTCCGGAGAACCTGCGCCAGCTCGCCCGGTTCCTGTCCGACGCGATCGCCCTGACCGGTGAGGGCTTCGAGCCGCCGGTCGCCACGCCGACCTGGGGGCTGCTGGAGCGTCCGGCCCGACCGGACGGCGGTGAACCCGTCGTCGCGGTGCTCTACTACCGCGCCCACCAGCTGGCCGGCAACACCGACTTCGTGCACGCCCTCGCCGACGCCGTCGAGGTGGCCGGCGGGCGCGCGCTGCCGGTGTTCTGCTCGTCACTGCGGTCGGCCGAACCGGCGTTGATCGACACGCTGCGCGCGGCGGACGCCATCGTGGTGACCGTGCTCGCCGCGGGCGGCACGCTGCCGGCCGCGGTCGGCGCCGGCGGCAACGACGAGGACTGGGACGTCGGCGCCCTGGCCGGACTGGACGTGCCGATCCTGCAGGGACTGTGCCTGACCGGTTCCCGCGCGCAGTGGGCGGACAGCGCCGAGGGACTCACCCCGCTGGATGCCGCGACCCAGGTGGCGATCCCCGAGTTCGACGGCCGGCTCATCACGGTCCCGTTCTCCTTCAAGGAGGTCGGGCCGGACGGGCTCACCCGCTACGTGCCCGACCCGGAGCGCGCCGCCCGGGTGGCCGGCATCGCGGTCAAGCACGCCCGGCTGCGGCACGTGCCGCCCGCCGGGCGGCGCATCGTGATCATGCTGTCGGCCTACCCGACCAAGCACGCCCGCATCGGCAACGCCGTCGGCCTGGACACCCCGGCCTCGACCGTCCGGCTGCTCGCCGCGCTGCGCGACGCCGGCTACCACGTCGGTGACCTGCCCGGGGTCGCCGAGCAGGACGGCGACGCGCTCATCCACGCGCTCATCGCTGCCGGCGGGCAGGACGAGAGTTGGCTCACCGAGCAACAGCTCGCCGGCAACCCGGTCCGCATCGCCGCGGCCGACTACCGCGCCTGGTTCGACACCCTCGACCCCGACCTGCGCGCCGCGGTGGTCGAGCACTGGGGGCCGGCGCCGGGGGAGCTGTTCGTCGACCGCAGCCACACCCCGGACGGCGAGATCGTGCTGGCCGCGCTGCGGGCCGGCAACGTGGTGGTGATGGTGCAGCCGCCCCGCGGTTTCGGCGCGCACCCCATCGCGATCTACCACGACCCGGATCTGCCGCCCAGCCACCACTACCTGGCCGCCTACCGGTGGCTGCGCGACCAGTTCGGCGCGCACGCCGTCGTCCACGTCGGCAAGCACGGTAACCTGGAATGGTTGCCCGGCAAGACGGTCGGGCTGTCCGCCGGCTGTGCCGCCGACGCCGCGATCGGCGACATCCCGCTGGTCTACCCGTTCCTGGTCAACGATCCGGGCGAGGGCACCCAGGCCAAGCGCCGCGTGCACGCGACGCTGGTCGACCACCTGGTGCCGCCGATGGCCCGGGCCGACAGCTACGGCGACATCGCCCGGCTCGAACAGCTGATGGACGAGCACGCCCAGATCGCCGCGCTGGACCCGGCGAAGCTGCCCGCCATCCGGGCCCAGATCTGGACGCTGATCCAGGCCGCCAAGCTCGACCACGACCTCGGTCTGACGGACCGGCCGCACGACGCGGAGTTCGACGGCTTCCTGCTGCACGTGGACGGCTGGCTCTGCGAGATCAAGGACGCGCAGATCCGCGACGGGCTGCACGTACTGGGCGTCGCGCCGACCGGGCCGGCCCGGGTCGACCTGGTCCTGGCGATCCTGCGGGCGCGGCAGGTGTGGGGCGGGCGGGCCCGGACGCTGCCCGGGCTGCGCGAGGCGCTCGGCTATGTCGAGCGCTCCGACGACCGGTCCGCCGCCGACGCGGTCGAGGCACGCGCCCGCGCGCTCGTCGAGGCGATGGAGACCGCGGGCTGGGACCCGTCCGCGGTGCCGACCGTGGTGGCCACGCTCGGCGACGGCACCCCGGCGGTCGCCGACGTGCTCACGTTCGCCGCCACCGAGGTCGTGCCCCGGCTGGCCGGCACCACCGACGAGCTGGGCCGCGTCCTGCACGCGCTCGACGGCGGCTTCATCCCGGCGGGCCCGAGCGGCTCCCCGCTGCGCGGGCTGGTCAACGTGCTGCCGACCGGCCGCAACTTCTACTCCGTTGACCCGCGTGCCGTGCCGTCCCGGCTGGCCTGGGAGACCGGGCAGGCGATGGCCGACTCCCTGCTGGCGCGGCACCTGGCCGACACCGGCGGGTACCCCGAGTCGGTCGGGCTGTCGGTCTGGGGCACCGCCGCGATGCGCACCTCCGGCGACGACGTGGCCGAGGTCCTGGCGCTGCTGGGGGTCCGGCCGGTCTGGGACGAGGCGTCGCGTCGCGTCACCGCGCTGGAACCGGTCCCGCTGGCCGACCTGGGGCGGCCCCGCATCGACGTCACCGTCCGCATCAGCGGGTTCTTCCGGGACGCCTTCCCGCACGTCGTCACGATGCTCGACGACGCGGTCCGGCTGGTCGCCGGGCTGGACGAACCCGCCGACCGCAACCACGTCCGCCGTCACGCGCAGGCCGACCTCGCCGCGCACGGTGATGAACGCCGTGCCACGACGCGGATCTTCGGCTCCAAGCCGGGCGCGTACGGGGCGGGGCTGCTGCCGCTGATCGACGCCCGCAACTGGCGCGACGACGCCGACCTCGCCGAGGTCTACGCCGCCTGGGGCGGCTTCGCCTACGGCCGCGACCTGGACGGCCGGCAGGCGCGCGCCGACATGGAGACCGCCTACCGGCGCATCGCGGTGGCCGCGCACAACACCGACACGCTCGAACACGACATCGCCGACTCGGACGACTACTTCCAGTACCACGGCGGGATGATCGCCACCGTCCGGGCGCTGACCGGCCGGGCGCCGCGCGCCTACATCGGTGACTCGACCCGACCGGACACGGTCCGCACCCGGTCGCTGGCCGAGGAGACCGCCCGGGTGTTCCGGGCCCGGGTGGTGAACCCCCGCTGGGTCGAGGCGATGAAGCGGCACGGGTACAAGGGCGCCTTCGAGCTGGCCGCGACCGTCGACTACCTGTTCGGCTACGACGCCACCGCACAGGTGGTCGAGGACTGGATGTACGAGAAGCTCGCCGACACGTACGTCCGCGACGAGCAGCTGCGTGAGTTCTTCCACCGCGCCAATCCGTGGGCGCTGCACGGCATCGCCGAGCGGCTGCTGGAGGCCGCCGACCGCAAGCTGTGGAACGCGCCGGACCCGCGGACCCTCGCCGAACTGCGGCAGGTCTACCTGGACACCGAGGGCGACCTCGAGGACCGGTGAGCTTGACCGTCGATCCGTCGTACCCGTAGCCTCACGAGAAATGACGGCGCGAGGAAGCCGGTGAGAATCCGGCACGGTTGCGCCACTGTGAGCCCGGGGCACGCTGCCCCGGGTGAGTCAGATACTTGGCCGTCATGACGCCGATCCGCGATGGGGACGCACAATCCCCGAAGGAGGCCGTGACATGACGAGCATGCCGATGCCGGGAAGCAGCCCGGTACCCCGCGTTTCCCCCGAGGCGATCTCCAGGGGCCGCGTCGCGCTCATCCTGGGCATCACGATCTTCCTCGCCGCGGCGCTCTACTACCTGGTGGGTGTCGACGAGGGAATGACCTCGGTCTTCGGCAAGACGATGGTGATCCACGAGTGGGTGCACGACTCGCGCCACGTCCTCGGCTTCCCCTGCCACTGAGCGGGGACACCGATGGAGATCCGCGTCATCGGGCGCGGAGCCCTGTCCGGCCTCCTCGCCGGCCTCCTCGGCTTCGTCTTCGCCCGCATCTTCGCCGAGCCCGTCATCGACAGGGCCATCGACTACGAGTCCGGCCGTGACGACGCCCTCGCCGCGCTGAACAAGGCGGCCGGCCGTGCCGTCACCCCGGACGGGCCGGAGGTCTTCAGCCGCACCATCCAGTCCACGGTCGGTGCCGCCTCCGGCATCATCGCCTTTTCCGCCGCGATGGGCGCGCTGGTCGCGGTCGCCTACCTGGTGCTGCACGGCCGCTTCCAGGTCCGTCCGCAGGCTCTGGTGTGGACGATCGCCGGATTCGGCTTCCTCGGCGTGTACCTGCTGCCGTTCGTCAAGTACCCGGCCAACCCACCGGCGATCGGGCATGATGTCACCATCACCACGCGCACGCACCTCTACCTGGCGATGGTCGGCGTCTCCCTGGTCCTGCTGGGACTCGCGGTCGTCCTCGCCCGCAAGCTGCTGCCCCGCGTCGGCATGTTCCGGGCGGTCCTGCTCTCCGCGGTCGCGTTCCTCGTCGGGTACGGCGTGATCCTCGGTCTGCTGCCCTCGCTGGGCGACCTGTCGGCCAACGTCGCGCACGCCGACCAGTTCGGGTACGCGCGGGCCGCCACCGAGACGCCGCAGCCGATCACCAACATCCTGTCGACGCCGCTGGTGGTCGGCGGCAGGACCTTCGCACCGGGACAGCTCGTCTACCCGGGCTTCGACGCCGACGTGCTGTGGAGGTTCCGCTGGTACTCGCTGCTCGACCAGCTGCTCGTCTGGACCACCATCGCCCTGGTGCTCGGCGCCCTGGTGGAGCGGTTCATCTCCGGTAGGGGCAACGCCGGAGCCACGGCCGGCCCCGCCCTGGTCGCGCACGAGCAGGTGTAGGCGATAGCCGCCGAACCTGCCGCCGCGCTGGCCGCACTGGGTCCGTTCTTCGCCGTCGAGACCCACGGCCCGCTCGCGGTGGCGCGCTCGCCGTGGCGGCCGCTCAGCGAACTGGTCGACCGGCCCGAGCGGCTGGAGGCGCGGGTGCGTGCGGTACGGGTGGCCCTCGCCGGCGGCGCCGGCCGGCCGGTGGACGACATCGACCCGCGAGTCGCCACCTCGGTGGCGCAGCTGGGCCTGGTCGCCCGCCTGCTGGCACCCAGGATCGCGGCCGTCGCCCTCGGGTTCGGTCACCTCGCCGTCGGCCCCGGCGACGTCTGGTGGCAGGACCGGCTCGGCGGACCGTTCCCGCTCTCGGTGGCCAACAACGGTGCTGGCCCCGTTCCTGGCTCCGGCTCACTGGTCGACCTGCTCACCGCCGCGACGGCCGACCGCTTCCCCGTCGCGCCCCGCGTCCTGTGGGGCAACGTCGCCTCAGCGGCCAACAGCGCCGCCCGGCTCGTCGCGGTTACCCGTCCCGACCGTGCCACCGCCGCCCGCGACGCGGCGGACACCATCCTGTCCGATCCCCGGATCGAGGACGGAGAGCTGCGCTCCGGCCCGTCGTTCCGCCGCCGCAGTTGCTGCCTGATCTACCGCCTGTCCGACACCCGCGAAGCCGTCTGCGCCGACTGCGTACTGACGGATCTTCGAGGCGGTCACGACCCCGTCGCGACCTCCGGCTGACGGGATCGCCCTGGGGGTGTTGCTCAGCCGTCCAGTGCCCCGAGGGGAGGAACGTCGTGGTGGAAGACGACCAGCGGGACCCGGAGTTCCACGCAGGCGGCAACGTGGTCCGGCGTGCTGGCCGCGCCGACACCGCGGCCGCGAGGTCCTCGTGCCCGACGAACGCCATGCCCGCGCTGACCAGCGGGTGGCGTATTACGTACTCCCTGGTCAGTCTCGTGGGAATCGCCATCTCACCGGTGTATCCGGCTACCCGCGTGTCGAGACAGTGCCGTTGGGGCACCGGATGAGGAAGGATTTCACGA
>JBBWZH010000703.1:0-3921 GCA_039648995.1 Mycobacteriales bacterium
CCAGCTGGCCGACCTCGGTGTCCGGGTCGATCACCTCGACCCGCCGGTCCAGCCCGCTGCCGTCCGGCGACAGTTCCGCCGCCACCGCCCGCGCCGTCCGCGTCACCCTGTCCAGCGGCCTCAGCCCCAGTCGCACGCCCACCGTGCCCAGCCCGACCACTGCGGCCACGGCGGTCGCTCCGGCTATCAGCTCCAACCACAGCAGCTTCCCCAGGGTGTCGGAGACGTCCCTGGTCGACTTGCCGAAGACGAGGTAGAAGCCCTCCGGAGAATCGTTCGCGTCTCGGGTGCTGGCGTTGACGGCAATGGCCCGCGCCTCGCCGGTGGCCGTCTTGACCGTCATCGGCCGGCCGACATTGGCGACCAACTTCTGGAGATCGCTGCTGGTCACTTTGAGCTGAGGCACCGCCGGACCGCTCAGGCACGCCTCGTTCACCGGCAGCCCGTCGCTGCCCAGGATGTCGACGGCGATACCCGGCGGTGGCTGTGGCTGCCGAAACCGGCCTGGGGCGAAACACGGCGCCACCGGCATGCCGTCGCTCGACCTGATGTCGTCATCCAGCCGCTGGTAAAGGAATCCCTGCAGGGCGATGTATGTGGCGATGCCGGTGGCGAGCACGCCGAAAGCCACGAGGGCGACGGCGAGCGCGATCAGGCGGGTGCGCAGGGAGCGGGTACGGAGCCTCATCGCGGCGCGCGGATCACGTAACCCACCCCGCGGATGGTGTGGATCAGGTGCGGCTCGACCGCGTCGACCTTGCGCCGCAGGTACCCGACGTACAGCTCCACGATGTTGGACTTGCCCTGGAAGTCGTACTTCCAGACCCGCTCCAGGATCTGCGACTTGGACAGCACGACCCGCTCGTTGCGCATCAGGTAGCGCAGCAGCTCGAACTCGGTCGGGGTCAGCGTGATCTCGGCGCCGGCGCGGTGCACCTCCCGGGTGTCCTCGTCCAGTTCGAGGTCGCTGACCTGCAGGACGGACGTCGAGGTGCGCACCGGCGGCGCGGTGCGGCGCAGCACGGCATGTACCCGGGCCAGCAGTTCCTCCACGCTGAACGGCTTCACCACGTAGTCGTCGGCGCCGGCGCGCAGGCCGGAGATGCGGTGCTCGCCGGCGTCGCGGGCGGTGAGGAAGACGACCGGCACGTCCGAGCCGCCGTTGCGGAGCCGGCGCAGCACCTCCATGCCGTCCAGGTCGCCGAGCATGATGTCGAGCACGACCAGGTCCGGGGTGTGCTCAGCCACCGCGGCCAGCGCGCTGGAGCCGCTGTCGGCGGTGATCGCCTCGAAGCCGTCGAAGCGCAGGGCGGACGCGACCAGGTGCGCGACGTTCTCCTCGTCGTCCACGACGAGCACCCGTCGCCGGACCTGGGTCGCTGAGCTGCTCCCCCCGTTCATGTTGCCTCCCGACCGTCACCCTGCCACGTAATCACGCCGGTGTGACCGGCGCCGTCGCAAGGATCGTCACTGAGCGCGCTGAGCGATCACTGTGCCCCGGCTGTGTCCCGGCTGTGAACCGGGCGGACGGCCACGGGTTGCCGGCCGGCGGGTGGCGTGCCATATTCTTCGTATGTGGAGTTCTACAGACGAGGAATTGATATGAACGCGATCGAGGTGTCCGGGCTGGTGGTCGACCGGGGCGGCCGGCGGGTCCTGCACGGCATCGACTGCACGGTGCCGACCGGCTCGGTGACCGGCCTGCTGGGGCCCAGCGGTGGCGGCAAGAGCACGCTGCTGCGCGCGATCGTCGGCGTGCAGCGGGTGACCGGCGGCACGGTCAGCGTGCTCGGCCAGCCGGCGGGCTCGGCCCGGCTGCGGCGCCGGGTCGGCTACACGACCCAGGAACTGTCCGTCTACCGGGACCTCACCGCGCGCGGTAACGCGCACTACTTCGCCGCGCTGGCGGGGGTCCCGGCGGCCGCGGCGGACGAGGCATTGCGTGATGTCGGGCTCGGTGGCCAGGTCGACCTGCTGGTCGGCCGGATGTCCGGCGGCCAGGCCGCCCGGGTCTCGCTGGCCTGCGGCCTGCTCGGCCGGCCGGACCTGCTGGTGCTGGACGAGCCGACCGTCGGCCTCGACCCGGTGCTGCGCCGCGACCTCTGGGTGCTGTTCGCCGAGCTCGCCGCTGCCGGCACCACCCTGCTGATCTCCAGCCACGTGATGGACGAGGCCGGTCGCTGCCAGCGGCTGCTGCTGCTCCGGGAGGGCCGGATCATCGCGGACGGGACCCCGGCCGAGATCCGCTCGGCCACCGGCAAGGATGATCTGGAAGAAGCGTTCCTGCGGCTGATCGAACTCGGTGGCGGGGCCGAACACGCGGAGGTGGCTCGATGACAACCCGGCCGATGCTGGCCACCGCGGCACGGGTGCTCAGCCAGCTGCGGCACGACCGGCGCACCGTCGCGCTGCTGCTGGTGGTGCCGGTCGCCCTGCTGACCCTGTTCAAGTACGTGTACCAGTCCGCCCCGCCGGTCTTCGACCGGATCGGCCCCATCATGCTCGGGCTGTTCCCGTTCGTGACGATGTTCCTGGTGACCTCGATCGCGATGGTCCGGGAGCGGACCAGCGGGACGCTGGAGCGGCTGCTCACCACCCCGCTGCGCAAGCTCGACCTGCTGGCCGGCTACGCGCTGGCGTTCGGGCTGGTCGCCCTGGCCCAGGCCGGCATCGCCGCGGCGGTGGCGATCGGCCCGCTCGGGCTGACCGTGTCCGCCGGCGTCAGCGTGGTGGTCGGGCTCGCGGTGATCAACGCGCTGCTCGGGATGGCGCTCGGGCTGTTCCTCTCCGCGTTCGCCAGCACCGAGTTCCAGGCGGTGCAGTTCCTGCCGGCCGCGGTACTCCCCCAGGTGCTGCTCTGCGGGCTGCTGGCGCCGCCGGAGCAGATGAGCACGGTGTTGCGCTGGGCCAGCGACGTGCTGCCGCTGACCTACGCGGTGGACGCGCTCACCGAGGCCCGCACCGCCACCGCGGTCACCGGGGCGATGGCCACAGACGCCCTGATCGTGCTCTGCTGCATCGTGGCCGCCCTCGCCCTCGGCGCTGCCACGCTGCGCCGCCGCACCCCGTGACCCAGCCCACCGAGACACCCGACGCCCCGGCCGGCACGGGGAGCCGGGACGGCCGCGACACTGACGGGGTGGGTCGGCGGGGGCGGCGGGCCGGCCGGCCGCCGGGGCAGGGGAACACCCGGGAGGCGGTGCTGGAGGCGGCCCGGCGGACGTTCGCCGCACGCGGGTACGACGCCGCCTCGCTGCGGATGATCGCCGCGGACGCCGGCGTCGACCCGGGCATGGTGCGGCACTTCTTCGGCAGCAAGGCCGGGCTGTTCCAGGCCGCGATGGAGCTGCCGTTCGACGCCGAGGTGGTGCTGCCGGTGCTGCTCGCCGGCGGGCTGGACGGCATCGGCGAGCGGCTGCTGCGGTTCTTCCTGTCCGTGTTCGGATCGGCCGCCGACCGCAACCCGTTCATCACGCTGCTGCGGTCGGCGGTCAGCCACGAGGACTCGGCCCGGATGTTCCGCGAGTTCGTCACCGAGCAGCTGCTCGGCCGGGTCGCGGCCGCGGTGCAGCTGCCGCAGCCCCGGCTGCGGGCGGCGCTCGTCGGCAGCCAGCTGGCCGGCCTGGTGCTGATCCGGTACGTGATCCGCGTCGAGCCGCTGGCCTCGGCCGACCCGGACACGGTGGTCGCCGCCGTCGCCCCGACCCTCCAGCGCTACCTCACCGGCGACCTGGGCCTGCCCGGATGACGGCGGCACCCACCCCACCGACACCGCCCGCCGCAGGCGACCCGGCCGACCCGGACAACGGCGCCCGCCCAGACGATGAGCCGGCACAGCGTGGCGGCTGAGCTGCCGGTGGCGTTTGTGCGCAACGTCCGGGGCGCTTTCGGGGCGGACGGTGCGCGGTGGCTGGCCGGGCT
>JBBWZH010000196.1:0-2706 GCA_039648995.1 Mycobacteriales bacterium
GGCGGGCACGAGTGGACGTATACGACGCCACGAGTTGCTGCCACGGTCGCCTCCGGTCCGACGAGGTACGCCTTCCCCAGCGGCCTCAGCCCGGTGATCGTCCGTGTTGGTGCATTGTGCACGGTCCGGCCCGCCCCGCGCCACCCGATGTGATGACTACGCCGCACCGTGATGTCCGCGACGGTTACCCATCGCCGCCATTCCCTCGCGGGCTGCTCCGCCGCCCGTAGAACCTGGGCAGGACGGGCCGCCGGGCGTGGGTGAGACTGGGCCGATGCAGCGCAGGGCCGTCCTCCGGCTCGCCGCGGCCGCCACCACGGCCGGGCTGGTCGAGGCGTGCACCCGGCACACCGCGACCCCGCCCGCCGCCGCGAGCCGGACGCCGACCACTCCCCCGGCCACCTCGCCGCGACCGAGCCCGACGCCGACGCCGCGGGCCACCGCCGGCCCGGCCGACTGGACCGCCCTCGGCCGCGACCTCGCCGGCCGCCTCGTCCGCCCCGGGGACGCCGGCTACGACACGGCCCGGCGGCTGTTCAACCCACGGTTTGACAGCCTGCGCCCGGCCGCGGTCGCCTACTGCGCCAACCCCGCCGACGTGCGCCAGTGCCTGACGTTCGCCGCCCGGTACGGCGTCCCCGTGACCGCGCGCGCCGGCGGGCACAGCTACGCCGGCTGGTCGTCCGGCCCCGGCCTCGTCGTCGACGTGACCGGCATGCACGCGGTCACCGTGGACCCCGCGTCCGGTACCGCCACCGTCGGCGCCGGCATCCGGCACGCCGATTTCTACGGCGCGCTGGCCGGGCACGGCGTCGCGGTGCCGGCCGGCTCCTGCCCGACGGTCGGGCTGGCCGGGCTCACCCTCGGCGGCGGCATCGGCGTGGTCGGCCGCGCGTACGGGCTCGCCAGCGACAACCTCGTCGCCGCCCAGGTGGTGACGGCGGACGGCCGGATCCGCGACTGCGACGCGCGCCGCGAGCCCGACCTGTTCTGGGCCTGCGGCGGCGGGGGCGGCGGCAACTTCGGCGTCGCCACCTCGTTCCGCTACCGCACCCGGCCCGCCCCGACGGTCACGCTGTTCTACCTCGGCTGGCCGTGGTCGCGGGCCGCGCAGGTGGTGGACGGCTGGCAGCACTGGGCGCCGGCCGCGCCGGACCCGCTGTGGTCCACCTGCAAGCTGCTCGCCGGCGGTGACCGGAGCACCCCGACCGCGTTCGCCGCCGGAGCGTACGTCGGCACCCGGTCGGCGCTGCAGCCGCTGCTGGACGCGCTGGTCGGCCGCGTCGGCAGCGACCCGATCAGTACCTCGGTACGCACCCAGCCGTACCTGACCGCGATGCTGACCGAGGCCGGCTGCGCCGGGATGACCGTGCCCCAGTGCCACCTGCCCGACCAGTTCGCCGGCGGCCAGCTACGCCGGGAGGCGGAAGCGGCCACCTCGCACTTCGTCAGCCGCCCGGTGCCGGCCGCCGGTCTGGCCGCGATCGTGCGCGGCGTCGCCGCCCGCGGCAGCATCGGCGGTGGCGGCGAGGGCGGCATCTCGATGGACGCGATGGGCGGCGCGATCAACCGGGTCGCCCCGGACGCGACCGCCTTCGTCCACCGCGACTCGCTGTTCGTCGCCCAACTGACGACCACCTGGGCCGGCAGCGCCTCGACCACCGCCATCGCCGCGCAGCAACGCTGGCTGGCCGGCTTCCACGCCACGCTCGCCCCATACGCGAACGGCGAGGCCTACCAGAACTACGCCGACCCCGCGCTCACCACCTGGCAACGCGCCTACTACGGCCGGAACTACGACCGCCTGGTCCGGATCAAGGCGGCCCTCGACCCGGGTTCGCTGTTCCGCCTTCCCCAGGGAGTCCCGCCCCACTAGCCGGCCCACCTGCCCGTCCACCACCCCCGTCGCCCCCGCCCACCGGCCGATCGCCAGGCGGGCGGCCGCCTACCGGGCCAGGTGGCCCGCCGCCAGCCTCGCCCACCGGCCGATCGCCAGCCGGCCGGGTGGAGGGTGGAGGGGTGCCGGATGGTCGGCTGCCGCCCGGACCGCCCGGACCGCCCGGTCCGCCGCCGGCCGGTTGAGATCGCGGGTCGAGCGAGCGGTCGGTGCCGATCGTGCGGTAGCGGTAGCGGGCGCGGATGCGGGCGATCGCCAGCACCGCCTGGCAGTCACGGCAATCCGGGTGCCAGTGGCCGAGGCCCGCGTGCCGGCCCGACGCCAACTGCGCCTCGGCGAGCCGGACCAACTCCTCCAGCTCCGACCACCGCATCTCGTCGGCCTGCACGACCAGCCCCGAGCCCCGCCCGTGATCGTCATCGGACCGCACCGCGCTCCCCGCGTACAGGTAGGCCAGGATCTCCGGCCGGTGCCCGACCAGATCCCGCACCCGATCGAACTCATCCAGCACGGCCCGCGCCGCCACGGTCATCCGGCGTACGTCCGGCTCCCGCACGATCGGCACGTACTCCGCCTGCTCGCCCACTGGACCCCCCGACCCACCTGCACGTATTCGAACATATGTTCGCATGCGAGCAGGCCCTCCGACCAGCATCAACCGGATGACAGGACTCCCCCGACCCCGTCACACATTGCGACACCATTGCCACATCTCGACCCGGTAACCTGACCGCGGGGCGGTAGCTCAGCCGGTTAGAGCAGTCGACTCATAATCGATCGGTCACGGGTTCGAGTCCCGTCCGCCCCAC
>JBBWZH010000197.1:0-4445 GCA_039648995.1 Mycobacteriales bacterium
GGTCAACCGGGCGTACCCGGTCGGCGAGTACCGGTCCGGGTTCCCGGGCGAGTCCAGCGCCTCGACGATGCTGCCGTCCTCAACGGAGTCCGGCTGGACGACGGCGGCCGGCCCGGCATCCCCGGGCCCCGCCGACCCGCCCGGCGCGGCGGTCACCCTGCGCCCGGCCGCTCCGTCCGCCGAGGCCGGGAAGTCGGCCGAGCCGGCGGGGCCGGCCGAGCCGGCGGGGCCGGCCGAGCCGACAGGGCCGGCGGGGCCGGCCGAGCCGGCCGACCCGGCGGAGCCGGAGGGGTCAGCGGGGTCAGCGGGATCGGCCCGGCGGGCGGCGGCGAGCGCGGCGGCGCGGCGACCGAGCGCGGCCAGGTCGCGGGCGCCGATCCGCCAGCGGGCGCCGGTCAGCAGCCGGATCAGCGCGTCCCCGGCGGTCGGGTCGGCCAGCATCGCGAGCGTCGCCACCACGTCCGCGACCTCGGGCGTGTCGAGCAGGCCACCGAGCCCGACCACCTCGACCGGCAGGCCCCGCGCCCGCAGCGCCCGCTCCAGCCTCGGGATCTGCGCCCGCCGCCGGACCAGTACGGCCGCGGTCGGGTGCAGCCCGTCCGGCCCGGCGATCCAACGCGCGGCCACCTCGTCGGCCAGCCACTCCGCCTCGTCCGCCGCGGTCGGGTGCAGCGCGACCCGTACCTCCCCGCCCGGCGCGCCGGCCGCCGGCCGCAACCGGGGGACCTCCAGCCGCTCCGCCCGCAACGGCTCGGCGATCTCGTTGGCCACCGTGAGGATGTCGGCGCCGTTCCGGAAGCTGGTGGTCAGCGGGTAGGCCCGCGCCACCGCGCCGGCACGGTCCGGGAAGTCGGCGGGAAACCGCGTCAGGTTGCCGGCCGAGGCCCCACGCCAGCCGTAGATCGACTGGCACGGGTCACCGACCGCGGTCACCGGGTGGCCGCCGCCGTACAGGGCGCGCAGCAGCACCCGCTGCGCGTGCCCGGTGTCCTGGTACTCGTCCAGCAGCACGACCTGGTAGCGGGCCCGCTCCAGCCGGCCGACCTCGCCGAACCGGTCCGCGATCCGGGCGGCAAGTGACATCTGGTCGCCGAAGTCCATCGCGTCCCGGCCGCGCTTGCGGGCCAGGTACTGCTCGACCAGCGACAGCAGCTCGACCCGGGCGGCCTGCGTGCCGAGCATGTCGCGCAGCTTGGCCGGATAGTCGCCGCGCTGGCCGCGGCCCCGCGGCAGCGCCCGGATCGCGGCGTCCAGCCGCGCGGTCCAGGCGCTCAGCTCGGCCGGCTCGCGCAGGTGTTCGGCCAGCTCGCCGGCCAGCGCCAGCACCGCGTCGGTCACGGTCGGCGGGGTCCAGCCCACGTTCGGCAGATCGCCGTCGTACCCGCGGACCACCTGCTCGGCCAGCTGCCAGGTCATCGCCTCCGACAGCAGCCGCACGGTCGGCTCGACCGGCACCCGCAGCGCGTGCTCGGCGACGATCCGGGCCGCGTAGGCGTGGTACGTGAGCACGGTCGGCTCGCCGGCCAGCAGCTCGGCCCGCCGGCCCGGCGGCAGCACGTCCCGATCGCGCAGCTGGGCCAACCGCAGCCGGACGCGCTGCGCCAGCTCCCCGGCCGCCTTGCGGGTGAACGTGAGACCGAGCACGCCGTCGGGGCTGACCATGCCGTTCGCCACCAGCCAGCTGACCCGGGCGGCCATCGTCTCGGTCTTGCCCGAGCCGGCGCCGGCGATCACCACGCCCGGCCCGAGCGGCGCGGCGATCACCGCGGCCTGCTCATCGGTGGGTCGCCGCAGCCCGAGCAGGTCGGCCAGCTCGGCCGGCTCCAGCCGGAGGTCCCGGTCCAGCGCGGTCGTCACTGGGTCACCTGCCGGCCCTCGGTACGGATAGGGCAGCTGCCGCGCACCGGGCAGGCGTCGCAGCGGTTGTTGGCCATCGCGGTGAACGCCGACCCGGCCATCCGCCCGGCCACCTCGACCACCAGCTCACGCGCCCAGCTCGGCGAGTCCGCGTCGGACAGCGCCGGCTGCCGCTGCACCCGCGCCTTGCGCGCCGTGCTCCCCAGCTGTACGAGCATCGCCCCGCCGGCGGCCCCGGCCAGCGCCGCGCCCGGGCCCGGCGGCGTCGCCAGCTTCCGGCGCAGCTCGGCCGACCGCGGCGTGGCCGCCGGCTCGACCACGACCACCTCCGGCACCGGCGGCCCGCTGGCGAACGCGCCGGCCTCGACCGCGGCCTGGTACGCGCCCAGCTGCGGATGCCGGTCGACCTCGCTGTCGGTGGGCGCGGACTTGCCGGTCTTCAAGTCGACCACCAGCAGCCGGCCGTCCCGGTCGCGCTCCAGCCGGTCGACCCGGCCGTGCAGCTGCGCCGGGCCGATCGCGACCTCGAACGGCTCCTCCACGCCGACCAGCTCGTGCGCGCCGCGGCTGTCGGCGAGCCAGTCGAGGAACCGCCGCAGCATGCCGCCGGCCCGGTCCCGCTCCTTGCGGCCGTACCACGGGCCACCGAAGTCGAGCGTGCCCCAGGCCTCGTCCAGGCGCCGGGCCAGCTCCTCCTCGCCGAGCGCCGCGGCGCCGGCGAGCTCGGCCAGCCCGGTGAGCGCGGCCAACTCGTGCACCAGCATGCCCAGAGACTGGCTGGCCGACGCGGCGGACCGGCCGCCGACGCTCTCCAGCAGCCAGCGCAGCTCGCACGTGGCGAACGCCTCGATCCGCGACGGAGACACCCGCACCGGCTCGTCCGGCTCGCGCAGCGGCCGGTCGTCGGACAGCGGCGCCAGGCCCCACCAGCTGTCCGGATCGGCCCCCGGGACGCCGGCCCGGGCCAGCCGGGCCAGCTCGCCGGCCGCCGCGAGCCGGCGCACCTCCGTAGCCTCGACGTCGGTCACCACCGACCGCAGCTCGGCCACCAGGGCCGGCAGGCTGAGCGTGCGCGGCACGGGGGTCGGCTCGCGCGCGGTCGGCCGCGGGTCGAGCTCGTCCAGGAACCGGGACGGCTGCTCGTCCTCGGTGCTCACCGCGGTCACCACGACGGCGCGGCTGGCCCGGGTGATGGCGACGTAGAACAGCCGGCGTTCCTCGGCCAGCTGAGCGGCGACCGGCGAGGTGCTGCCCGGCTCCAGCCCGGCGACCAGGTCGACCAGCTCCTCGGCACCGAGCAGCGAGCCGCGCAGGCGCAGGTCCGGCCAGCTGCCCTCGGTCACGCCGGCCACCACGACGAACGGCCACTGCAGGCCCTTCGCCGCGTGCGCGGTCAGGATGCGGACCGCGTCCCCGTCCGGGGCCCGCGCGGCGAGCGTGTCGCCGGGGATCTCCTGCCCAGCCAGGTGCTCCAGGAACGCGGCCGCGCCAGCCCCGGGCAGCCGGTCGGTGAACTGCGCGGCCGCCTCGAACAGCGCGACGACCGCGTCCAGGTCACGGTCGGCGGCCGCGCCGAGCACCCCGCCGCGTTGGCTGGCCCGCTGCCAGAGCTGCGCCAGCCCGGTCGCCGACCACAGCTCCCAGAGCACGTCCTCGGCCGTCGCGCCAGGGACGGCGGCCGCCCGCACGGTCGCGATCAGGCCGGCGATCCGCTGCGCCGGCCGGGCCACCCGGGGCGGCAGCACGGCCAGCGACCCGGGCTCCAGCAACGCCTCCACCAGCAGCGGCCCGGACGGGCGCCCGCCGCCGGCGGCCACCTCGAGCCGGCGCAACTGCTGGCGCAGCCGGCGGACGCCGAGCGTGTCGGCCCCGCCCAGCGGTGAGCAGAGCAACTCGACCGCGGCGGCCTCGTCCAGCTCGCCGCGCAGCGCCGTGCGCAGCAGCAACAGCAACGGCGCCACCCCGGGCTGGCCGACCAGCGGCAGGTCGTCGGCGGCCACCGTGACCGGCACGCCGGCGGCCACCAGCGCCCGCCGCAGTGGTCCCAGGCGCCGGCCGGTGGACCGCAGCAGCACCGCCATGTCGCGCCACGCCAGCCCGTCCCGCAGGTGCGCGGCGCGCAGCCGGTGCGCCACGTACGACGCCTCCTCCGAGGCCGACCGGAACACGTGCGCCTCGGCCCGGCCGGTCGGCAGCCCCGGCGCGGGGACCAACGCCCGGTGCGCGGCCGGCCCGGTGAGCCGGTCGGCGAGCCGGCGGGACGCACCGACCAGCGCGGTGCCGCCACGCCGGGACACGGTCAGCGCCAGCGTCGGCGGAACGCTGCCGTCCGGGCCGGGGAAGCGGTCCGGGAAGCGCCGGATCGCGGCCGGGTCGGCGCCACGGAAGCTGTAGATCGACTGGTCCGGGTCGCCGACCACGACCAGCTCCTCGGCGCCGCCGGCCAGCAACGCGAGCAGTTCCTCCTGCGCCGGGTCGACGTCCTGGTACTCGTCCACGAACACGTGCCGGCGCGCCGCCCGCTCCCGCTCCAGCAGCCGCGGGTCGTCCACGAACGCGTCCACGCAGGCCCGGATCAGCTCGGCCGG
>JBBWZH010000217.1:0-33240 GCA_039648995.1 Mycobacteriales bacterium
CCGGACAGCAGCGAGAACGCGGACTGCGTGCGGCTGCCGCGCGCCGCGGAGATCGTGTGGTCGGCGGGGTTTCCGACCGCCGCCGGCCCGGACGGAGCCGACGAGTTGCCGTCGTCCAGCACGACGATGACCAGGATCCGGATCAGGATGCCCATCACGACGGCCGCGATCACACCCGGCCGTCCCCGCCACCAGCTGCCCCCCAGCTGCGGCCGCCGCGGCGGACCGACCGGCGCGCCACCCGCCGCGCCGGACGTTCCGGCCGTGCCGGACATCCCGGACGTGCCCCCCTTGCCGGCCGGGCCGGACGGCCGAGCCGTGCCCGCCGGACCAGCTGCCCCCGGCGCCCGAGCCGACCCCGCCGACCCCGCCGACCCCGCCGACCCCGCCGACCCCGCCGACCGCACGAACGACCAGCGGGCCGGTCTCGTCCCGCCGGGCCTGATCGTGCCCGGACCGGCCGCGGCGGAGCCGGCCGCGGCTGGGCCGGCTGGCGCCCCGACGGGCTCCGCCACCTGCTCGGCCGACCCGGCCCGAACGGGCTCCGTCACGTCCGCGTCGGCCGGCGCGGGCGCCTCGGCGGGCTCCGCGGGCCCGCCCGGGGCCCCGGCTGGCTCGTCAGGAGCGGGGTCACCCGGCGACTGGTGTTCCCTCGACGTCATCGAACTTCCCCTCGGGGTGAGCGGACGGTCGGCTAGCGGGCCCGCCGCCTCCCGCTACCGCGACGATACCCATACCGCGGGCGGACAACCGGTCGGGCGGCGGAGCTATGCCCGGAGACGGCACAGAACGTCCGTATACCCCCAACCGCCGTAAGGACTGGTATTCCGGACAGCCGATCGCTACCGTCCGCCCGGTTCCCGATGGTGTAGCCCGACGGCCGGCTCCGCCGACCGCGGCGGGCTGGGCGGAGGTGCATGGACGTGACGATCCGATGGCGACGCTGGCTGACCGCCGGCGCGGCGCTCACCCTGGCCGGGACGGCTGTGGCGGCCGGCCTGAGCAGCCCGGCCGGCGCGGCCGCCGCGGCCGGTACCCGGTGGACCGCCGATCTGACCCGGGCCGGCGTGGACGAGGTCAACCTCACCCACGGGGCCGGGCTGACCGTCGCCGACGCCCGCTCCGGCCCGGCGCTGGCCGGCGCGGCCGGGCGCGGCTACGCGGTCGACCTGCTCGCCCCGCACGCCCTCGGCGCGCCGGCCGGCGGCGTCCGGGCCGACCTGACCGCGAGCGTGCCGGCCGGCGCCACGGTCAGCGTCGAGGTGCGCGGTCAGTTGGCCACCGGTGGCTGGACCGAGTGGCGCGAGGCGGTCGGCACGGCGCCGGCGCAGCTGCCCGCGCCGTCCACCGCCGTGCAGGTGCGGCTGACGCTGCAGGCCGCGCCCACCGGCGCCAGCCCGACCGTCACCGGGTTGGTGCTGACCGCGCAACCGGCCGGCGCGACCACGCTCGCGCTGCCGCCGGTGACCGCGGCCGCGGTCAGCTCCCGGGTCTTCGCCACCCGCGAGGGCCTGGTCGGCGGCAGCACCGCGAACGGGCACGTGATCAGGTCGCGCGACCACTTCGTCGCGCTGCCGTCCCGCCGCGGCCTGGCCCCGAACGGCTCGACGTCGTTCTCGGTGCGGGTATGCAACCCGAACAACGGCCGGTGTGAGACCGCGCCGGTCTGGGACGTCGGCCCGTGGAACACCACCGACGACTACTGGAACCCGGCGTCCGTCCGGCAGCGGTGGCAGGACCTGCCGCAGGGCCGGCCGGAGGCGCAGGCCGCGTTCCAGAGCGGCTACAACGGCGGCAAGGACGAGTTCGGCCGCAGGGTGAGCAACCCGGCCGGCATCGACCTGGCCGACGGCACGTTCCTGGACGGGCTGGCCATGTCCGACAACGGCTTCGTCGACGTGACCTACCTGTGGACGACCGGCGGCGGCGGTGGCGGCGCGTCCTGGCCGACCGTGCAGCAGGGGGCGACCGGCGAGCGGGTCAAGTCGATCCAGTACCTGCTCAACCAGCGCGGCTCCAGTCTGGCCGTGGACGGCGACTTCGGCCCGGCCACCAACAGCGCGGTCCGCTCGTTCCAGTCGTCGCACGGCCTCGCCGTGGACGGCGTGGTCGGCCCGAACACCTGGGGCGCGCTGATCGTGACCGTGCAGCAGGGCAGCAACGGCAACGCGGTCAAGGCGGTGCAGAGCCAGCTCACCGCGCACGGCATCGCCACCTCGGTGGACGGCGACTTCGGCCCGGCCACCAACAGCGCGGTCCGCTCGTTCCAGTCGTCGCACGGGCTGGCCGTGGACGGCGTCGTCGGCCCGAACACCTGGCAGGCGCTGGTCTCCTAGCCCGTGGCGAGCCCGCACCGGTGCCGCCGGCCCCGTCACCTGACGGGGCCGGCGGCCTGCCGGAGCCGGCTGGCCGGTGAGCTGCCGGACCGGTCGCGGCGGTGGCCTGCCGGGCCGGTGACGTGCCGGAGCGGTGGACTGCCGGCGGCCCTGCCAGGGCGTCGCGGTCGGTCAGTCCCCGAGCCCGGACGGGTACTCCCCCGG
The DNA here is from genome assembly GCA_039648995.1 of Mycobacteriales bacterium. Taxonomy (GTDB): domain Bacteria; phylum Actinomycetota; class Actinomycetes; order Mycobacteriales; family CADCTP01; genus JBBWZH01. The sequence goes on from JBBWZH010000217.1 coordinate 2,541, forward strand.
CCCACCGGCCGGCCGGGCGGGGCCGGGCCGGCGGGACGGCCTGGGCTGCGGCGGCTGGTACCGCGGCCGGTCCATCCGCACCAGCGACAGCGGCATGGCGACATCTTCCAGCGACTTCTGCTCGGCCGGGACGCCCAGGAACCAGGCGACCAGGCCGCCGGCGATCATCACCGCCGCGCCGAGCAGGTACCCGATTGTCAGCTTCCCCGGCTGGCTGCCGTCGCCGATCATGTGCCCGTAGATCACCGGGCCGAGCGCGCCGAAGCACTGCGCGATGGCGAAGAAGACCGCGATCGCCTGCGCCCGCACCTCCAGCGGGAACACCTCGCTGACCGTGAGGTACGCGGCGCTGGCGCCGGCCGAGGCGAAGAAGAAGATCACGCACCACGCGATGGTCTGGGTGATCGCGGTCAGCACGCCGGCCTGGAACAGTGCCGCCGTGACGGCCAGCAGCAGGCCGGAGAGGATGTACGTGCCGGCGATCATCTGCTTGCGCCCGATCGTGTCGAACAGGTGCCCGATGGTCAGCGGCCCGATCAGGTTGCCGGCCGCGAACGCGATCAGGAACCAGGGCGCGGACGCCGCGTCCACGCCGTAGAACTTCGTCAGCACCAGCGTGTACGTGAAGAAGATGGAGTTGTAGAGGAACGACTGGCTGATCATCAGCGACGCGCCGAGCACCGACCGCGCCGGGTAGTGCCGGAACAGCACCCGCAGCAGGGCCAGGTAGCCGGTGTCCGGAGCGGGCTGGATCTCGATCGCACGGGCCTCGTCCACCGGGTCGAGCCGGCGGCCGGCGGTGCTGACCTCGCGCTCGATGGCCGCGATCTCGCGGTCGGCGTCCTCGGCCCGGCCGTGCATGACCAGCCAGCGCGGGCTCTCCGGCAGGTTCCGCCGCACCAGCAGCACGGCCACGCCGAGCACCGGGCCGATCAGGAAGCCCAGCCGCCAGCCCAGGTGCGGGTTGAGCACGTGCAGCAGGAACAACTCGCCCAGGGTGCCGAGGATCGCGCCGCCCCAGTAGGTGCCGTTCACGGCGATGTCGACCCGGCCGCGGTACTTGGCCGGGATCAGCTCGTCGATCGCGGAGTTGATCGCGGCGTACTCACCGCCGATGCCCATCCCGGCGATGAACCGGGTGGCGTAGAGGAAGAACACCCAGCCGGCGCCGGCGCCGAGGGTGAGCGCGGTCAGCGCGTTGCCGGCCAGGTAGACGCCGAGGGTGACCATGAACAGGTTGCGCCGGCCGAGCTTGTCCGACAGCCGGCCGAACAGCAGGGCGCCGACGACCTCGCCGGACAGGTACACCGAAGCGATCGCGCCGACCGCGGTCGACGACATGGACAGCGTCTCGGGCTTGGTCAGCACCGCGGCGATCGCGCTCGCGATGGTGATCTCCAGGCCGTCCAGCACCCAGGCCACACCGAGCGCGATCACCATCCGGGTGTGGAAAGGCGACCACGGCAGCCGGTCGATCCGGGCCGGGATGACGCTGCGGATGGTGGGGCTGCCCGGCGGCTCGGTCATGGTTGCCGACATCGCCCGCTCCCTTCTGCGTGCGGCCCGCTCTGGCCGGGCCCTGCCCCGCCCTTACCCAGTTCGGGGCCGCCCATCACGCAACGCAGTTAACCGGCCGTTCACATGGCGGTCGTGGTGCGCTGCCAGCGGATCGGCGTGGCGCCCGGCCAGCGCGACTGCCGCTCGTCCAGCAGCAGGTCGATGTGGCACCACAGCAGCGACTCGTCGTCGGGCTGGCCCGCGGTCCGGCGCAGCTCCCGCAACTGCTCGGCGAGGCGGGCCAGTTGCTCGTCCACCTCGCTCAGCGCGCCGGGCCGAGTCATGTGCCATCGCGGCATCGCCACCACCTCCGTGCCCCCCGGCACTCCCCCCAACGTCGGAGCAGTGGTACCCCGCGGCGGGCGGGTCTATCCCTGCCACTGGGCGGGACCGGCGGCTTGCCCCGGATTGCCATGCGCTCTTTGGCCCAGTCGACTGCCGGCCGTTCGGCGCTGTCAGCGCGGGGCAGGCGCGCCGATGGGCGAGGTGTCGGCGAATCGGCCGGCGCCTCAGCCCGAGCCGGACCATCCCAGCGCCGGCCAGCGACGAAGGAGCACCTGTGCGCGCACTTCCGCCGCATGCCGTCCGACGAGCACTGGCGGGTACCGCTGCCGCGCTCACCGCCACCGCCCTCTACGCCGCCGGCGCCGCGCCGGCGGTCGCCGACACCTCGGGCCCGCGGTCCGACGTGATCGTCACGATGACCGCCGCGGCCGGCACCCCGGCCGTCGCCGCCCTGGAGGCGCAGGTGCGGGCGGCCGGCGGGGCCGTCGGCACCGAGCTGCCGATCGTGCACGGGTTCACCGCGAGCGTGCCGGTGACCGCGCTGGCGGCGCTCGGCGCCCAGCCCGGGGTCCGGTCGGTCACCCCGAACGCCGGCGGCCACCTGCTGTCGGTCGACCCGGACCTGGGCTACGACCCGGGCACCGACGAAGGCGCGCTGCCCTGGGTCAACCAGATGCTCGGCGTGGACACCGTGCACGCGGACGGCATCACCGGTGCCGGCGTCGACGTCGCCCTGATCGACTCGGGTGTCGCCCCGGTGGTCGGCCTGGACAGCGGCAACGTCGTCAACGGCCCCGACCTCTCGTTCGAGTCGCAGCACGCCGACGTGCGGCACCTGGACACCTTCGGCCACGGCACCCACATGGCCTCGATCATCGCCGGGCGGGACGCGGCCGGCACCCCGGCCTCGTACGCGGACCCCGGCAAGTTCACCGGGATCGCCCCGGACGCCCGCATCATCAGCCTCAAGGTCGCCGCGTCCGACGGATCCGCGGACGTCTCCCAGGTGATCGCCGCGATCGACTGGGCCACCCAGCACGCGCACACCGACGGGCTGAACATCCGGGTGCTGAACCTCTCCTACGGCACCGACAGCACGCAGGGCTACCTGCTCGACCCGCTGGCGTACGCGGTCGAGCAGGCGTGGCAGCACGGCATCGTCGTGGTCGTCGCGGCCGGCAACGACGGCACCAACCGGGCCGAGCTGGCCAACCCGGCCACCGACCCGTACGTGGTCGCGGTCGGCGCCGATGACCCGCACGGCACGCTGGCGGTCAACGACGACACCGTGCCGGCGTTCGCGCAGCGCGGCACCACGGCCCGCCGGGTCGACGTGATCGCGCCCGGCGTGCACGTGCTCGGCCTGCGCGACCCGAACAGCTACGTCGACCAGAACAACCCCGCCGGCCGCGTCGGCAGCCGGTTCATCCGGGGCAGCGGCACCTCGCAGGCCACCGCGGTCGCGTCCGGCGTGGCCGCGCTGATCGCGCAGAAGTACCCGACCGCCACCCCGGACCAGGTCAAATACCTGCTGCGCAGCTCGGCGCAGGCGCTGCCGGCCGCGCCGGACATCTGGGAGGGCCTGGGCGTGCTGGACGCCGCCACCGCGGTGGCCGGCGACCCGGCGAACGCGCCGGCGCAGTCGTTCCCCGCGGCCGGCGGCGACGGCACCCTGGAGGGCGCCCGCGGCAGCAGCCACGTCGCGCTGGACAACGTCACGCTGACCGGCGAGCAGGACATCTTCGGCCAGCAGTGGGGCGGCGCGGCGACGACGAACAACATGTCCGGCGGGCTCGTCTGGTCCGGCGGCCGGTTCAACGGCCGGACCTGGACCGGCGACGACTGGGATGCCGACGGCGGGTGGACCGCGACCAGCTGGTCGGCGGCCGACTGGACCGGCTCGCCCTGGTCCAGCCGAACCTGGGTCAGCCGCACCTGGGTGGACAACAGCTGGGACAGCCGCACCTGGGTCGACTGCGACTGGTCCAGCCGAACCTGGGTCAGCCGCACCTGGGTGAACAGCAGTTGGGCGGGCGCCACGTGGAGCTGACCCCGGCACGGGCGCGCACCGGCGCCCAGGCCGGCCGGCCCGACCGGGGGGACCGGGCCGGACCAGCACCGCGATGAGCGCTCCGGCCGGGGTGGCCAGCCGGACGGGGGGTCTGGCCACCCCGGCAGCGACGCAACACGGAGGGGACGCAACCACGGAGGGGAGGACCGGTGGCGCAGCCGGCGAACCGGCGGGTGACCGGCGTGCTCGTGGTCCTCGCGGGCGCGGCGGTACCCCTCTGGTTCGCCGCCGCCCGGCTACCCGCCTACCAGCCGGCCGACACGCTGCCGTGGTGGCTGCTGGCCGCGGTCTCGGCGGCCGCCGAGCTGTTCGTGCTGCACATCCAGGTGCGGCAGGAGGCGCAGGCGATCTCGCTCAGCGAGGTGCCGCAGATCCTCGGGCTGTTCCTGGTCACGCCGGCGCAGTTCGGCGTCGGCCGGGTGGTCGGGGTGCTCGCGATCTGCGCGCTCTGGCGCCGGCAGGCCCCGATCAAGGTCGCGGTCAACGTGGTCCTGGTGGCCGTCGAGTCGGCGGTCGCGGTGCTGGTCTTCCACGCGCTGCTGGCGGTGGTCGGCGACGACACGCCGGCCCGCTGGGCGGCCGCGTTCGCCGCGTCCGCCGCGGTCGGCGCGGTCAGCGCCACCTGCATCACGCTGGTCGTCGCGCTGGTCGAGCGGGCGCTGGACCCGCGTGACCTGGTCCGCGAGCCGGCGATGGGCGCGGCCACCTCGGTCGCGGTCGCCGTCGTCGGGCTGATGGCGGTGGTGCTGCTCGAGCAGAGCCGGTGGAACGCGATCCTGGCGCTGCTCGGGCTGGCCGGGCTGGCCATCGGCTACCGCGCGTACGCCGTGCTGAACGAGCGGCACCTGTCGCTGGAACGGCTCTACCGGTTCAGCCAGGTGGTCAGCGCGCAGCCCGAGGTGGACGAGGTGCTGCAGACGATCCTGGCGCAGGCCACCGAGGTGCTGCGGGCCCTCCACGCCGAGGTGCTGTTCCTGCCCGGCGACGGCCAGGCCGAGGCGGTGCGGGTGTCGGTGGCGGCCAACAACCGGCTCGCCCGGGCCAACTGCGCGGTCAGCGGGCCCTGGCTGGCGGCCACCGCGGACGGCGAGCCGGTGCTGATCACCCGGGACACCCGGGTGCTGGCCGACCGGGAGTTCCTGACCGCCGAGGCGCTGCGCGACAGCATCATCGTCCCGCTGCGCGGCGAGGCCGGCCTGATCGGCGCGCTGATGGTGGCCGACCGGGTCGGCGAGGTCCGCACCTTCGACGCCGAGGACGTCCGGCTGCTGGAGACCGTGGCCAACCACGCCAGCACCGCGCTGCGCAACGGCCAGCTGATCGACCGGCTGCGCTACGAGGCCGCCCACGACGCGCTCACCGGGCTGCCGAACCGGGGCGCGCTGCGGCGCGAGCTGAGCGAGCTGCTGGCCCGGCCGCAGCCGCCCACGCTCGCCGTGATGATCATGGATCTGGACGGGTTCAAACAGGTCAACGACACTCTCGGGCACCACTGCGGGGATTCCCTGCTGCAGCAGGTCGCGGCCCGGCTGCTGGCCGCCGTGCCGTCCGGCGCGTACGTCGCCCGGCTCGGCGGCGACGAGTTCGCGATCGTGGTGCCGTCCGTCGCGCACGCCGACGATGTGTTGACGATCGGGCACGGCCTGCTCCTGATCGTGGCCGAGCCGCTGCCGCTGGACGGCCTGACGCTGGCGGTGAACGCGTCGATCGGGGTCGCGCTGGCGCCGGACCACGCCGGCGACGTGGCCACCCTGCTGCGTCGCGCCGACATCGCGATGTACCAGGCCAAGAGCCTCGGCCGGGGGGTGGTGGTGTTCGACGCCGCCGCCAGCCAGCCGGACAGCCCGGCCCAGCTGGCGCTGGTCGGCGAGCTGCGCCGGGCCATCGCCGACAGTGCGCTGCAGCTGTACGTGCAGCCCAAGGCCGACGCGAACACCGGCAAGGTGGTCAGCGTGGAAGCGCTGGTGCGCTGGCTGCACCCGGAGCACGGGCAGATCATGCCGGACGAGTTCATCCCCATCGCCGAGCGCAACGGCCTGATCAAGGGGCTGACCGAGGTGGTGCTGCGGAAGGCGATCGTGGCCGCCACCGGCTGGGCGCGGGCCGGCGAGCGGCTGTCGATCGCGGTCAACCTGAGCCCGCGCGGGCTGCTCGACTCGCGGCTGCCGGCCGAGGTCGCCGAACTGCTGACCGAACTCGGCGCCAGCCCGTCGCTGCTGACCCTGGAGCTCACCGAGAGCTCGATGATGATCGACCCGGCCGGCGCCGCCGCGATGATGGAGGAGCTGCACGACATGGGCGTGCGGCTGTCCATCGACGACTTCGGCACCGGCTACTCGTCGCTGTCCAGCCTGCGCAAGCTGCCGCTGGACGAGATCAAGATCGACCGCAGCTTCGTGATGGGCATCGAGGAGAGCAGCGACGACGAGAAGATCGTCCGCTCGATCGTCGACCTGGGCACCAACCTGGGCCTGGACGTCGTCGCCGAGGGCGTCGAGAACAGCCGGATCTGGCAGATGCTGCGCCGGATGGGCTGCACCCAGATCCAGGGCTACTACCTCACCCGCCCGATCCCGGTCGCCGAGTTCCCCGCCTGGCTGGTCGACTACCGCAAGCGGGACGCGACGCTGGTCACGGTGGGCTGACCCCGCGGAGCTGCCCGCGCGGCCGGCCGGCCCGGCTACGTGGTGGTGCCGGCGAGGCGGCAGGCGGCGGCCCAGGCCTGCGGGTCCGGCGCGGCGGCCGGCTCCGGACGCAGCCACTCGCGGCAGTCGGTGATCGCCGCGTCGAGCAGCGCGTACAGCCGGCGGTCGGCGTCGGGGACGCAGGCGCGGGCGATGCCCTCCACGGCGTACCGCACCGCGCTCGGCGCGGCGTGCCGGCGGAACGCGCGCACCGGGATCGCGCTGCCGCCGGTGTACCGGCGCGCCCACGTCGCCGCGTACGGCACCTGCGCCAGCGCCTGCTCGCCGGCGCGCACCAGCGGGCCGGTCGGCGGGCGGCCGTCCAGCTCGGTCAGCACCTGCCGGCAGGTCAGCACCGCGACCGCCATCACCCGCTGCCGGTCGGCCGCCGCGATCGGCAGCGCCGCGGTCGCGGCGCGCAGCGTCAGCCGTGCGTCCAGTCGCGGGTCGTCGCTGGTCAGCCCGATCACCGACGGGATCAGCCCGGCCAGCCGCGGCCGGTTCGCGTCGCTGGTGCAGTCGTTCACGTGCCGGGCCAGCGCGGCCAGCAGCGGATGGGTGCACTCGGGGTGGTCGCTCCAGCGCTCGCCGGCCAGGTAGGAGGCCAGCTCCATGAAGCAGGCACCGCGGCGTGGGCTGCGGTGCTTGCCGCGGGAGAGCACGGGCACCAGCTCGGGCACGCGGTCAATCGACACGGCTACTCCCATGCTCCGGGGGCCAGGGTCAGCTCCAGTTTGCCCCGGCTACCCGAACCCACACCAGCCTTTAGCCCAGCCGTGACCCGGGGGTACCTAGCCGACGCGGATCGGGGGCATCAGCAGCGGCCCGTCGACGGCCAGGCCGAGCCGGGCGGCCAGGCCGCTCATCGACCCCCAGCCGGCGGTGTAGGCGCCGGCGCCGGCGGCCGGCGACTCGCTGTTGCGCGGCGGCCGCACCCGGTCCAGCGGGCCGATCGCCGGCCAGCGCAGCACGGTCGCGTCCGCCGGCAGGCCGGCCCGTTCGCGGGCGATCACGGTGGCCCGCCGCAGCCCGCCGAGCTCGTCCACCAGGCCGCGCTCGCGGGCGTCCGCGCCGGTCCAGATCCGGCCGCGGGCGACCTCGTGCACCTGCTCGGTGGACAGCTGGCGGCCGGCGGCGACCTTGCCGACGAAGTCCGCGTAGACGTGGTCGAGCCAGCGCTCCAGCGTCTGCCACTCGTCCTCGTCGAACGGGCGCCGGTTGGACAGCATCCGGGCGCGGCGGCCCTGCTGGACCGCGTCCGAGCTGAGGCCGACCCGGTCCAGCAGGCCGGTGATCACGGGCTTGCCGGCGAACACGCCGATCGAGCCGGTGATCGTGCCCGGCTCGGCCACGATCAGGTCGGCGCCCATCGCGACGAAGTAGCCGCCGGAGCCGGCCACCTCGCCCATCGAGACCACCACCGGCTTGCCGGCGGCGCGGACCCGGCCGACCTCGCGCCAGATCGTGTCCGAGGCGACGTACGAGCCGCCGGGGCTGTCGACCCGGAACACCACCGCGCGGACCCGGTCGTCCCGGGCGGCCCCGCGCAGCGCGGCGCTGACCGTGGCCGAGCCCATCGCCGGCCCGCTCATCGGGCCGCGGCCGCTGTGGCCGACGCGGATCGCGCCGACCCCGGAGATCAGCGCCACCACCGGCTCGGTGCGGCCGGCGACCCGGTCGGCCACCTGGGTGGCCAGCTTGCGGATCTGCTCCACCGGCGACCGCGCCGGCTGGTACCGGTTCAGGTACCGCAGCTCGACGTCCTCGCCGAGCTTCGCGCGCAGCGCCGCGTACACCTCGTCCCGGTAGCCGACCTTGTCGATCAGGCCGGCCTCCAGCGCCTCGCCGGACAGCAGCGGCGCCTGGTCGACCAGCTCGGCGACCCGCTCGGCGGACAGCCCGCGGCTGCCCGCGATCGCGTCCACCACCTGCTCGAACGCCGATTCGAGCACCCGCGCGGACGCCTCCCGGTGCGCCTGGGTGAAGCCCCGCTCGACGATCCGGTCGACCGCGTTCTTGTACTCGTGCCGGCGGGCGATCTCCGGCTGCACGCCGAGCTTGTCCAGCGCGCCGCGCAGGAACGTGACCTCGTTCGCCAGGCCGGTCAACCCCACGTCACCGGACGGCTGCAGCCAGATCTCGCCGAACCCGGTGGCCAGCAGGTACGGCACCGTGCCGCCGGCGAACTCGCCGAACGTCTCGGCCCAGGCCACTGCCGGCTTGCCCGACGCGCGGAACGCCAGCACCGCGTCCCGGACCTCCTGCGCCCGGGCCAGCCCGACCGGGCCGCCGACCTTCGCCACCAGCCCGCGCACCCGCGGGTCGTCCGCCGCCTCGCGCAAGCCGTCCAACAGTGCCCGCATCGTGGTGCGCCGCCGCGCCTGCAACCAGCCCACCGGATCGGTCGGCGGCTGCTCGAGCACCGGCTCGGTCAGGTCCAGCTCCAGCAGCAACGGGGCCGCGCGCGAGGTCATCGACCCAGCCTATTGCCCGCGCTGCCGGTATCCGTAGCGGCCGCCCCGCCGCCCCCACTCCGCGGGCGGCGTCACGCGCGGGTGGCGACGAGGTCGAGCGGAGCCGTGCCGGTGGCGGTGGCGAGTTCGGCGGTCAGCTCCGCGGCCGGGGCCAGCTGGCGGAGCCGGTCGGCGAGGTCGGCACCGGCGGCGCGCAGGTCGTCCAGCGGCATCGGGGCGAGACGTTCCAGCAGGAACAGCGCGTCGGTGGTGGTCTCGGTGATCCGGGTCCGTACGCACTGCCGCCAGTTCCAGCAGCGGCAGGTCACGCCGGTATCGTCCCGCCAGACCACCTCGCCGGGCGCCGGGTGGCGCAGCACCGGCTCGCCGCTCTCCACCGTGTCGAAGCCCTCGTCGCCGGTGGCCCGGACCAGCCGCGGCCGACCGGCGTACCCGGACAGGTCCTCGCCGCCGACCGGCAGCCGGTGCGCCACGCTCACCGCGTTGTACGCGTCCACCAGCCGGTTGATCTCGGGCAGCCCGGCCGGGGCGCGGCGCAGCATCGCGTCCACCGAGCTGCGGGTGCGCTTGGGGTTCGCGCCGAACTCCCGGTACGCCGCACGCCAGGCGGCCACGTGCGGGTCGCCGTCCGGACCGGGCGCCGCCGCGGCCGCGGCCACCAGCCAGCCCCGGGTCAGCCCGTCGGTCGGCCCCGGTACCAGCCCGCGGGCCACCACCGCCAGCACGGCCGCGTCCGGCCGCAGCGCGAACACGTCCGGCCCGACGTCCACCAGCGGCATGCGGCCGACCCTACCGACCGGCGGATGGCTCGCCGCCGCCGCGGTGTTGCACCAGCATGAAGGGCGACAGCGTGGAGATCGTGGTCGACGCCGGCGGCGAGATCAGGACATACCAGGTGGTGGCGACCCGGGCCGGCCGCCGGGTCGAGGTGAGCACCGGCCGCGGCATCGTCGAAGTGACCGAGGTGACCCGTTCCGGCACCCCGGTCCGCACCGCCCGCTTCATGGCCAGCCGCGTCGTCGCCCTCGTCGAACACCCCGCCCCGGCGCCCCACCCCGACGACCGACCACCCGCCGCCCGTGGAACGCCGCGCGCTGGCTGACGGGCGCCGGGGACGGTTGCCCGGGCTCGTGGGACGGTCAGGTCGCCAGCAGGCGGAGGCCTTCGTAGGACGCGAAGTCGGAGAAGTCCTTCACGTTGCGGGTGGCGAGCGGCAGATCGTGCGACACGCAGCAGGCCGCGATCCACGTGTCGTTCTCCGGACGGGGACGCCCGCGGCGCTCGGCCGCCGCCGACAGCCGGCCCCAGACCCGGGAGACATTCTCGTCGCTGTCAAGGACCAAGCGCTGGTCGATCCAGTGATCAAGTGCACCACGGCGGCGCTGACCCCACGAGCGCATGTCCGCCCATTTGGCCAGTTCGCCGACGGTGACAAACGCGACGACAGGTGAAAGCCCCAGCAAGCGAGCCGGAAGCTCCCCCTTGACGCTCAGCGACGCGATGTTGGTATCGAGGACGACGTAGGCCATGCGCTACGACTGGCGGGCGGCGTCGAGGTACGCGAGGAACTCCGCCAACTCCTCGTCGGACTCCCACACGTCGTCGTTGCGCAGGTCGTCCACCGAGCGGAGTGGCCGCACGCCCTTCCGACGGGCCTGCTCGTCGAGCGACTCGCGGGCAGCCCGCCGGCCCGGGGGGCCGGTCTGCTCAGCTCCAGTGGTCACTGCCACCTCCACGTCCAACCTCTCCATCATCGCACTCTCCGGCCGCCGTGGTTCCGCCGCACGAGGCCGGCCGGCGGGCCGCTACGGCACGAATCATTCCGTATGACCGGCCCAGATGTGTCAACGGCGGTACGTGTCGGGGGCGGGGTGGGGTGGTTGGGTGGGCGATTGGCGGGGGTGGCGGGACAATCGCGGTATGGCGTACGAGCACCTGTTGGACAAACGGGACGGCGACATCGTCACGATCACGCTGAACCGGCCGGAGAAGCGGAACGCGCTCGCGCTGGACGTGATGCGGGAGCTGATCACGGCGCTGGCCGAGACGGGCGGATCGGACGCGCGGGGGGTGATGCTGGCCGCGAACGGGCCGGTGTTCTCGGCCGGGCACAACTTCCGCGACCTGGCCGGGGCGGCGCTGCCCGAGGCGAAGCAGCTGTTCGAGGTGTGTACCGAGCTGATGGGGACGATCCAGGCGATACCGCAGCCGGTGCTGGCCAAGGTGCACGCGTTGGCGACCGCGGCCGGCTGCCAACTGGTCGCCAGCTGCGATCTCGCGGTGGCCGCCGAGGATGCCGCGTTCGCGATCCCCGGCGGCAAGGGCGGGCTGTTCTGCCACACCCCGCTCGTCGCCGTGGCCCGCAACATCGGCCGGAAGCGGGCGCTGGAGATGGCGATGACCGGCGACCCGATCGACGCCCGCACCGCCGCCGACTGGGGCCTGGTGAACCGGGTGGTCCCGGCCGACCAGCTGGACGAGGCGGCCTGGCAGCTGCTCAGCCGGGCCTGCCGCGGCTCGGCCGAGTCCAAGGGGCTGGGCAAGCAGGGGTTCTACGCGCAGATCGGGCTGGACCAGCCGAACGCGTACCGGTACGCGGTGAACCTGATGGCCGCCGCCGCGGTGACTCCGGACGCGCAGGAGGGCATCAGCGCGTTCCTGGAGAAGCGGCCGCCGCGGTTCGCGCACTGACCGCATGCTCACCGCGGAGACCGCCTGATGAGCGCTGCTGGACTCCCCCGCATCGCCGGGCTGAGCGAGTTGGTCGAGATCGGCCGGTCCGCGTACGCGGTCGTGTACCGGGGCGACCGCGACGGCTACCCGGTCGCGGTCAAGGTTTTCCAGGCGCCCGGGCTCAGCGCCGGGTCGCGGCACCGGCTCGACGCCGAGGTGGCCGCGATCGCGGGGCTGTCCGGGCACCCGTGTGTCGTGCCGGTCTACGGCAGCGGGTCGCTCGGCGACGGCCGGCCGTTCCTGGTGACCGAGTTCTGCCCGGGCGGTTCGCTGGCGCTGGCGCTGACCGGCGGCCCGCTGCCGGTGGACGCGGCGGTGGACGTCGGCGGCCGGGTCGCCGCCGCGCTGGCGGCCGCGCACCAGGCCGGCGTGGTGCACCGGAACGTCACGCCGGCCAGCGTCCTGCTGCGTGCCTCGGGTGAGCCGGCGCTGGGCGACTTCGGCCTGTCGCTGCGGCTGGAGCTGCAGGCGGCCGCCGGGCTGCGCGGGCTGGATCCGGCGTTCACCGCGCCGGAGAGCCTCACCAGCGGCGAGTACACCCCGGCCGGCGACGTCTACTGCCTGGGCCTGACGCTCTACGCCCTGCTCGCCGGCACGCCCCCGTTCCCGCCGCGGCCGGGCGAGAGCCCCACCCGGCACCTCCAGCGGATCTTCAACGACCCGCCGCCGGCCATCCCGCGCTCCGACATCCCGGCGGACCTCGGCGGCCTTCTCCACCGCATGCTCGCCCCGCGCCCGGCCGACCGCCCACCCGCCGCCACCATCGCCGACCGCCTCGTCCAGCTGGCGGCACCGGACACACCCGTGGCCACGCCATGGCCGGAACGGGGCGCCGAGCCGGCCAAGCCGCCCGTCGGACCCGGCGCGCCATCCGGCGTGGGCGGCGGCGCGTCCGCCATGGCGCCGCCGCGGCCCGCGCCGGAACCGTCCGGCCCGGCGTTTCCGCCGGTGGACGTGCCCGAACTGCCTACCGTGCCGAAGGGTGAGCCGCGGCGCGGGCGCCGCCGGGCGGTGCTGCTGGCCGCGGCCGGCGCGGTCGCGGTGGGCACGGCGGTCACGCTGGTGATCACGCTGACCGGCCCGGACGGCGGCACGGCGACCGCCACGCCCACCCCGACCCAGGTCACGTCGGCGCCGACCGGTGACGGGACGACCGGCGGCGGCACACCGTCCAGCAGCCCCGGCGTCCCGGCCGGGTACCAGGTGGCCACCGGCGAGCGCGGGCTGACGGTCGCGGTGCCCGCCGGCTGGACGCTCACGGCCGGCACCAACGGGCAGCGGGCCGACGACCCGGCGCACCCGGGCGACTTCGTGACGGTCGCCGGCATCGCGGCGGCGACCGGGCCGCTACCGGCCGAGGTGCAGGCGCTGGAGCGCGGGGTGCAGGCCGACCCGACGATCAGCGGTTACACCCGGCTGATCTTCCGTTCCACCCGGTACGGCGCCGCCGACGCCGCGGTCGAGTGGGCGTACTCGTTCACCAAGGGCGGCACGCGGCAGCGCACCGCCGGCCGGCTCTGGCGCATCAACGGCGCCGACTACTCGATGTTCATCACCGCGCCGGAGCCGGACGCCGCGCTGATCCAGCAGGTGTTCGAGGTGATGCTGCGCACCGCCGCGCCGCAGTAGGCCCGGTTCGCCCCAGCTGGGCCGCTACGGTCGGCCCATGCCGACGCTCTACCGCGACTGCGCCCTGCTCGATCTGCCCGCCGGCCGGCTGCTGCCGGAGCAGAGCATCCTGGTCGACGGCGGCCGGATCACCTGGATCCGGCCCAGCCGGGACCAGCCGCCGCCCGGGCCGGACGTCGAGGTGGTCGACGCCGGCGGCACCACCGCGGTGCCCGGCATGGTGGACGCGCACTCGCACCTGACGCTGCCCGGCGGCTCGCACTGGATCGACCGCGGCTTCGACCCGGTCGGGGACCTGCTCGCCGCGGCCGAGGACAACGCCCGGCTGCTGCGGCAGGCCGGGGTGCGCTGGGCCCGCGACGTCGGCGCGCCGATGCGGGACGGCCGGGCGGTGTCGCTGACCGTCCGGGACGCCTGGCGCGGGCACCGCGAGTACCCGTACGTGCGGGCGGCCGGCTGCTGGGTCGGCCTGGCCGGGTCGCTGCCCGGTGACCTGTACGTCGAGGTGGCCGACGGGGACGGGCTGCTGGCCGCCGCGACCGGCCAGCTGGACGCCGGCGCCGACCTGGTGAAGCTGTATCTGGACGGCCCGGACCGGGAGGTGTCCCCGTTCACCGTGGCCGAGGTGCGCCGGGTGGTCGGGGCCGCGCACGCCCGCGGCAAGGCCGTGACCGCGCACAGCGGCCTGCTGCCCGGTGCCCGGGTCGGCGCCGAGGCCGGCGTGGACTGCCTGGAGCACGCCTTCCAGCTCGACGAGGACGTGGCCCGGCTGATGGCGGCCGGCGGTACCGCGATGGTGTCCACGCTGGCGGTGCTGGAGTCCTGGCAGACGTTCGCGGCGACCACGCTGCTGCCCCGGTTCACCAGCGGCGACGGCAAGGCGGCGATCGCGGCGCGGCGGGAGCGGGCGCACGACTCGGTCCGGCTGGCGCACGCGGCCGGCGTGCTGATCGCGGCCGGCACCGATTTCGGCGGCGGCTCGCTGCGCGCCAACCAGCTGGCCTGGGAGGTGCAGACGCTGGTCGCGGCCGGTATCCCGCCGGCCGACGCGCTGGCCGCCGCCACCGTCAACGGCGGCCGCCTGCTCGGCGAACCGGACGCCGGCGTGCTGCGCGAGGGCGGCCCGGCCGACTTCGTCCTCGTGCACGGCGACCCGCTGTCCGACCCGGCCGCGCTCTGGCGCGTCTGGCGCACCACCTGGTAGCCGGCGCCGCGGATTGTCGGTACCACCGGGCAGGATCGCGGGCGTGCAGGTTGCGGTGGTGCCCAGCCGGGGCGGTGCCGGGCTGCTGCGCGCGCTGACCGAGGCCGGCGAGCCCGACGGGCCGGTGCAGGCCGCGCCCGACCTCGCCGCGGCGGTGGCCGAGCGCGAGGCGAGGCACCGGCCGCGGTGGGTGTGGGCGGCGACCGCCGAGGCCTACCCCGCGCTCTACGCGGCCGGCGCCCGTGTCGACCGCTGCCACGACCTGGCGCTGACCGAGGCGTTGCTGCTCGGGTGTGCGGGGCGGTGGGGGGAGCCGCGCGGGTTGGCGGCGGCGTGGGCCCGGCAGCGGGGGCTGCCGGTGCCGCCCGACCCGCCGGCCCGGGCCAGGGACGCGCAGCCGGCGCTGTTCGAGCCGGCCCAGCCCGGGCCGGCCGACGACGCCGAGCGGCTGGCCGCGGTGGTCGGGGTGTACGCCGGCCAGCTCACCCGGGCCGCCGCGACCGCCACGCCCGGCCCGCTGCGGCTGCTGGTCGCGGCCGAGTCGGCGTCCGCGCTGGCGGCGGTGGAGATGACCGCGGCCGGCGTGCCGTGGCGGGCCGACCGGCACGACGAGCTGCTCGCCGCGAAGCTCGGCCCGCGCCCGCCGGCCGGCCTGCCGCCGGCGCGGCTGCGGGAACTGGCCGACCGGATCAGCACCGCGTTCGGCGGCCGCCGGGTCAACCCCGACTCGCCGGCCGACCTGCTGCGCGCGTTCGAGGCGGCCGGGGTGAGCCTGCCGTCCACCCGGTTCGCGGTGCTCCGCGAGGTGGAGCATCCGGCCGCGCCGCTGCTGGTCGAGTACAAGGAGCTGTCCCGGCTGCACGCCGCGAACGGCTGGGCCTGGCTGGCCACCTGGGTGGCGGGCGGCCGGTTCCGGCCGGAGTACGTGCCGGGCGGCGTGGTGTCCGGGCGGTGGGCGTCCCGCGGCGGGGGCGCGCTGCAGATCCCGCACGCCGTGCGCGGCGCGGTGGTGGCCGACCCGGGGTGGGTGCTGGTGGTGGCCGACGCCGCGCAGCTGGAGCCGCGGGTGCTGGCCGCGCTGGCCGGTGACCGCGGGCTGGCCGCGGCGGCCGGCACCGGCGACCTCTACACCGCGCTGGCCGGCAGTACGTTCGGCGGCGACCGCGGCCGGGCCAAGATCGCGCTGCTGTCCGCGATGTACGGCGGGGTGCGCGGTGAGGCCGGCGCGCTGGTGGCGGCGCTGCGGGTGCGGTTCCCGCAGGCGGTCGGCTACGTCGAGGACGCGGCCCGGGCCGGCGAGCAGGGCGCGGTGGTGCGGTCGCGGCTCGGCCGCACCTGCCCGCCGCCGTCCGAACGCTGGCTCGCCCTGCTCGGCGGCCCCGCCGGCGCGGAGGCTGGCGGGGAGGCCGACGCCGACGCCGGGCCGCGCCGTGGCGGGGGCGTCGCCGGCCAGGCCGCCCGCGACCGCGGCCGGTTCACCCGCAACTTCGTCGTCCAGGCCAGCGCCGCGGACTGGGCGCTGGTGCTGCTCGCCGCGCTGCGCCGCCGGCTGGCCGCCCTCGACTCCGAGCCGGCGCCCGAGCTGGTGTTCTTCCAGCACGACGAGGTGGTCGTGCACTGCCCGGAGGCGGCCGCCGGCGCGGTCGTCGACGCGGTCACCGGGGCCGCGGCCGAGGCGTCCGACCTGGTGTTCCCCGGCACCGACGTGCGGTTCCCGCTGACACCCACCGTGGTGACCTGCTACGCCGACGCGAAGTGAAACGTTGTTGCGCCAATCGGCGGGCGCCAGTAGGTTTCACCGTTTGTGCCGGTCGGGTCAGCGTCGCTCCGGGTCGGTGCCGCCCTCGCCGGTGCGGGTTTCCGCCGGTACGCCAGCTACCGGCAGGCCACCGTGGCGGGCGCGTTCACCAACACCGTGTTCGGTGTCATCAAGCTGTTCATCCTGCTCGCGGTCGCCCGGCAGGCCGGCGGCGCCGTGGCCGGGTACGACGCGGCGGCGCTGTCGACGTACACCTGGGCGGCGCAGGGGCTGATCTCGGCGGTCTGGCTGTTCGCCTGGACGCCGATCGCGACCCGGGTGCGCACCGGTGACGTGGCGATCGACCTGGCCCGCCCGGCGCACCCGGTCGCGGTCTGGCTGGCCGAGGATCTCGGCCGGGCCGGGCAGGCGGCGCTGTTCCGGTTCGCCGTGCCGATGGTCATCGGCGGGCTGATCTTCGGCCTGCGGCTGCCGACGCGGTGGCCGACCGTGCCGCTGTTCGTGCTCAGCTCGGCGCTCGCCGTCGTGATCAGCTTCGGCTGCCGGCTGTTGGTGAACCTGGCCGCGTTCTGGCTGCTCGACGTGCGGGGCGCCGTGACGCTGTACGTGGTCGCGAACAACGTGCTGTCCGGGCTGCTGGTGCCGGTGGCGTTCTTCCCCGGGTGGGCCGAGCGCGCGGCGTACATGACCCCGTTCCCGTGGATGCTGCAGGTGCCCACCGACCTCCTGGTCGAGCGGCGGGTCGGCGCCGGGGCGCTCGGCGCGGTGGCCGCCCAGGCCGGCTGGGCCGCGGCGTTGCTCGCGCTGGCGACCTGGACGCTGGCCCGCGGCACCCGCCGCCTGGTCGTGCAGGGTGGCTGAGGTGCGGGCTGCTGGCCCGGCGATCGCCCCGGCACCGACCCGGCTGCGCGCGTACGCGTTGCTGCTGCGGTCGCGGCTGGCGTCGCAGCTGGTGTACCGGCGGTCGTTCGCGCTGGACCTGGTCGGGCAGGCGGCGACCGTGCTGCTGGACCTGGTCGAGGTGCTGGTGGTGTTCCACCAGGTACCCGTGCTGAGCGGGTTCGGCGTGTCCGACGTGCTGGTGATGTTCGGGCTGTCCTCGGTCGGGTTCTCGCTGGCCGACCTCGCGGTGGGGCAGATCGACGGGCTGGGCGAGTACGTCCGCACCGGGACGCTGGACATCATGCTGGTCCGGCCGCTGTCGGTGCTGGGTCAGCTGGTGACCACCGACCTGCAGGCCCGCCGGCTGGGCCGGGTCGGGCTCGGGTTGGGCGTGCTGGTCGTGGCGCTCGCCCGGGCCGATGTCGACTGGACACCCGGCCGGGTCGCGCTGCTGCTGCTCACGCCGGTCTGCGGGATGGTCATCTTCGCCAGCCTCTGGGTGGCGACCAGCTCGGTGATCTTCTTCCTGGTCGAGGGGCAGGAGTTCGTCTCGGCGTTCACCTATGGCGGCAGCTACCTGGCGCACTGGCCGCTGTCGGTGCTGAACCTCGCGGTGGCCCGGTTCTTCACGTTCGTGCTGCCGAACGCGTTCGTCGCGTACCTGCCGGCGGTGGCGATCCTGGGCCGCACCGACCCGACCGGCCTGCCCACCTGGCTGGCCTGGTGTACGCCGGTGGCCGCGCTGTGGACGGTCGGGCTGGCCGGCCTGGCCTGGCGGTCCGGCCTGCGCCGCTACATGGGCGCCGGAGGGTGACAGTGAGCGAGCGGGCACCGGGCGAGCCGATCATCGACGTCCGCGACCTGCGGCGGGATTTCGTGGTGCGCCGGCCGGCCGGGCGGCTGCGCCGCGACCGGCACGTGGTCAGCGCGGTCGACGGGATCACGCTGGCCGTGCGGCCCGGCGAATGCGTCGGCTACATCGGCGCGAACGGGGCCGGCAAGTCGACCACGATCAAGATCCTGACCGGGGTGCTGGTGCCGACCGCCGGCGAGGTGCGGGTCTGCGGGCTGCAGCCGGTGCGGCAGCGGCGCGAGCTGGCCCGGCGGATCGGCGTCGTCTTCGGCCAGCGCAGCCAGCTGTGGTGGGACCTGCCGCTGGCCGACTCGTTCCGGTTGCTGGCCGCGATCCACCGGCTACCGGACCGGGTCTGGCGCGACCGGCTCGCCGCCTGCGCCGACATGCTGGACCTCGGCGGGTTCCTGGCCACCCCGGTCCGGCAGCTCTCGCTGGGGCAGCGGATGCGTGGCGAGGTGACCGCGGCGCTGCTGCACTCCCCCGAGCTGCTGGTGCTGGACGAGCCGACGATCGGGCTGGACATCGTGAGCCGGGAGCGGCTGCGCGGGTTCCTCGCCGACGAGCGCCGCCGCAGCGGCACCACGGTACTGCTGACCACGCACGACCTGCCGGACATCGAGCGGCTGTGCGACCGGATCCTGGTCGTCGACCACGGCCGGCTGGTGTTCGACGGCGACCTGGCTGCGCTGGCCGCCCGGGTCGGGGCGCAGCGGGTGTTGGTCGTCGACCTGACCGAGCCGGCGCCGCCGCTGGACGACGTCCCCGGCGCCCGGCTGCTGGGCGTGGAGGCCGGCGGGCTGCGCCAGCAGCTGGCGATCGAGGCCGGCGCGACCGCCGCGGCCGTCGTCGCGCACGTGTCGGCCCGGCTGCCGCTGCGTGACCTCGCCGTCCGCGAGCCGGAGATCGAGGACGTGGTGGCCCGCCTCTACTCGCAGCCCACGGCCCGACCCGACCCGCCGGCGGCCGACCCGCCGGCGGCCGGGCGGGTGACCGGCGCGCCGGCGGCCGGCGGGTCCGGGCCCGACGCGCCGCCCGACGAGTCGCCCGGTGCGCCCGGACGGGGGTAACCGGACAATGCCGTCCGGCAGCGTCGGCGGCAGGCCATAGACTCTGCGCCTGGGCTATCTGCCCGCCAGGTTGGGTATGCGTCCTCAATCGGTGGGCGGACCGGGAGGTGTCGTGGCGGTAGGGCTCAGTCCGGCCGGTGTGGGCGTGCCGGATCTGATCGCCGACGCGTTGTCCGTCGGGCTGCTCGTGACCACGGCGGGCGGTGCCGCTGTGTGGTCCAACGACGCGCTGGGGGCGCTCCTCGGCACCGACCCGACCAGCCTGCTGACCGCGCTCGACCCGCCGGCCCGTCCGGGTGAGCGCCGCGAGCTGCCCTGGCCCGGCCCGGCCGGCGCGCCGCGCTGGCTCGATCTGGAGTGCCGGGCGATCCGGTCGGCCGAGCACAGCGAGCTGCTCCTGCTGCAGGTCACCGACGGCACCGAGCGGCACGAGCTGGCCGAACGGGCCCGCGAGCGGGACCGCCGGCTCGGCCGGCTGGAAGCGCTCGCCCGCACCGGCTCCTGGGAGTGGCAGGTCGCCACCAACGAGGTCGACTGGTCCGACGAGCTGCTGCGGATTCTCGGCTACCCGCCCGGCTCGGAGCTGAACTACGCGGCGTACCGGTCGCACGTACACCCGGACGACCTCGGCACGTTCGAGCAGACGCTGGACCGGGCGCTGCGCACCGGCGAGCCGTTCAGCTACACCCACCGCACCTACCCGGCCGGCGCCGGCCGGCTCGGCGGCGCCGGCGAGCGGGTGCTGGAGTGCCACGGCGAGGTCGTCGCGGACGACGCCGGCAGCCCGTCCCGGTTGCTGGTGACGGTCCGGGACGTGACCGAGCACCGCAAGGCGGCCGACGCGCTGGCGTTCCTGGCCGACCACGACCCGCTCACCGGCCTGCTGAACCGGCACGCGATCACCGCCCGGCTGCGCCAGCAGCTCGCGCACGCGTCCCGCGGCGGCGCGCTGCTGCTGATCGACCTGGACAACTTCTCCGACCTCAACGACCTGCGCGGGCATGCCGCCGGCGACCAGGTGATGCGGGCGATGGCCGACCTGCTGCGGGACCGGGCCGGTGACGACGCGGTGCTCGGCCGGCTGTCCGGTGACGAGTTCGCGGTGATCCTGCCGGCCGGCGACGCCGCCGACGCGCTGGCCCTCGCCCAGGCGCTGTGCGCCGCGGTGGCCCGGTTCCCGTTCCCGCCCGGCGCGGCCGGCGCGGGTGCCGGCGGCGGGACCGGAGCCGGCGGCGGGACGGGAGCCCGGTCCGGGTTGCGGGTGACGGCCAGCATCGGCGTGGCGCCGCTGGCCCCGGCCGGCGACTGCGACATCCTGCTGGCCAACGCCGACCTGGCACTGTCCGAGGCGAAGGCGGCCGGCCGCAACGGCGTCCGGGTGTTCGAGCCGGAGCAGTACCAGGTGGCGGTGCGCCGGGTCTCGGTGCTGCAGCGGGCCCGGGACGCGCTGGAGAACGGGCTGATGGTGGTCTACGCCCAGCCGATCGTCGACCTGGCCACCCGGAAGGTGACCAGCCACGAGCTGCTCGTCCGGCTCCGGGACGGGCTGGACCCGGCGATCGGCCCCGGCGAGTTCCTGCCGGCGATGGAGCGCACCGACCTGGTCAACCGGCTGGACCGGTGGATGGTCCAGCAGGGCGTGACCGCGCTGGCCACCCCGCGTGCCCGGCGGGAGAACCTGAAGCTGCAGGTGAACGTGTCGGCCCGGTCGATGGAGGACCCGGGCTTCGGCGACTACGTGGTGGCCGCGCTCAGCGAGGCCAGCGTGGAGCCGGCCCGGCTCGGCCTGGAGATCACCGAGACCGCCGCGATCACCAACCTGACCGCGGCCCGCCGGCTGGCGAACCGGCTGACCCGGGCCGGCTGCAAGTTCGCGCTGGACGACTTCGGCGCCGGGTTCGGCTCGTTCACCTACCTCAAGCACCTGCCGTTCACCTCGGTGAAGATCGACGGCGAGTTCGTCCGGCAGGCCGACCGGGCGCTCGGCGACGCGGTCTTCGTCGAGGCCGTGGTCACCGTCGCGCGCGGGCTGAACATGCTCACGATCGCCGAGTACGTGGACCGCGAGGCGCTCGTGCAGACGCTCACCAAGCTCGGCGTCGACCGGGCGCAGGGCTTCCACCTGGGCAAACCCCGCCCGCTGTCCGAGCTGCTGGTGGACGAGTAGCCGCCGTGCGCTGACCTGACCGTCGCGGGTCAACGCTGTCACGGCCGGGTGGCGTCCAGGTAGGTGTGTCAGACTCGCTGCCGTGGTTCGGACGCCTGATGGGGCCGACCGGGTGACCGCCCGTGCGGCTCAACCAGCGGACGACCCGGACGGGTTCGGCCCGACGCTCCGCCGGCAGCGCGTCGCCGCGCGGCTCACCCAGGATCAGCTCGCCACGCGGGCCGGGCTGAGCGCCCGGTCGCTCGGCGACATCGAGCGCGGCCGGGTCCGCAACCCGCGGCCGGACACGGTCCGGCAGCTGGCTACCGCGCTCGGCCTCACCGGCGCCGAGCTGGACCGGTTCGAGACGCTCGCACGGGCCGAGTACTGGGCCGGCCGGGAGACCACCGCGCCGGCCGCCGCGCCCACCCCGGCCGGCGCGGCGCGCACCCGCCCGGCCCAGCTGCCGGCCGACGTGGCCGCGTTCACCGGCCGGGGCGAGGCGCTGGACCGGCTGGACGCGCTGCTGTCGGCCGGCCCGTCCGGCCACGCCACCGCGGTGGTGATCTCGGCGATCACCGGCACCGCCGGCGTCGGGAAGACCGCGCTGGCCGTGCACTGGGCGCAGCAGGTGCGGTCGCGGTTCCCGGACGGCCAGCTCCACGTGAACCTGCGCGGGTACGACCCGGGGCCGGCGCTGCGGCCGATCGAGGCGCTGGCCCGGTTCCTGCACGCGCTCGGGGTGCCGCCGGAGCAGGTGCCGGTGGATCTGGAGGAGGCCGCCGGCCTCTACCGCAGCCTGCTGGCGGACCGGCGGATGCTGATCGTGCTGGACAACGCCGGCCACCCCGACCAGGTCCGGCCGCTGCTACCCGGGTCGCCGGGCTGCCTGGTGCTGGTGACCAGCCGGGATCAGCTGGCCGGCCTGGTCGCCCGGGACGGCGCCCAGCGGCTGACGATCGACGTGCTCACCCCGGCCGAGGCCGGCACGCTGCTGCGCCGGACGCTCGGCGCCGACCGGGTCGCCGCCGAGCCGGCGGCGGCCGCCGAGCTGGCCCGGCTGTGCGGGCACCTGCCGCTGGCGCTGCGGATCGCGGCGGCGAACCTGACCGACCGGCCGGGCCGGTCGATCGAGTCGTTCGCGGCCGAGCTCGCCGCCGGCGACCGGCTGTCCGCGCTCGGCGTGGCCGGCGACGAACAGGCGGCGGTACGCGCCGCCTTCGACCTGTCGTACGCGACGCTGGCCGCGCCGGCCCGGCTGCTGTTCCGCCGGCTCGGCCTCGCGCCCGGCCCGGACATCACCGCGCCGGCGGCGACCGCGCTGGTGGCGCCGGCCGCCACCGACCAGCCGGGCGCGGCCGACCAGCCGGCCGACCGGGTGCTGGACCGGCTGACCGCCGCGCACCTGCTCGGCCAGCCCGCGCCCGGCCGGTACGCGCTGCACGACCTGCTCCGCCACTACGCGGCCGAGCGGGCCGGCCAGGACGACAGCGGCGCCGACCGGGACGCGGCCGTCCGCCGGCTGCTGGGCTGGTACCTGCACACCGCCGACGCCGCCGCCCGCGTCCTCTACCCCACGATGATCCGCCTCGACCTGCCGGCGGCCGGCGCCGACGCCGCCCCGCCCGGCGCCTTCGCCGACCACATCGAGGCGCGGGCCTGGCTGACCGCCGAGCGCGACAACCTGCTCGCCGCGATCCGGTACGCCGCCGAGCACGGCCCCCGGCCGGTCGCCTGGCTGCTGGCCGACACGATCCGCGGCTACTTCTGGCACGCCCGCTATACGGTCGACTGGCTGGAGACCGCGCACGCCGGGCTGGCCGCCGCGACCGCCGACGGCGACCTGCAGGCCCAGGCCGGCATGCAGGTGAGCCTCGGGATGGCGTACCACTGCCTGGAGCGCCACTCGGCCGCGGTCGAGCACTACACGGCCGCCGCCGACCTGGCCCGCCGCGCCGGCTGGGTGCGGGGGCAGCTGGCCAGCATCGGCAACCTCGGCAACGCGCACGCCGACCTCGGCAACCTCCGCCAGGCCGCCGAGTGCCACACCGAGGCCCTGGAACTCAACCGGCAGGCCGGCCAGGTCACCGGCCAGCTCGCGATGTTGTGCAACCTCGGCGTGGTCTACCAGCGGCTCGGGCAGCTGCACCGGGCCGCCGAATGCGAGACCGAGGCCGTGGCGATCGCGGTGCGGCTCGGCTCGCCGGCCGGCGAGGCCGCCGCGATCGGCAACCTCGGCGGCATGCAGCACGACCTCGGCGCGCTCGACCAGGCCGAGGCCAACCTCACCCGCGCCCTGGACCTGCACCGCGAGATCGGCAACCGGTACGCCGAGACGCACACCCTGCTCGACCTCGCCGCCGTGCACCACGACGCCGGGCGGAACACCGACGCGCTGGAGACCGCGCAGCAGGCCCGCGCCATCGCGCAGGAGACCGGCGCCCGCCGGATCGAGGCCGACATCCTCAACCTGCTCGGCGCGATCCACCGCACGCTCGGCCACGCCCAGCAGGCCGTCACCTACCACCAGCAGGCGCTCCGGATCGCCCGCGACGCCGACGCCCAGCTCGTGCAGACCGCCGCGCTGATCGGCCTGGCCGCGGCGCACCGCGACCGCGGGCAGACCGCCAAGGCGGCCGCCTACGCCCGCGAGGCCCTGGACACCGCGCGCGAGGCCGGCTACGCGGTGCTCGACGGCAACGCGCACGCCACGCTGGCCTCGATCCACCTGGCCACCGGCGACGTCGACGCCGCGACCGGCCACGCCCAGGCCGCGCTGGAGATCCACCGGGAGACCGGGCACCGGCTCGGCCAGGCCGGCGCCCTGACCGTCCTCGGCCAGGCCGGCCAGCAGGCAGGCGACCCGGCCGCGGCGACCGCGCACTGGCGCCAGGCGCTGGAGATCACCACCGGGTGCGGCGCCGACAGCACCGAACTGCGCGCCCTGCTCAGCCCGGCCACCGACCGCCGCGCGGACTCGCCGGCCTGACCGGCACGCCGGCTGAGCAAGGCCTGTCAAGTGGCTGAAACTCACGCGGGTTATGCCGCAACGTTATGCCAGACTCCTGCGGTGCTTCGCGGTGCCGGCGCGGCCGGAGGCTTCGGGGCCGAGCTGCGGCGGCTCCGCGTCGCGGCCCGGCTGACCCAGGTCGAGCTGGCCGACCGGGCCGGCCTCAGCGCGCGCTCGCTGGGCGACATCGAGCGTGGCCGGGTGCGCAGCCCGCGGCCGGAGACGGTCCGGCTGCTGGCCGGCGCGCTCGGCCTCGCCGGCACCGATCTCGACCAGTTCGAGGCGCTGGCCCGGGACGACTACTGGGCCGGCCGCGGCGGTCCGGCCCCCGCTCCGCCGGCCGGCACGCCCGACCACCCCGTGCCGGCGCAGCTGCCGGCGAACGTGTCGGCGTTCACCGGGCGGGAGGCGGACCAGCGCCGGCTGGCCCAGCTGATCGGCGGCGCGGGCGGCGCGGCCGTGGTCATCGCCGCGATCACCGGCCCGGCCGGGGTCGGCAAGACCGCGCTGGCCGTGCACTGGGCGCACCGGGTCCGGCAGCAGTTCCCGGACGGCCAGCTGTTCCTGAACCTGCGCGGCCACGACCAGGGGCCGCCGCTGCGCCCGATCGTCGCGCTGTCCCGGCTGCTGCACGGGCTCGGCGTGCCGGCCGAACAGGTGCCGGTGGAGGTGGCCGAGGCCGGCGCGTTCCTGCGCAGCATGCTGGCGGACAAACGGATGCTGATCGTGCTGGACAACGTGCACGGCCCGGAGCAGGTCCGCCCGCTGCTGCCCGGCTCGCCCGGCTGCCTGGTGCTGGTCACCAGCCGGGACGCGTTGACCGGCCTGGTCGCCCGGGACGGCGCCTACCGGGTCAGCCTGGACGTGCTCACCCGGGCCGAGGCGCGCGCGCTGCTGGCCCGGCTTCTCGGCACCGACCGGGTGGCCGCCGAGCCGGCCGCGACCGCCGAGCTGGCCCGGCTCTGCGGGCAGCTGCCGCTGGCGCTGCGGATCGCCGCGGCCAACCTCACCGGCCGCCCCACCGACACGGTCGCCGGGTTCGTCGGGCTGCTGCGCGCCGATCGGCTGGCCGCCCTGGACGTCGCCGGCGACGAGCAGGGTGGCGTCCGGGCCGCGTTCGACCTGTCCTACGCCGCGTTGCCGGAGCCGGCGCGGCGGCTGTTCCGGCTGCTCGGGCTGGCGCCCGGCGCCGAGGTCACCGCCCCGGCGGCGGCCGCGCTGGCCGGCGGCACGGTCAGCGAGGCCACCCGAGACCTGGGCCGGATGGCCGCCGCGCACCTGGTCGAGGAGCACCAGCCGGGCCGGTACACGCTGCACGACCTGCTCCGGCTGTACGCCGCGCAGCAGGCCCGGCGGCAGGACGACCCGGCCGACCTCTCCGCCGCCGTCGGCCGGCTGCTCGACTGGTACCTGCGGGCCGCCGACCACGCCGCCCACCTGCTCTACCCGCAGATGCTCCGCCTCCCCCTGCCGGGCCCGGCTCACCCGCCACCCGCCGACCCGCCGGCCGGACCACCGCCGGCCGGGCCACCGCCGGCCGGGTTCGAGGATCGGGCCGGGGCGCTGGCCTGGCTGGCGGCCGAGCGGGCCACCCTGCTCGCCGCCGTCCAGCACGCGGTGGACCACGGCCCGCACGAGACCGCCTGGCTGCTCGCGGACACGCTGCGCGGCTACTTCTGGCACACCCGGCACGTGGTCGACTGGATGTGGATGGCGCAGGCCGCGCTGCCGGCCGCGATCGCCGACGGTGACCTGCGGGCGCAGGCGGCCATGCACTTCAGCCTCGGCGCCGCGTACTACAGCGTCGGCCGGTACCCCCTGGCGATCCAGCACTACGAGCACGCGGCCGACCTCGCCGGCCAGGCCTCCTGGGTGGAGGGTCAGGCCGCCGGGCTCGGCAACCTCGGCATCGTGCATACCGACCTGGGCGACCTGCGCCGCGCGGCCGACTGCCACCGGCAGGCGCTGGCGCTCAACCGGCAGACCGGCCGGCTGGCCGGGCGGGCGAACAACCTGGTCAACCTCGGCGGGCTGCACCGGGAGCTGGGCGAGCTGCGGCAGGCGGGCGAGTCCCAGGCCGAGGCGCTGGCACTGTACCGGCAGCTGGGCGCGCCGGCCGGCGAGGCGATCGCGCTGTCCAACCTGGGTGACGTGCAGCGCAACCTCGGCCGGCTCGACGAGGCCGAGGCGCACCTCACCCGGGCGCTCGCGCTGTACCGCGAGGTGGGCACCCGGTACGGGGAAGCCGGCACGCTGCGTGACCTGGCGGCGGTGCACCGCGACACCGGCAATGACCGGAAGGCGCTGGAGATCGCGCAGGCCGCGCGGGCGCTGGCGCAGGACATCGGCGACCGCCGGGCCGAGGCGCACATCCTGAACCTGCTCGGCTCGATCCAGCTCCGGCTGGGCCGCGCACGGACCGCCGCCGCGCTCTACCAGCAGGCGCTGGCGCTGGCCCGCGAGACCGGCGCGCACCACCCGGAGACCGACGCGCTGATCGGGCTGGCCGCCGCCGACCGCGGCCGGCACCAGCACGCGCAGGCCGCCCGGCACGCGCGGCTGGCCCTGGCGCTGGCCCGGCAGGCCGGCTACCGGGTGCTGGAGGGGCACGCGCTGGTGGTGCTGGCCGGCGTCGAGCAGGCCAGCGGGCAGGTCGGGCCGGCCGCCGCGCACGCCCATCAGGCGTTGGCCGTGCACCGGGAGACCGGGCACCGGCTGGGCCAGGCCAGGGCGCTGACCGCGCTCGGCCACGTCCACCGGCGGGCCGGCGACGGCGCCGCGGCGACCGCGAGCTGGCAGCAGGCCGCCGCGATCTACGCCGAGTGCGGCGCCGGCGACCTCGACCTCGTCCGCCCGCTGCTCACCCGGCCCGCCTCGGAGCAGGCCGACGGCACCGCCTGACTGCCCGCTGCCCTACCGTGCCGATCGATACCGGTTCGGGTGTTGATGCGGGTTGTGCCAGACTCGGAAGCGTGCCTCGCGGGGCCGATCCGGCCGACAGAGTTGGCGAGTCCGACCCGCAGGGCGCGGACTCGTTCGGTGCCGCGCTGCGCCGCCGCCGGATCGCCGCCCGGCTCACCCAGGAACAGTTGGCCAGCAGGGCCGGGCTGAGCCCGCGCTCGCTCGGCGACATCGAGCGCGGTCGGGTGCGCAACCCACGGCTGGACACGGTCCGGCTGCTCGGCGACGCGCTAGGGCTGGCCGGCGCCGACCTGGACCGGTTCGAGACGCTGGCCCGGGCCGACTACTGGGCCGGCCGGGACGACCGGCGGGCGCAGCTCACGCCGGAGCCGGCGGCGGTGCCGGCGCCGCCGCGGCCGGCCCAGCTGCCTGCCGACGTGGCCGCGTTCACCGGGCGGGAGAGCCACCTGCGGCACCTGGCCGAGGTGGTGGCCGGCCCCGGCTCGCCGGCCGCGGTGGTGATCTCGGCGATCACCGGCACCGCCGGCGTCGGGAAGACCGCGCTGGCCGTGCACTGGGCACAGCAGGTGCGGTCACGGTTCCCGGACGGCCAGCTGTACATCAACCTGCGCGGCTACGACCAGGGGCCGCCGCTGCGGCCGATCGAGGCGCTGGCCCGGTTCCTGCACGCGCTGGGGGTACGCGCCGAGCAGGTGCCGGTCGACCTGGAGGAGGCGGCCAGCCTCTACCGCAGCCTGTTGGCGGACCGGCGGATGCTGATCCTGTTGGACAACGCCGGCCACCCGGACCAGGTCCGGCCGCTGCTGCCCGGGTCGCCCGGCTGCCTGGTGCTGGTGACCAGCCGGGATCAGCTCGCCGGCCTGGTCGCCCGGGACGGCGCCCGCCGGCTGACGATCGACGTGCTCACCCCGGCCGAGGCCGGCACGCTGCTGCGCCGCACGCTCGGCGCCGACCGGGTCGCCGCCGAGCCGGCCGCGGCCGCCGAGCTGGCCCGGCTGTGCGCGTACCTGCCGCTGGCACTGCGGATCGCCGCGGCCAACCTCACCGGCCGGCCCACCGACACGGTCGCCGGGTTCGTCGCGCAGCTGCGGGCCGACCGGCTCGCCGCCCTCGACGTGGCCGGCGACGAGCAGGCCGGCGTCTGGGCCGCGTTCGACCTGTCCTACACCGCGTTGCCGGAGCCGACGCAGCGGCTGTTCCGGCTGCTGGCGCTGGTGCCCGGGCCGGACGTGACCGCGCCGGCGGCGGCCGCGCTGACCGGCGGCACGCCCGGGCAGGCCGCCGAGATCCTCGCCAAGCTGGCCGCCGTGCACCTGGTCGGGGAGCCCGCGGCCGGCCGGTACGCGCCGCACGACCTGCTCGCCCGGTACGCCGGCGCCCGGGCCCGGCAGGAGGACTGCGCGGCCGAGCGGTCCGCGGCGCTCGGCCGGCTGCTGGACTGGTACCTGGCCGCCGCGGACGCGGCCGCCGCCCTGCTGTACCCGCAGATGCTCCGGCTGCCGACGCCGGCCCGGCCCGGGCTGCCGCCGGTCGGCTTCAGCGACCACAGCGGCGCGGTGGCCTGGCTCACCGCCGAACTGCCCAACCTGCTCGCGGCGATCCAGCACGCGTCCCGGCACGGCCCGCGCCCGGCCGCCTGGCTGCTGTCCGACGCGCTGCGCGGCTACTTCTGGCACACCCGCTACACGGTCGACTGGCTGGCCGCGGCGCAGGCCGGGCTGGCCGCCGCCGAAGCGGCCGGCGAGCTGCGCGCGCAGGCCGCGATGCAGCTCAGCCTCGGCATGGCAACCCACTGCCTGCAGCGGCACGAGGCCGCGATCGAGCACTACACGGCCGTGGCGGCCCTGGCCGAGCAGACCGGCTGGGTGGACGCCGAGGCCGCCAGCGCCGGCAACCTCGGCCTGCTGCACGTCGAACTGGGCCGGCTGCGGCAGTCCGCCGGCTACCACACCAGGGCGCTGGAGCTGGCCCGGCGGACCGGCCGGTTGGCCGGGCAGGCCACCGCGCTGGCGAACCTCGGCTGGACGAACGGCGGCCTGGGCGACTTCGCCCTGGCCGCGACCAACCTGACCGAGGCGCACGCGATCTACCGCGAGCTGGACTCGCCGGCCGGCGAGGCGCACGCGCTGGACAACCTGGGCTCGGTCTACCGCGGCACCGGCCGGCTGGAGCAGGCGCAGGCGGTGCTGACCCGGGCGCTGGCGCTGTACCGGCAGGTCGGCAACCGGTACGGCGAGGCGGAGACGCTGGTCGACCTGGCCGGCGTGCACCTGGACGCCGGCCGGCACGGGGCCGCGCTGGAAAGCGTCGGGCAGGCGCTGCAGATCGCGCAGGAGGCCGGCGACCAGCGGGTCGAGGCCGAGGTGCGCAACCTGTACGCCGCCGTCCACATTGGACTCGGTCGGCCCGGGCCGGCGCTGGTGCACCAGCAGCGGGCGCTGGAACTGGCCCGGGCGTGCAACGCGCACTACCTGGAGACCGACGCGCTGCTCGGGCTGGCCGCCGCGCACCGGGACCGGAACCAGCGGCTGCGCGCCACCAACTACGCGACCGAGGCGCTGGAGCTGGCGCAGCAGTCCGGCTACCGGGTGCTGGAGGGCAACGCGCACGCGGTGCTGGCCAGCATCCACCGCGCGGCGGGACATCACGCGCAGGCGGCCGACCACGCCCGGCAGGCGCTGATGGTGCACCGGGAGACCGGCAACCGGCTCGGCCAGGCTCGCGCGCACCTGCTGCTCGGCCAGGCGCTGCGGCACAGCCGGCGCCCGGCGGACGCGGCCGGCCACCTGCGGCGTGCGCTGGAACTGTTCACCGACATCGGCTCGCTGCAGGCGGACGAGGTGCGCGCGCTGCTGGCCGAGTACCGGGCCGCCTACCCGGACGACTGGCCCGAGACCGAGCCGCAGCCGGCGCCGGACGCACCGGCCTCACCCGCGCACCCGTAGCCGGTCCAGCGCCCGCCCCGGTCCGGCGACCTCGCGCCGGCGGCACCGACGGGCAGGGCACCAACGGCATCTGGCGGGTGCGCGACAAGGGCGGAAAGCTCGTCAGGACCGGCTGATCCCGTCCAGCGCTGCCCAGCGCAGTTGCGTCCGGGGAGCTCGCCGTGTCCCAATACTGGTATCCGCGTCGATCCACAGTGGCCGGTTGCGGCCGGCAACGGGCGCAACGGTGGCAGGTCGGGCTTGACAGGGTGTGCCGGGAAAGATTCACTCTGGCCGATGACAACGTTGTCGGGATCTGCCGACGAGGGCGCGGGCCAGCCCGCCGGGGCGGCGTTGCTGCGAGCGCGCGGGGTCGCCAAGCACTACGGCCGGGTGCAGGCGCTGCGCGGGGTCGACTTCACCGTCCGGCCCGGCGAAGTGGTCGCGCTGATCGGTGACAACGGGGCCGGCAAGAGCACGCTGGTGAAGATCCTCTC
>JBBWZH010000255.1:0-18386 GCA_039648995.1 Mycobacteriales bacterium
TCGTCCAGCAGGTCGCCGTGCAGGGCCTGGGCGCCGTCGCAGCGGGCCACCTCCGGCTGCGGGTGCACGTCCACCATCACGCCGTCGGCGCCGACCGCCATCCCGGCCCGGGCCAGCGGGATCACCAGGTCGCGCCGGCCGGCCGCGTGCGACGGGTCGATGATCACCGGCAGATGCGACATGTCGTGCACCATCGGCACCGCGGAGACGTCCAGGGTGTTGCGGGTGGCGGTCTCGAAGGTCCGGATACCGCGCTCGCACAGGACGATGTCCAGGTTGCCGCGCTGCGCGATGTACTCGGCGGCCATCAGCCACTCCTCGTAGGTGGCGTTCAGCCCGCGCTTGAGCATCACCGGCTTGCCGGCCCCGCCGACGGCCTGCAGCAGCGCGAAGTTCTGCATGTTGCGGGTGCCGACCTGCAGCATGTCGGCGTGCTCGCAGATCATGTCCACGTCGGCCGGGTCGACGATCTCCGTCACGATCGGCAGCCCGGTCTCGGCCCGCACATCGACCAGGATGCGCAACCCGGCCAGGCCCAGACCCTGGAACGCGTAGGGCGACGTGCGCGGCTTGAACGCGCCGCCGCGCAGCAGCGTGGCACCGGCCCGGCGGGCCATCGCGGCGGCGGCCAGCGTCTGCTCGGCCGACTCGACCGCGCACGGGCCGGCGATCAGGGTGAACGTGTCGGGCCCGATGGGCACCCCGCCGACCATGATCGTCGAGCGGCGCTGGTGGTTCTCGCGGCTGACCAGCTTGTACGGGGCGGTGATCCGGACCACCTCGGTGACGCCGGGGATCGTGGCGACGTCGATGGCGCCGAGCACCGCCTCGTCGCCGACCACGCCGATGATCGTGCGGGCCACGCCACGGCTGATGAACGCGCTGCCACCGGCAGCCTCGACGTGCCCGACGACCTCGGCCAGCGCCGCGTCGCCGGCCTGCGGGGACATCACGATGACCACCTGTTGCCTCCAAGCATGACGAGAGCCCCGCGGCCGTAGCGGCCCGGGGCTCGTGGTGTGACGGGGGAGTGCGCTAACGCGGCCGCGCGCGCCTCCGGCCCGCCGGGGAGACCCTGGGCGACGCCGGATAGCCAAACCACCGCTGCGACACGGCGGCAGCGTACCGCACCCGGCCGGCCCCGCGGCCGGCGGTCAGAAGACGTCGATGCTGACGGCGGAGCCGCGCGGGACCCGCTTGCCGCCGCCGGGGCTCTGCCGGAACACCCGGTGCAGCAGCCCGCCGAAGAACTCGTGCCGGTTGACGGTGAAGCCGTGGTCCTGCAGGACGCGGGTGGCGTCCCCCGCCGACTGGCCGGTGACCTGGGGCACCCGGACGAGGTCCGGGCCCTTCGAGACCACCAGCGCGACCGCGCTGCCCCGCGGCACCGCCGTGCCGTGCGGCTGCTGCGAGATCACCGAACCCGCCGGCACGGCGCCGCTGAACTCGTCGCTGACGTTGACGGTCAGCCCGGCCTTCTGGATCGCGTGGACCGCGTCGTCCTGGCTCTGCCCGACCACGTCCGGCACCGGGATCGGGGCCAGCCCGCGGGACGGCAGCAGCAGGATCGTGCTGTCCCTGCGGGCCAGGTCGCCGGCGCCCGGCTCGGTGCGCAGCACCCGGCCGACCGGGACCCGGTCGCTGTACTCGGACGCGCCGAACTTGACCTTCAGGTGCGCCGCCCGGGCCTGGCTGATCGCCTGCTGCTGGGTCAGCCCGGCCAGCTGCGGCACCGGGACGAACCGGCCGCTGCCGTACCACCAGGCCGCGCCGGCGGCCGTCGCGCCGAGCAGCAGCACCGCGACCAGACCGACGATCAGCCGCCGCCGGTGGGCCCGCTGCTCCCGGTTCGTCGGCGGGCGCCGCCCGGGCGGCCCGGCGGGGTACGGGCTCGGCGGGCCGCCGGCCAGGCGGGGCAGCACGGCGGTCACGTTCGGCTGGCCGGCGATCCGGTCGGCGCCGGCCGGCCGGACGGCCCGGCCGGTCGGGACGGCGAGACCGGACGGCGACGGCCGCCGGCCGGTGCGGACGGGCATCGGGACCCGGCGCAGGCCCAACTCCTCGCGGACCGCGCCCAGTTGAGCGAGGAACGCGCCGGCGTCGGGCGGGCGCGCGCCGGGGTCGCGCCGGGTGGCCCGCAGCACCAGCGCGTCCAGCGGCGCCGGGATGCCGGGCACGGCGCGCGACGGCGGCGGCACGTCCTCGTGCACGTGCCGGTACGCGATCGCCACCGCCGGGCCGCCGCGGTACGGCGCCACCCCGGTGAGCAGCTCGTACAGCAGGATGCCGGCCGCGTAGACGTCGGAGCGCTGGTCGGCGCGGCCGTGCGCGACCTGCTCGGGGGCCAGGTAACCGGCGGTGCCGAAGATCACGCCGGACTGCGTGCTGGTGCTCGACGCGGCCACCGCCCGGGCCAGCCCGAAATCGGCCACCTTGACCACGCCGTCGTCGGAGAGCAGCACGTTCTCCGGTTTCGCGTCCCGGTGCACCAGGCCGGACCGGTGCGCCGTGGCCAGCACCGCCAGCACCGGCTCCAGCAGCGAGACCGCGGTGTCCGGCGGCAGCGGGCCGCGCTCGGCGAGCAGGTCGCGCAGCGTGCGCCCGCGGACGAGCTCCATCACCAGGAACACGTGACCGCCGTCGGCGCCCTGGTCGTACACGGCGACCGCGTTCGCGTGCGCCAGCCTGGCCGCCGCCTTGGCCTCGCGGGTGAACCGGTCGACGAACACCGGGTCGCGGGCCAGGTTGGCGTCCATCACCTTGATCGCGACCTGCCGGTCCAGCCGGAGGTCTACCCCGGCGTACACCACTGACATGCCGCCGCGCGCGATCCGGCCCCCGATCTGGTATCGCCGATCGAGCACCTGCCCCGTGAGCGGGTCGGCCACAGCCGTCTCCACGTCAAGCGAGTCTACGGACCGCCCGCCCGTTTCCCCTCCCCAACCGTTGCCAAATCCCGCGGCACCGGCGACCGGGCCTCAGCAGGAAAAGACCCGGCCCCCGCCGAAGCGGAGAACCGGGTTGCGTGCCACAACGTTAGCTCATCCCCGGGCCTCCGGTAAACCGGCCTCACCATCCGGCCGGCCGGTGTAGCCCGGCGACCACCGGCGGTAGCTGGTGGCGCTGAAAGTCCGCCGGCCGCAGCGCCCGCCACCAGTGCCGGCCGGCCCCGTCGTCCGGTCTGCCGCGTAACCGGACCGCCAGCGGCTTCGGCGACGGGTTGAGCAGCCCGACCGGTACCCGCTGGCGTGCCAACCGGAGCGGTAGCGCGAGGTCGCTGTCATTGGAGATCACGATGGCCGCGTCCACCCGGCCGGTGAGGACGTCGTGCAGGAGGTGGCTGCCGACGTTGACGTCGGAGCCCTTCTCCTCGAACGCGCGTACCCGGACCAGTAGCCCGGAGGTGCCGTCCGGATTGAGTACCGGATGTCCGGGGAGGCCGACCGGCCCGGGCGCCGGGACGATCCGCGGGCGCTGCGACCCTCCGCTCAGCAGCAGACCGGTCTTCGTCCTGGACACGTAGACGCCGAACTCGATGTGGTCGACGCTGCTGTGAGCCAGCAGCGCGTCCAGGTACACCCGCTGGTCCGCCGAAGAACTCGGGTCGCCGGCTTTGTCCCGCAGCGCCGTGCAGTAGACGACCCGATCCACGGAGCTGCCCTGCCAGCCAGCGAAGGACTCGGCGAGACCGCGAATGTCCAGCCACTTCCACCCCGGCGGCGAGGGCTGGCCGAGACAGAAGTGCTCCCGCCCGCCGTAGTAGAGGTTGAAACCGTCAACAAACACGCCGATCTTCATCGGATCATGATGACGGCGGCTCGGCAGGGGTCTCGGTGGGTCAGCGCCAGCGGGCGCGGAGGTGCAGGATGTTGCTGACGTAGCGGCGGGTATCGGGGTACATGCCGTTGCGGCGGACCGAGGTGAGGCCCTGGTAGTAGCCGGCGACGGCCTGCGGCAGCGGGGCGGCCCTGGTCAGGATCGCCAGCAGGGTGACGCCGGCCAGGATGTTGTCGGCGGCGTCGAGGAGGTCCAGCGGGCGGCCGATCACCTCCTGGGCCAGCCAGCGGCCGGTGGACGGCAGCACCTGCATCACGCCGATCGCGTCCGCCGGGCTGACCACCCGCTGCTGGAAGCCGGACTCCTGCTGCGCGACGGCCAGCGCGAGCGCCGGGTCCAGGTGGACGGCGCTGGCCGCGCGCCGGATCATCAGCCGGACGGCCGGCCGGCCGGGCGCCGGCCGGTGCGCGAGCAGGTGCCGGTGCCGGGCGGCCGAGGCGGTCACCGTGCCGGGGTACCGCCGGGCCGGCGCGACCGCCGGCTTCCGGGCCGCCGGCTTCCGGGCCGGCGCCGGCAGCCGCAGCGTGAGCAGCTGGCCGATCCGGATCGTGGCCCGCCGGTTCAGGTGGTTGGCGGCGACGACCGCGGTGACCCGCAGCCGGTACCGGGCGGCGATGGAGGTCACCGTGTCGCCGGCCCGGACCCGGTAGCGCACCGGCCGGGTCGCCGCCGCCGGGGCCGCCCGCGGGCCGGGGATCAGCAGCGGCCGGCCGGCGTAGATCAGGTCGCCGGGCAGGTGGTTGAGCCGCTTGAGCACGGTGACCGTGGTGCCGTACCGATGCGCGATCTCCCAGAGCGTGTCCCCGGGCCGGATCCGGATCACGCCGGGCGCGCTGGCGGTCATCACCAGCGCCAGCACCAGCGGCACCGCCGCGATCCGCGCCGCCCGCCGGCTGACCCGTGCCAGGCGATGGGTGGGATCCTCGGGCGGCAGGCATGCGCCGTCGTCGGACATTGCTGCCTCCCCGTAGCGGCGTGCGATGTCGGTTACAGAGCGTGTCAGCTTGACTACGCTGTGACAAGTGGTACTCCTGGGAATCTTGTGGCTGGAGCGACGGCGCCGGGCGCGGTGGCCGGGCCGGGATAGGATGGGCAGCGTCAGGAACCGGGGAGCCCGCGCGGGAAGCGGGCTGAGAGGCCGGCTACCAGCCCTGCCGGCGACCCGTAGCACCCGATCGGGGTAATGCCCGCGAGGGGAGTGAGATGCAATGCCGGATGTGGTTGATCCATTGGTCATCGGCGCCCGCGAGTTCGGCAGCCGGCTGCTGATCGGCACCGGGAAGTTCGCCTCGCACCCGGTGATGGCCGACGCGGTCCGGGCCAGCCGGGCCGAGATCGTCACGGTGGCGCTGCGCCGGGTCGACCTGGACCTCGTCGGCGCCGGCGACATCCTCGACTTCATCCCGGCCGGGGTGACGCTGCTGCCGAACACCTCCGGTGCGGTGAACGCCGACGAGGCCGTCCGGCTGGCCCGGCTGGGTCGCGCCGGCACCGGCACCGACCTGGTCAAGCTTGAGGTCACGCCGGACCCGCGCACGCTCGCGCCGGACCCGGTGGAGACCCTGCTGGCCGCGCAGCGACTGGTCGCCGACGGCTTCACCGTGCTGCCGTACTGCTCGGCCGACCCGGTGCTGTGCCGGCGCCTGGAGGAGGCCGGCTGCGCCACCGTGATGCCGCTGGGCGCCTGGATCGGCTCCAACCGCGGCCTGCAGACCCGGGACGCGATCGAGGCGATCGTCGCCCAGGCCGGCGTGCCGGTGGTGGTGGACGCCGGCCTCGGCGTGCCCAGCGACGCCGCCGAGGCGATGGAGATCGGGGCCGACGCGGTGCTGGTGAACACCGCGATCGCGGTCGCCCGCGACCCGGTCACGATGGCCCGCGCGTTCGCGCTGGCCACCGAGGCCGGCCGGCTCGGATACCTGGCCGGTCGGGGCACCGTCCGCGGCGCGACCGAGGCCGAGGCGTCCAGCCCGCTCACCGGCTTCCTCAGCGCGGTCCCGCCGCCGGCGGCCCCGGCGGTTCCGGCGGTTCCGGCCCCGGCCGGTCCGGCGGCGGCGCCGGTGGCCAACCGATGATCAGGCAGCGACGAGGCCCGGGCAGCCGGCACGTGCCGGCGCGGCCGTCGTACGGCGCCGGCGGTCGCTGCCGTCGGCGGCCGGTCGCCCTGCCCCGGCCCGCCCTGCCCCGGCCCGCCCTGCCCCGGCCCGCGCTGCCCCGGCCCGCGCTGCCCCGGCCCGCCCTGCCCCGGCCCGCCCTGCCCCGGCCCGCCCTGCCCCGGCCCGCGCTGCTGCGGCCCGGGCTGCCCCGGCCCGCGCTGGGCATGCCGTGAGCGCGCCGAAGGGGCGGTTCGCGGGCGAGCTCGACCGGCTCGACCTGCCCGCGCTGTCCGCGTACGCCGCCACCGCGACCGACGCGCACGTCACGGCCGCGCTGCGCCGCGAGCAGCGGGACCTGACCGACCTGGCCGCGCTGCTCTCGCCGGCGGCGACGCCCCGGCTGGAGGAGCTGGCGCAGGCCGCACGGCACGCCACCCTGCGGCGGTTCGGGCGCGCGGTGCGGCTGTACGCGCCGCTGTACGTGTCGAACGCGTGCCTGTCCACCTGCACCTACTGCGGGTTCGCCAAAGGGCTGCCGATCGCCCGGCGCACGCTGACCACCGACGACGTGGAGCGCGAGGCCCGGCTGCTCACCGGCCGCGGCTTCCGGCACCTGCTGCTGGTGTCCGGCGAGCACCGGATCGAGGTCTCCGCCGACTACCTGGCCGACGTGGTCGCCCGGCTGCGGCCGTTCGTGCCGTCGCTGTCGATCGAGACGCAGACCTGGTCGGACGGCACGTACGGCCGGCTGGTCGGCGCCGGCCTGGAAGGGGTCGTGCACTACCAGGAGACCTACGACCGGGCGCGGTACGCGGAGGTCCACCGGGCCGGCTGGAAGCGCGACTACGACCGCCGGCTGAACTCCACCGAGCTGGCCGGCGCGGCCGGCGTGCGCCGGCTCGGCATCGGCGCGCTGCTCGGCCTGGCCGCCGACTGGCGGGCGGACGTGCTCGCGGTGGCCGCGCACGCGGCGTTCCTGGTGCGGGCGTTCTGGCGGACCGAGGTGAGCGTCTCGCTGCCCCGGATCAAGCCGTCCGCGGCCGGCTACCAGCCGCTGGTGCCGGTGCCCGACCCGGAGTACGTGCAGGCGATGGCGGCGCTGCGGCTGTTCGAGCCCGAGGCGGGCATCGTGCTGTCGACGCGGGAGCCGGCCGTGCTGCGGGACGGCCTGGTCCGGATCGCGGTCACCCAGCTGTCCGCCGGCTCGTCCACCGAACCCGGCGGCTACTCGCGGCCCGGCGAGGCGACCGAGCAGTTCAGCATCTCCGACGAGCGGTCCCCGGCCGAGGTCGCCGCGATGCTGGTGGCCGCCGGCTACGAGCCGGTCTGGAAGGATGCCTTCCCGCTGTACGACGCCGCGAGCCGGTGACCGTACGCTTCCGGGCGTGCGTCAGACGACCCGTTGGCTGATCGTCGGGCTGCTGGCCGCGCTGCCGGTCAGCGGCTGCGCGAAGAAGGCCAAGGGCCCGCCGGCGCCCAAGCCGCTGACCGGCGCCGAGGTCAGCAAAGTCATCGACGAGCAGCTGCCGAAGACGTTCGGCGGCCTGCAGGTGGCGCCGTCCGTCTGCCCGGGCACGCTCGACCCGCAGCAGGACAAGCCCGGCTTCTGCTCGCTCAAGGTGGAGGGCCTGCCGGTGCGGATCCGGGTGGACCGGGCCGACGGCGGCCGGTTCACCGTCGCCACCGACCAGGCGGTGATCCCGCTCGACCAGCTGGAGAAGGCGATGGGCCCGCTGGTCTCGCAGAAGGGCGGCCAGCCGTTCACGGTGGACTGCGGCGACGAGGCGGTGAAGGTGTTCGACCCGCCCGGCACGCTGCAATGCGTCGCCACGCCGGCCAAGGGCGCGCCGCGCCGGCTGGTCGTCACCATCCAGGACAAGAAGGGGAACTTCACCTTCGAGGAGCCGAAGGACGGGTAGCCGGTTGAGCGAGCGTCGAGCGCCGGACGGGTCGGCCCTTGGGACGGGGGCCGGGCTGCCGGGAGGCGAGGCCGAGCGGGCCCCGGGCGGGATCGATCGGGTGGTCGTGGTCGGCGCCGGCCTGGCCGGCGTGCGCACCTGCCAGGAGCTGCGGTCCGGCGGGTACGGCGGCGAGCTGGTACTGGTCGGGGCCGAGCGGCACCCGCCCTACGACCGGCCGCCGCTGTCCAAGGCCGTGCTGCTCGGCGAGCAGGACGGCAGCCCGCTGGAGCCGGCCTGGTACGCCGGGGCGGACGCGCGGCTCGGCGTGACCGCGACCGGTCTGGAGCCGGGCGTGCTGCGCACCACCGCCGGCGAGCTGCGCTGGGACCGGCTGGTGCTGGCCACCGGCGCCGTCCCGCGGCGGCTGCCCGGTGACGGCGGCGCCCTGGTGCTGCGTACCGCGGACGACGCCGCCAGGCTGCGCGCGGCGTTCAGGCCGGGCGCGTCGGTGCTGGTGGTGGGCGCCGGCTGGATCGGCGCCGAGGTGGTCACCGCCGCCCGCCGGCACGGCGCGTCGGTCACCGTGCTGGAGGCGGCCGGCGCACCGCTCGCGGTCGCCCTCGGTGTGGAGGTCGGGGCGTTCGCCGCACCCTGGTACGCCGAGGTCGGCGCGGTGCTCCGCACCGGCGTCGCTGTGTCCACAGTGGACGGTGCGGGGGTGACGCTGGCCGGCGGCGAACGGCTGCCGGCGGACGCGGTCGTCGAGGGCATCGGGGTGCGGCCGGACCTGGCCTGGCTGGCCGGCTCCGGGGTGGACGTCGACCCGGCCAGCGGGGGAGTGCTGGTCGACGAGCACTGCCGGGCCTCGCTCGCCGGCGTCTACGCGGTCGGTGACTGCGCCGCGCGCTGGTCGCCGCGGCTGGGCCGGCGGGTGCGCACCGAGCACTGGGACGACGCGCTGCACGCGCCCGCGGTCGCCGCCGCGGTGCTGCTCGGCGATCCGGACGCGCTGTACGACCCGGTGCCGTACGTATGGTCGCAGCAGTTCGGCCGGTTTCTGCAGTGGGCCGGTTGGCGGGACGGGCCGCCGGCCGTCTGGCGCGGCGACCCGGCCGGCCGGTCCTGGTCGGCCGCCTGGCTGGACGCCGACAGCCGGCTGACCGGCTTCCTGTCGGTCGACCGGCCCCGCGACGCGGTGCAGGCCCGCCGGGCGGTCGACGCCGGCACGCCGGTCGACCCGGGCAAGCTCGCCGACCCGGCGGTCCCAGTCCGGAATGCGCTTGCGCACCGGGGTATCCAGGTGGGGGATGCTTAGGAACCGGCACCGCGGCGGCGCCGTCCGAACCGGCACCTGGCGACCCAGGGGAGGGGCCATGCGCATTGCCCGGCGCGCCGGCGTATCGCTTGTGAGTTCGCTGGTCCTGTTGCCCGCCCTTGCCGCTACCGCCCGCGCCGGCGTACCGGTGCCGTACCCGAAGGCGGCAACCTGCGTCGACCAGGCGGCCGCGCTCGGTACCGCCACCTGCGCCCGGATCACCCAGGTGCTGCGCGCGGACGAGACGGCCAGCGGGGACGAGATCGCGGTCGCGGTGGTCCAGACCACTGGCGGCGAGTCGATCGGCGCCTGGGGTATCGGGCTGTTCAAGGCCTGGGGCATCGGCGGGCGGGACCGGAACAACGGCGTGCTGCTGGTTGTCGCGGTCGCCGACCACCACCGCTACATCGCCACCGGCCGCGGGCTGAGCGGCCGGCTCCCGGGCGACGCCGCCAGCGAGATCGCCGGCGGCACGATCGACCCGCTGCTCAAGGCGGGCCGCACCCGGGACGCGGTGCTCGCGGGGCTGGACGGCATCCGCCGCGCCCTGCGCCACGCGGTGACCGGGCGCAACGCGCTCGCCGCCGCCGCCAGCTCGCCCGACCCGGCCGGCCGCCCGAGGCAGCCCGGGCCGGCCTCGCTGCCGCTGCCCACCCCCGATCCGGAGCCGCCCAGCTCCGGCAACGGCTGGCTGTTCGGCCTGGCGGTGCTGGGCCTGATCGCGCTGGTCGGCATCGCCCGGTACGCCAGCCGGATGAAGGCGACCCGCAGCTTCCCGCCCGACCTGCCGGACCGGGAACGGCCGTGGTGGGCGCGGCGTACCGGGTTCTGGTCGGCGGTGAACCTGTCCGGCGACGCACCCCGCCCGCCGCCCCCGCCCGACCCGGCCGGCTCCCCGGTGGCCGGTGAAGGCCCCGGTGGCCGGCCCGGTGACGGGCCGCCCGGCGGCGGATCGTCCAGCGGTGGCGGGTCGTCTGGTGGCTGGTGAGCGGGGTACGGAACACTGAACCGCGTGAACGACGCGATCGACTGGCTGACCGTGCCCGAGGTGGCCGACCGCCTCGGCATCCCGCTCACCCGGGTGCACCAGCTGCTGCGGGACGGCGGGCTGGCCGGGGTGCGGGTCACCGGGGTGCTGCGGGTGCCGGCCGCCTTCCTGCTCGGCGACGCCGTGGTGAAGGGCCTGTCCGGCGTGCTCACCCTGCTGCACGACGCCGGATACTCCGACGAGGAGGCGGTGCACTGGCTGCACACCGCCGACGACACGCTGCCCGGCACCCCGGTGGACGCGCTGCGCGCCGACCGCGGCCGCGAGGTGAAGCGGCGGGCCCAGGCGCTGGGCTTCTGACGGCTGGGATTCTGACGGCCGGCCGCTGGCGGTCGGCCGGTGACGCTGGCGGCCGGCGGCTGGCCGCCGAGCCGCCGGCCGTCCCGCCGGGTGCGCGCGGGTAGGGTCGGAGGTATGCCGACGGTGACCGTGAACGGCCGGCCGCGCGAGGTGCCGGCCGGCGCCACGCTGCCCGGGCTGCTCACCGACCTCGGCCTGCGCGCGGGCTCGGTGGTGGTCGAACTGAACGGCACGGCGCTGCTCCGCTCCGAGCTGGACGGCGTGGTGCTCGGCGACGGCGACCGCCTCGAACTGGTCCGCGCGGTGGCCGGTGGCTGACCCGGCGAGCCACCCGCCGGCCGGCGCCGGGGCCGCGGCGCGCGAGCGGCTGGCGGCGGCGGTGCTGTACCTGTGCACGGACGCGCGGCGGGAACGCGGGGATCTGGCGGAGTTCCTGGACGCCGCGCTGCGCGGCGGGGTGGACATCGTCCAGCTGCGGGAGAAGGGCCTGGAGGCGCGGCAGGAGCTGGCGTACGCGGAGGTGTTCGCCGACGCGGCGGCCCGGCACGGCGCGCTGTGGGCCGTGAACGACCGGGCCGACCTGGCGCTGGCCGGCGGCGCCGACATGCTGCACCTCGGCCAGGACGACCTGCCGGTCCCGGTGGCGCGGCGCGTCCTCGGGCCG
This sequence comes from Mycobacteriales bacterium, assembly GCA_039648995.1. Taxonomy (GTDB): domain Bacteria; phylum Actinomycetota; class Actinomycetes; order Mycobacteriales; family CADCTP01; genus JBBWZH01. Next base: position 11,162 of record JBBWZH010000255.1, read on the forward strand.
GGGCCGTTGATCGGTCGGTCCACGCACGCGGCGGCCGAGGTGGTGGCGGCGACCGCCGAGCCCGGCGTGGACTACTTCTGCGTCGGCCCCACCTGGCCGACGCCGACCAAACCGGGCCGGCCCGCGCCCGGCCTCGACCTGCTGGCGTACGCCGCCGGGCTCGGCCCGACCCGGCCGTGGTTCGCGATCGGCGGCATCGACGCCGGCCGGCTGGACGACGTGCTCGCCGCCGGCGCCCGGCGGATCGTGGTGGTCCGGGCGATCACCGGGGCGGCCGACCCCGAAGCGGCCGCCCGCGCGCTCCGCGGCCGCCTCGCCGCGGCCGCCGCCGGCTCGCCCGCCGCCGGCAGGCCCCCCGGCGGCACGCCCGCCGGCCGCTCGCCCGCTGGCGGCAGGCCCTCCGGCGGCACGCCCGCGCCCGCTGGCGGCAGGCCCCCCGCCGGCACGCCCGCCGCCGGCGCCGTCGGCTCGCCCGCCGGCGGCTCGCCCGCCGGCGGAACGGCGGCCGGCGGCCCGGCCGCGCCGGTGCCGGGGTAGCGGCGGTGATCGGGTGCGGCACCTGAGCTACCTGGCGGTGCTGGCCGGCTGCCTGCTCGGGACGCTGCCGCTGGAGCTGTGGCTGGGCACCCGGGTGTACGGCCGGCCGCGCCGCTGGCTGCTGGCGATCGCCGGGCCGGCCGCGGTCTTCCTGCTCTGGGACTGGTACGCGATCGCGCACCGGCAGTGGAGCTACGACCCGGCGCAGACGAGCGGCCTGCTGCTGCCCGGCCGCATCCCGGTCGAGGAGGCGCTGTTCTTCGTCGTCGTGCCGACCTGCGCGATCCTCGCGTTCGAGGCGGTCCGGGCGGTCCGTGGCTGGCCGGCCGGGGACGAACCCGCACCGGGCCGCGAGTGACCTACACCCAGCTGGCGCTGGCCAGCGCGGCCGCCGCCGTGCTGGTCGACACCGTGCTGCTGCGCACCTGGCTGCTGCGCCGGCGGATCTACTGGACCGCGTACGCGATCGTGCTGTTCTTCCAGCTGATCACCAACGGCATCCTCACCGGCCGGCGGATCGTCCGGTACGACCCGGCGGCGATCCTCGGGCCGCGGTTCGCCTACGCCCCGGTGGAGGACCTGCTGTTCGGCTTCGCGCTCGTCACGATCACGCTGTCGGCGTGGGTCTGGCTCGGCCGCCGCGCCGGCGCCCGGCCGGGCAGGGCCGGCTAGCGCGACCGGCGGCGGGCCGCGAGCGCCCGGGCCAGCCCGGGGCCGGCGATCGCGGCGCGGCGCACCCGCCCGACCGACTGGCGGCGGTCCAGCACCTGGTAGTCGGCCCGTTCGATCGCGTCCAGGATGCCGCGGTAGAGGCGGAACGCGGTGCCGATGCAGTCGCGGCTGGTCGGGTGCAGCAGCCGGATTCCCGGCTCGGCCGACCGGTACAGCTCGCGGGTGCGGGCGATCTCGTAGGCCAGCAGCCGGCGGATCGGGCCGTCCACCACGCAGCGGGCCAGCCGGGTCCGGTCCACGCCGAAGTGGGTGAGGTCGGCCATCGGCAGGTAGATCCGGCCGCGGCGGAGATCCTCGCCGACGTCCCGGATGAAGTTGGACAGTTGGAACGCCACGCCGAGGTCCACCGCGTACGGCTGGGCCACGTCCCGCTCGACGACCGGCTCCAGCACCGGCAGCATCTGCAGCCCGATCACCGCCGCCGAGCCCCACATGTACCGCATCAGGTCGTCGTAGCTGGGGTACTCGCCGACGGTGAGGTCCATCCGCATCGAGGCGAGGAAGTCCTCGAAGTAGGAGACCGGGATGTCCCAGCGGCGGATGGTGTCCGCGGCCGCCACGCCGACCGGGTGCTCCGGCCGCCGGCCGGCCCGGACCGCGGCCACGAACCGGTCGCCCCACTCGGCGAGCCAGCCTGCCTTCTCCTCGTCGGTCAGCTCGGAGCCGACGTCGTCGACGATCTCGTCGGCGTACCGGGCGAAGCCGTAGAGGGCGTGCACGTACGGCCGTTTCGCCGGCGGCAGCAGCAGCGTGGCGAGGTAGTACGTCTTGCCGTGCGCGGCGTTCAGCCGGCGGCAGCGCTCGTACGCGGCCCGCAGCGGTGGGTCGGTGATGCCGGCCGCGTCCAGATCGGCCCGGTTCACCCGCCGGAACCGACCGCCGGCAGCGGCTGGCCGCCGGCAGGGTCGAGCACCGCCTCTCCGATCCGGTCCATCGCGACGGTCTCCACCAGCAGGCCGGCGGTCAGCGACCCGGCGACCAGCGACCCGGCGACGAGCGACCCGGTGCCGAGCGACCCGGTGCCGAGCAGGCCTGTGCCGAGCGGGCCCGGCAGGGCCGGCGCCAGCGCCGGCTCGGTCAGCGGCAGCCGGCCGCGCTCGTGGCTGAGCACCGCGTAGGCGGCCACCGCGCCGGCCAGCCCGGTGGCCAGCGTCGGCGCGATCTCCAGGAACAGGTTCTCGCCCTGCGGTGTGATCATCATGGCCAACCAGACGCTGGCGCCGGCGGCCAGCAACCAGACCCGGTGCGGCAGCCGGACCGCCGCGGCCAGCGCGATCGGCCAGACCACGTACCACGGCTGCACCACCGGGCCGAGCATGACCAGAGCGAGCAGCGCGAGCGCCAGCGCGGCGACCACGCCGATGCGCCGGGCCCTCAGCCAGAGCCACAGCACGACCAGCACGGTGATCGCCTGGAAGACGACCCGGAACACCGAGATCACGGTGTCTTCCGAGGTGATGAAGTTCTGCGCGCCGCGAACCCAGTCGGTCACCAGGCCCAGGCCGGTCGGGATCGACAGCCAGGTGACCACCTGACCGGGCGTGTTCAGCTGCCGCACCCAGCCGAAGCCGAGGCCGCTGGCCAGCGTGATCAGCGCGGCCGTGCCCAGCGCCACCGCGCCGACCCGGATGCTGGCGCGCAGCAGCACCGCCCGACCGGTCAGCCGGCGGGCCCAGACCGCGGCCAGGAAGCCGACCGCGAGCAGCGCGGGCGCCTTGACCAGCACCGCGCAGCTGGTGATCACGACACCGGCGGCCACCCAGCGCTCGTCGGTGGCCTCGATCGCGATCGTGACGCCGGCGACGACCAGCCCCAGCATCAGCGCGTCGTTGTGGCCGCCGGCGACGAAGTGCGCGAGCACCAGCGGGTTGAGCAGGCCCAGCCAGAGCGCGCCGCGCGGGTCGACGCCGTGCGCGATCGCCAGCCGGGGCAGGTAGCGGGCCATCAGCAGCACGCCGGCCAGTGCCAGCAGCCGCATGCCGAACACGGTGAGCACCACGTGGTCGCGGGTGATCATCGCGACCAGCCGGCCCGCGGTGAGCCAGAGCGGGCCGTAGGGGGCGGGCGTGTCGACCCACATCCGGTCGATCTCGTCCAGGAACGGGCCTGGCAGCGACGCCGGGCCGTGTGTGTACGGGTCCAGCCCGGCGTGCGTGATCTGCGCCTGCGCGGCGTAGCTGTACAGGTCGCGGCTGAACAGCGGGACGGCGAACACCAGCGGGGCGGCCCACAGCGCGCCGATCCGCAGCAGCCGGGACTCCTCGGTGCCGGGCTCCCGGCGGCGCACCGCGCGGCCCAGGTAGAGCCAGGCGAACGCCAGCGTCGCCAGCCCGGTGTAGACCAGGGTGAGCGCGATCGTCTCGCCGACGCCCTGGCGCAGCACCGACAGCACCGGGATGCGCTTCACCGGGTCGTACACCGGCAGCGCGCCGGACCCGAGCGAACCCAGCACCATCAGCCCCGACCCGACGCAGCCGGCCAGCACGACGTGCCGGAGATGATCCGCGGCTGGCTGCGAGCTCGGGATGCGCCGCGCTGGAACCGTGGCGGTCACGCCTCCATGGTCCCAGATCCGACGCCGGCTGGCTCCGGCGCGGCCCGGGCCGGCAGCAACTCGAACAGCGCGGCCGACCCGGCCACGGCCAGCCCGGCCAGCACCGCCTGCACGATCGCGCTCACGTCCACCGTGCCGCCCTTGGGCATCAGCAGCATCGACAGCAGCGCCGAGACCGCGATCACCGCGCGCCGCAGCCCCGGGTTGGGCACGCTGGCCGCGATCAGCACGAAGCCCCACAGCAGGTACCAGGGCTGTACGACGGGGCTGAACAGCACCACCGCGAACAGCGCCATGCCGAGTGAACCGACGACGACCGGCCCGCGCCGCTGCTGGCCGGCCCGGGTCAGCAGCACCAGGCAGAGCACCAGCGCGAGCACGCCGCCGGCGCCGCGGAACAGCGAGATCGACCGGTCGGTGTAGTCGCCCAGGCCGACCACCTTGGTCAGCGCGCCGCCGGCCTCGCCGAGCGCGGTCGTGATCGACAGCCAGTTGCGCACCGCGCCCGGCGTGTTCAGCGCGCCGATCCAGCCATAGCCGAGCCCGGTCAGCCAGGTCACCCCGGCGATCACCGCGGCGCTGATCGCGCCGACCGCGACCGTCGCCCGCACCAGCCGGGCCCGGCCGAACATCGTCTCGGCCCAGACCGGCACCATGAACAGCAGCGCCAGCGCGGCCGGCGCCTTGACCAGCACGGCCAGCGCGCAGACCGCGACGCCGAGGACCGGCCGGCGGTCGAGCACCAGCACCAGGCCGGCGACGATCAGGCCGACCAGCAGCGCGTCGTTGTGCGCGCCGGAGACGAAGTGCAGCAGCACGAGCGGGTTCAGCACGGCCAGCCAGAGCGCCCGGTTCGGGGCCACGCCGCAGTGCTGGGCCAGCCGCGGCACGTACCGGACCAGCAGCGCGACGCCGACCAGCGCGATCAGCCGCAGGCCGAGCACGGTCGGCACCACGTGGCCGCCGCCGAGGCCGACCGCCAGCCGGGCCAACTGCAGGAACACCGGCCCGTACGGGGCGTGCGTCCAGGTCCACATCCCGCCGACGTCGTGCAGGAACGGCCCGGGGATCGCGGCCGGCCCCCAGAAATAGGGGCTGGCGTGCTGCTCGACCTGCCAGCCCTGCGCCGCGTAGCTGTAGACGTCCCGGCTGAACATCGGCGGGGCCAGGCACAGCGGCGCGGACCACACCAGCAGCGTGAGCACCAGCGATCGGCGGCTCGGCCCGCCCGGGGCGTTGACCAGCCGGCCGAGGAACAGCCAGGCCACCACCAGCAGGGCCAGCCCGCCGTACGCCACCACCAGCGCGACGGCCGGCGCGTCCCGCAGTTGGTGGATCACCGGTAGCCGGGCGAACGGGTCGTTGCCGGGGAGCGCGCCGGCGGCGCAGCCGCCCAGTGCCAGCGCGAACGAGCCGGCCAATCCCAGCATTCGGAACCGGTCCAGAAATGTACGCTGAGTAAGCGACCGGAGGCGCAGCAGCATAGAGCGAAGCGTGACGAACGTAGGCGCTACGGCGGACGGCACAGCAGAAAAGATTACCGTTTCTCGGCGCCCTAACCCCGCACATTAAGTTCCGTGTCTGCATTAGTGATACAGAACATGGTCCTTGGGGCAGATGTGTTTGTCGGGAAAGATGTGACGATTACACAACGTGACTCTAACAACGCCTACCGCAGCGTAACCGGCCCGGTGATCCTTTCCGCCGCCAGGCGGCCCGAAACCAGCACCATCGGTACTCCTACCCCCGGTTGGGTCCCCGACCCGCAGAACACGACGTTCTCCAGCCCGGGCGCGAGGTTCGCCGGTCGGAACGGGCCGGTCTGGCGCAGTGTGTGCGCGGCCGCGAACGGGGTGCCCAGCGCCAGTCCGGACGCGCCCCAGTCGGCCGGTGTGATCATCCGCTCGACCTCGGTGCCGGCGGCGAAGCCCCGGTAGCCGCGGCGGTCCAGGGTGACCAGGATCTCATCCCGGTAGCGCGGCCCGATCGCCGCCCAGTCCAGCCCGGCGCTCAGGTTCGGGGCCGGCAGCAGCACGTAGTAGGTGTGCCGGCCCGGTGGCGCCAGCCCGGGGTCCGCCCGGCTCGCGTTGGTCACCAGCAACGACGGGTCGGCCATCAGCCGGCCGCGGTCGATCACGTCCCGGAAGACGCCGGCCCAGGCCCGGCCGAAGTGGATGTTGTGGTGCGTGATCCCGGTGTAGCCGGCGCGGGAGCCGACGTGCAGCAGTACGCAGGACGGCGAGTACCGCAGCCGGTCCAGTCGGCGCGGGGCCAGCGCCGGTGGCAGCAGGTCCCGGTACGCGACCGGCAGGTCGGGGTTCAGCACGACCACGTCCGCCGGGATCCGCTCGCCGTCGGCGGTGTGCACGGCCCGGGCGCGTCCGCCGGCCACCTCCACGGCGGTGACCTCGGTGCGGTAGCGGAACCGGACGCCGTGCTTCTCCGCCGCGCCGGCCAGCGCCAGCGGCACCGCGTGCAGGCCGCCGCGCGGGAAGAACACGCCGGCCACCGAGTCCATGTACGCGATCACCGCGTAGATCGCCAGCGCCTGGTACGGCGAGAGCCCCGCGTACATCGCCTGGAACGAGAACACCCGGCGGGTGCGCGGGTCGCGCAGGTAGCGGCCCACCCGGTTGGCCAGCCGGCCGAAGCCACCGTGGCCGGCCAGCCGCAGCAGGTTGACGCCGAGCAGGTCGGCCGGCGAGTCCAGGTTGCGGTCGATGAACTGACGCATCTCCAGCCGGTACAGGGTGGTCACGTAGTCGGCGAACCGGCGGTAGCCGGCGGCTTCGGCCGGCCCGCAGACCCGGGCCACCTCGGCGGCCATCTCGTCCGGGTCCGCGTGCACGTCCAGGGTCGAGCCGTCCGGGTAGTGCGCGCGGTAGAGCGGGCGCACCGGCCGCAGGTCCAGCCAGCCGGCCAGGTCCTCGCCGACCGAGGCGAGCGCGTCGCCGATCAGGTGCGGCATGGTCAGGACCGTCGGCCCGGTGTCGAACGTGTAGCCGTCCAGCTCCAGCCGCCCGGCGCGGCCGCCCGGCACCGGCTCCCGCTCCAGCACGGTCACCTCACGGCCGGCGCCGGCCAGCCGCAGCGCCGCCGACAGCCCGCCGAGGCCGGCGCCGACGATCACGACCCGGTCCGTCGGCCCGGCCACCGTCCGCATCGGCCGACCCTAAGGCAGGTCACGGGTCGCATCGGGGCTATGCCAGTTGTCGGCCCGGGTCGGCTGAATCGGCGGCTGGTTCCCGCGGTTGCCGCGCGGCGTGCTGATCGGCGTCGCGGCAGGGCTAAGGCTGACGCCCGGTGTCTTCGCGGTCCACCTGCTGATCACCGGTCGGCGCCGGGCCGGCGCGCTGGCGCTGGCCGGCACCCGGGTCGTGCAGCGCCGGGCCGCCGCCCAGC
>JBBWZH010000274.1:0-4988 GCA_039648995.1 Mycobacteriales bacterium
CCCGCCGGCGCAGCAGCGGGGCCAGCGAGGTGAACGCCGAGTCCACATAGCTGGTGTCGGCGGCGTATTCGCCCTTCTTCTGCGGCGTACCCACGCAGACGAAGTGCACGTCGGCGAAGTCGGCCACCTCCTGGTACGAGGTGGTGAACCGCAGCCGGCCGGTGTCCAGCGCCTTGCGCAGCATCTCGCCGAGGCCGGGCTCGAAGAACGGGACCTCGCCGGCGGTCAGCCGGGCCACCTTCGTCTCGTCCACGTCGAGGCCGATCACCTCGAAGCCCAACTCGGTCATACAGACCGCGTGGGTAGCGCCGAGGTATCCGGTGCCGATCACGCTCAACCGGGGACGGGTGGGACCGCTCACGCGAGCCCTCCTCTCTGCGTTTCAGGCAGGTATCACGGAGTCCGACCGGAGCAGAGTACGGGACGCTGATCAGGGCCTGCGGCCGATCGCCGTACGCTGGGACCTAAGGAGGTAGTGACTGTGGACCTTCGGTTCGACCGCTACCAGCTCAGCGACGAGCACCGGATGTTGCGTGAGACCGTGCGCCAGCTGGCCGAGGACAAGATCGCGCCCCGGGCCGCCGAGGTGGACGAGACCGCCGAGTTCCCCTGGGACGTGTACGAGGCGCTGCGCCGGGCCGACCTGCATGCCATCCACATACCCACCGAATACGGCGGCAACGGCGCCGACTCCATCGCGACCTGCATCGTGATCGAGGAGGTGGCCCGGGCCTGCGCCTCGTCCGCGCTGATCCCGGCGGTCAACAAGCTCGGCACCATGCCGCTGCTGCTGTCCGCCTCGGACGAGCTCAAGCGGCAGGTGCTGCCGCAGGTGGCCAGCGGCGAGGCGATGTTCTCGTACGCGCTGTCCGAGCGGGAGGCCGGCTCGGACGCCGCGGCCATGCGTACCCGCGCGGTCGCCGACGGGGACAGCTGGGTGTTGAACGGGACGAAGTGCTGGATCACCAACGCCGGCGTCTCCACGTACTACACGGTGATGGCGGTGACCGAGCCGGGCGCCGGCGCGAACGGGATCTCCGCCTTCGTCGTGCACTCCGACGACCCCGGCTTCTCGGTCGGGACGAAGGAACGCAAGCTGGGCATCAAGGGCTCGCCCACCTGCGAGATCCACTTCACCGACTGCCGCATCCCGGCCGACCGGATCGTCGGCGCGCCCGGCACCGGCTTCAAGACCGCGCTGCGCACGCTGGACCACACCCGGCTCACGATCGGGGCGCAGGCGCTCGGCATCGCCCAGGGCGCGCTGGACGCGGCGATCGCATACACCAAGGAGCGCCAGCAATTCGGACGCCGGGTTGCTGATTTTCAAGGTGTCCAGTTCATGCTGGCGGACATGGCGATGGCGGTCACCGCCGCCCGCGAGCTGATCTACGTGGCGGCGGCCAAGGCCGAGCGCGGCGAGCCCGACCTCACCTTCACGTCCGCCGCGGCCAAGGTGTTCGCCTCCGACACGGCGATGAATGTGACCACCGACGCGGTGCAGCTGTTCGGCGGCTACGGCTACACCAAGGACTTCCCGGTCGAGCGGATGATGCGGGACGCCAAGATCACCCAGATCTACGAGGGCACCAACCAGATCAACCGGATGGTGATGGCGCGGCAGCTGCTGCGCTAGCCGGCTCAGGCCGAAGCGGCGCGTCGGAAGGCGTCGGTGTCGACCGCGTACCGGTTCCCACCGCCGCCCTTCGCGGCGTAGAGGGCCCGGTCGGCCTCGGCGAGCAGTTTGTCCGGGTCGCTGTACGGGTCCTCGGTCAGCGTGACGCCGACGCTCGCCCCGGACCAGGCGGTGATGTTGCCCTTCAACTGGTACGGCGCGGACAGCGCGGTCACCACGTGCTCGGCCAGCGCGGCGGCCGCGCCGGGCTGCAGGCCGGGGCAGACCACGACGAACTCGTCGCCGCCGAGCCGGGCCACCGTGTCGCCCTTGCGCGCGGTGCGGCGCAGCCGGTGCCCGGTCTCCTGCAGCAGCTCGTCGCCGGTGGCGTGGCCGTAGGTGTCGTTCACCGACTTGAGCCCGTCCAGGTCGACCGCGATCACCGCGACGTGGCTGCCGCCGGTCTCGGCCAGCCAGCCCATCGCCTCGCGCAGCCGGTTCACCAGCTGCAGCCGGTTGCCCAGGCCGGTGAGCGGGTCGGTCAGCGCCATCCGCCGCAGCTCTTCCTGGGCCCGGTAGCGCTCGGTCACGTCCAGCGCGCTGCCCCAGGCCCGCTCCGGCCGGCCGTCCATGTCGACCGTGATCTCACCGGTGATCTGCAGGTTGCGGATCTCGCCGGTGGGCAGCACGACCCGGTGTCCGAAGTGGACCTGGCCGCCCTCGGTGAACGCGCGCCGGCCGGCGGCGATCACGTCGGTCCGGTCGTCCGGGTGGATGCACTCCAGGTACAGCTCGACGGTGACCGGCGCGAACTGCGGGGTGAGCCCGAGCAGCCGGTACATCTCGTCCGACCAGGTGGCCGATATCGCCTTGCCGTCGGCCAGCCGCCAGTCCCAGCTGCCGACGTGGGCCAGCCGCTGGGTCGCGGCGAGCAGGCCCTCGATGTGCTGCCGCTGCTCGGTGTCCCGGCGCCGGTCGCTCACGTCGTTGATCGACATCACCGCGCCGCCGGGGCCGTGCTCGCGGGTCGGCAGCGGCGAGGTGGTGGTGTTCAGCCAGCGGATGTGGCCGTCGGTGCCGGTCACCCGCATCATCACGTCGCGCACCGTGCGCCGCTCGTCCAGCGCCTTGCGCACCGGCCAGTCGTCGGCCGGCCAGCGCGACCCGTCGTTGCGGTACAGCCACTCCGCCGGCGAGCTGCCGACCAGCTCGTACGCGGGCAGGCCGAGGATGCGCTCGGCAGCCGGGTTCAGCATCACCACCCGGTCCAGCCCGCTGACCACGAGGATGCCCTGGTCGATCGAGGCCAGCACGCTGCGGTACTTCTGCCGGCTGGCGTTCAGCGCCTGCTCGCTGCGCTTGCGGGCGTCCTTGGCGAACGTGTAATCCAGCCGGGCGCCGACGACGCGGGCGAGCCGGCGCAGCAGCAGCGCGTCCTCCTCGGCGAACACGGCCTCGTCCCGGGAGCACACCAGCAGCACCCCGAACGGCTTGCCGTCCTGCAGCAGCGGCACCGTGATCATGGCCCTGATGCCGAGCGCGGTGGCCTGCTCACGGTCGCCGCGCTCGTCGGTCTGCGCGTTGTCGGTGTGCACCGCCTCGCCCGTGCGGACGGCCAGCCCGCACAGCGAGCCGGTCACCCGCTGGCACTCGCCCAGCTGGTCGCGCAGGATGCCGGAGGTCGCCGCGAACAGCAGCTCCTCGTCGTCCTCCACCAGCTCGACGGCGGAACCGTCGCCGCGCACCAGCGCCCGGGCCCGCTCCACGCACAGCTCCAGCAGCAGCGAGGGCTGCGCGGGGGCCAGCGCTATCTCTTCGATCGCGTCCAGTGCGGCGGCGTGCCGGGCCAGCGACTGGGTGACCGCGGCCACGTCCGCAGCAGCGGACGGAGGCTCCGCGGAGCCACTGTGCGCGTCGCCGTCGCCTGGGATCACCGCACCCGTCTCCGCGAGACCTGGACCAGGTCTGTGTCGTGCCCCGTGGCTGGTCTTACCTGCTGGAACGACCGCGGATCGACGCAGCGCCGACATCGCGTTGATCCCGGATGCTACCGCCGCCGGCTAGGTGCGCGACAGGCGTCCGGAAGACCGCATCGTGACGAGGACCACAGCAACCTCACACCTGTTCCGTCGTCGGCGGGCCGCCGACAGCCTGCCCACCGGACGTCCACCGGCTGCCAACCGCGCGGTCAGTTGAGCAGCTCGTCGGTGTACGGCATCCGCCCGTTCAGCCGGAGCCGGCGGAGCCACGCGGCCCACCCCGGCCGATCACGCAGCGTGCGCAGCGCCTCGCGGGCGCCGTCCCGGTCGCCCCGCTGGGCGGCGGCCAGCACCGCGTGCAGGTCGCGGACGCCGACCGGGGCCTCCTGGCTGAGCGTGTTCCAGTCGCCCGCCTCGTACGCGCGCTGCAGCCGGAGCAGCCGGGTCAGTTCGGCGATCGGGTCGGGCGCGTCGTCCACCCGCAGGTCGACCAGCAGGCCGTCCCAGGGGGCTGCGTCGTCGCGCTCGCCGGACACCACCAGCAGTGCCGCCGACTGCCGGCCGCGCAGGTCACCGCCGGCCTCCTGACCGGCGTGCAGCGCGGCCACCAGCCGGCTGGCCAGGTCACCGCTGGCCTCGACGTAGGCGTCGGCCAACGAGGGCACCACCGACCGGGAGGCCAGCATGTTGCCCTGCACGGCGAAGTCGGCGCCGAGCACGTGACCGCAGGCCGGCAGGCAGCCCCCACCGGTCCAGGCGGCCGGGGCGCCGCCGGCGCCGACCACGCCCACCTGCCGCTGCGCCACGTCCTGGTCGGCCCGCATCTGCTGGTCCAGCGCGTCGGCGGCGGGCACGCCGGCCGCGAGCAGCTCCAGCGACTGCGGGCCGTAACCGCGGCGCGAGGTGGCCTGGGTAGCGACCGCGCCGACGCCGGCCCTGGCCCAGGGCGCGGACCGGCCCACGGCGAGCGTGCAGGTGGCCACGGCCACGCCCAGCTGCCCGGTGCCCGGGTCGCGGGCGACGAGGGAGAACGTCATACCCCGGCCGGCACCGGCATCTCGATCGGCTCACCGTCCAGCACCACCGGCGGTTCGGTGGCGCGGCGGACGTCCTCCACGGTGACCCCCGGCGCCAGCTCGCGCAGCAGCAGGCCGTCGGCCGTGATGTCCAGCGTGGCGAGGTCGGTGACGATCCGCTGCACGCAGGTCTTGCCGGTCAGCGGCAGCGAGCACTCGTTCACGATCTTGTGCGAGCCGTCCCGGGCGACGTGCTCCATCATCACGATGACCCGCTTGGCGCCGTGCACCAGGTCCATCGCGCCGCCCATGCCCTTGACCAGCTTGCCGGGGATCATCCAATTCGCCAGGTCGCCGCGGACCGAGACCTGCATCGCG
>JBBWZH010000705.1:0-14266 GCA_039648995.1 Mycobacteriales bacterium
CCGGCAGCGCCTTCAGGAAATGGACGTCGGCGTGACCGCCCGGCAACCCCTCGGTCCGGCCGGTCTCGACGTACCCATGCCGTACATAGAAGGCCGGAGCCTGGAATGTCATGGACGACACCACCATGCGGGTACAGCCGCGAGCCCGGACCGCCGCCTCGGCGATCGCGAGCAGTCGGGTTCCCCAGCCCTGCCCGCGGCGGTCGGCTCGGACCCAGACGAAGTTGATGCCGCCGCAGCCGCCCCAGGTCCACCCGGTCAACCCGGCGACAAGCTCACCGGCGTCGTCGACCACCCGGACCGACAACGTCTCCTGGTCATCGGCGCCGGTCGCCGCGACGCCCAGCGCGGTCAACTCCGCATCCAGCCTGGCGGTCAGCTCAGCGTCGCTCCCGCCGACTTTCACCGTCGCGTCGGTGAACTGTTCGGCCGTCACCATCGCAGTATGACCTCGGATATCCGCTACGCACGCATAGCCGCATGCCGCGAAGGAGATCGCGACGTCATCCGCCGCGGCCAGGAACCGGTGAGCCAACGGCCTACTCCGCCGCCGTTGGGTTGGCCGGAGGCCGCGCGAACGATGTCACGTGTTCTGCCTGGCCGCGCGGTTGTCGATGGGGACCGGGCCGGCCGCGGAACTTGGCGGCGGCCTGTGTCCGGGCTCAGGCGGGCGCCGGGGTGTGCGCGCTGAGCCAGCGCTGCCACCCCGCGGCGAGGTCGGCGGCGAGCGTGTCGCGATCGTCGCCGTAGAGGTAGGCCCACACCGACAGGCAGCTTGGGCCGTGCCCCTCGACCGCCACGAACCCGGTGCCGGCGGTCGGCGTGTCCAGCAGCAGGGCGAGGCGGTGCTCGGCCACGTCGACCACGGTGCCGGCCAGGCGCGCTCCGTCCCCGCCGTCGAGGTCGAGCCGGTCGCCCACCGCGAGGGCTGACGGGACGCCCAGCGCGCCGGTGAGGGTGTCCCACGCGGTGGGCGGGTCCACCGGCCACATGCCGACCGGCTGAGCCGGGGTCGCCTCCAGCCCACGGAAGTGCTGCAGGTGCAGCCGCAGGTTGAGCAGGAACAGCTTCCAACCCTCCTGCAGGGCGTCGTACTGGTCGTCCCACTCGCCGCCGTCGCCGAAGCCGGTGTTGACCAGGCGGACGACGCAGGAGCCGCCGTCCCTGGCCTCGACCAGCCACTCGAAGGCGAGCCCACCGGCGCCCTCGCCGTCATCGAAGACCAGGCGGTGCGGCGGCTCCCAGGCGGCCACCCGGCCGCCCACCTCCATCTCCGGACCTGGGCCGAAGGAGGCGCTGGCGGCTCCGCCCGCTCGTTCCTCGACGCGGTGCGGCACGTACCAGGAGGAGATGCCCGGACCGGTGGCGATGGCGCGCCACACCTCCTGCGGGGTTCCGGGGACCTCGATGCTCAGGTCGATGGCACGCGGGGTGTCGGACATGCTCAGGCCTCTCCGTCGGAAGCGGTCGTGGACGCGGGGCTGGACGACGTGGCGGTGCCCGGATCCGGGCCGGGCAGCGGATGCGCGGCGACGACGAGGCGGTGCGCTCGGCCACCCGGTGCCGCCTCGTCGTGGTACCGGGCGGCCAGAGACGTGACGGCGTCGGTCAGTTCGGCGGTGAACGCCGCCCGGTCGGCCGCCGAGGCGAAGCGGATCTCAGCGTCGAGGGTGAGGGTGGCCAGCGGCCGCCCGGCCGCCTCCGCCCGTCGGGCCAGCAGGCCGACCTCTGCCACCAGACGCGCGGCCACGGCGATCAGGTACCTGGTGGACAGCCGGTCGGTGCGGGCCGGGTCGGCGCCGCTGCGGCCGAGGGCCCCCGGTGAGACCACGTAGCCACGCGCCGTCGCCCGCAGCACCCGCTCGGTCAGGCCCCGGCGCGGGCGCTGCTCGACCAACTCCACGAGCCCGTGCTCCTCCAGGCTGCGCAGGTGGTAGTTCACCCGCTGCCGCGGCAGGCCGAGCTGCCCGGCCACCGTCGTGGCCGACCCCGGCTCGGCCAAGGCCGCCAGGACGGCGGCACGCGCCGGGTCGAGCGCGGCGACAGCCACCGCCGCATCCTCGATCACCTCGACGTCAAGCACGAGGCGAGCATGCTATTGACAAGATATCCTGTCAATAACCTGCTTCAGTGATCACGCCGCTCGCCGACGCGGACAGGGCGGAGGCTGCCGGCCGCGGTACTAGATCGCTATGCCGTCACGCGCAGTGACGCGAAGACGCCCACGTTCCCGCCGCCACAGCGGAACCCGATCTGGTAGAGCCCGGCCGGGGTGCTGGCCGGCACGCGGTAGACGACGGAGAACGCGCCGGAGGAGTTGCGCGGCACCGCCGGCCCGAAGCCGTCGGGCGGGAACAGCGCGGCGGTCGACGTCAAGATCGCGGCGTCCCCGGCCGGGCAGTCGCTCACCGGGGTCGACCCGCTGATGCGGACCTGGTGGCCGGCGGCGACCACGTTGGGACGCACCGAGATGGTGCTGCCCGGGCCGGCGGACGCGGGCCCGGCCAAACCCACGAACAGGGCCGAGATTGCCAGGGTGATGGCACCCTTCTTCATCGTGATTCTCCTGTCTTGTCCGACGTCCTGACCCTGACCACCAGATCAGGGGGGACATCAGATAGCAACAGAATTGACACTCAGGTCACACGGGATGGCTGCCCGCCGGCGGTGGTCGAACCCGGCGACCGTGGTCGCCGACACGCCGCCGGGCGGCCTGGTCGGGCTCATCCTGGCGGTGCCGGCCCCGATCGCGGCGGGGCCCGGTGCTCCGCCCGGGGGCGCCTACACTTGACCGGCCGGCCGTGGTGCTAGCCGGTGGAGCACAGCAGCTGGGCTTGGTCCCGGCTGCCGGTGCCGGGCTGACGGCGGTGACGTTCGGGTTGCGCGGCGTCCAGCGCCGGCACCCCCCGCTCCGGATCGGGGGCACTGACATCCGGGTGCAGCCACTGACCCGGGCTGATCGCACTGAGGCTGAGCGGCCCAGTGGGGCAGTACGACGGTCGGGCTGTCAGGAAGGAATCACGCGTGCCTGGCATGCGGAGAGACGCCGTGGCCATCGCTGCCGCGGTCGCCGTGCTCGTGGCCGCCGGGGTCGCCGGCGTGGTGATGGTCAGGTCCCGCTTCACGGGCCCGGTGGCGAGCACCGTGACCGACCGCGGCAAGGCCTCACCGGCGCCTGTCGGCGCGGCGGACGCGGCCCGGAAGTTCCTCCGCTTCTGGGCCGGGGGCCAGCTGGCCGATGCGGCCGCGCTCGCCGACGATCCGACCAGCGCCGAGGCCGGGCTCACGGAGTGGACCGACGAGCTGCGGGCCAGCGCGGTCACGATCACGCCGGGTGAAATCGGGCCGGCGGGGATGAGGTTCACGGTGTCGCTGCGGGTCGGCACCGCCGGGGCCTGGCGGTACGCCTCGTCGCTGCAGGTGATCGAGGGCAGCGACGGCCCGGTGGTGAGCTGGGCGCCGACCGTGCTGCACCCGAGGCTGACCGACGACACCATGCTGCAGCTCGGCCGGGTCCCCGGCGGCACCGCCGCGCTGGTCGACCGCAACGGCCGGAAGCTGGCGCGCTACCCGAGCCTGATCGGGATCGCCCGCAAGCTCGCCGACGCCCATCCCGGGCCGAGCGGGCGTCCCGGGCAGGCCGTACAGCTGGTCGACCGGGTCAACGGCAGGGTCAGGGCGACGCTGGCCGCGCTGGTGCCGCCGACCGCGGGCGCCTCGATCCCGACCACGTTCGACGCCGCCGTCCAGGGCGCCGCGGAGAAGGTGACCGCGTCCCGGCCGGAGTCCGGGCTGGTCGTGCTGCAACCGTCCACCGGCGACATCCTCGCGATCGCGAACGGGCCGGCCGGCGGCACAGACCGCGCGCTGCTGGCCCGGCTCGCGCCCGGGTCCACCATGAAGGTGATCACATCGACCGCGCTGCTGGCGGCCGGCGTGACCCCGCCGCAGGTGGTGCCGTGCACGAACACGATCACCGTCAACGGCAAGACATTCCACAACGCCGAGGGCATCGTGTCCGGCGACCTCACCCTGACCGCCGACTTCGCCAAGTCGTGCAACACAGCGTTCATCAGCCTGCGGGACCGGATCGGCGACGACGCGCTGACCAGCACCGCGCGGGACGTGTACGGGCTGACCGGGTGGGACATCGGGCTCGGCGAGCAGATCGAGTACGGCTCGGTGCCGGTGCCGCCGGACGTCGTGACCAAGGCCGCCGACATGATCGGGCAGGGGACGGTCGGGATGAGCCCGCTGGCCATGGCCTCGATCGCGGCGACGGTCCGGACCGGCACCTTCACGCAGCCGCGGCTGACGCCGGACGCGCCGCGGGTGGCGGCGGCCGGGTCCCTGCCGGCGGCGAGCGCGACCGCGCTGCGGGCGATGATGCGGCAGGTCGTGCTCACCGGCACCGCCCGCCGCACGCTCGGCGGCCTACCCGGCCAGGTGTCCGCGAAGACCGGCACCGCCGAGACCGACGGCCCCGACAACGGCTGGCTCATCGGCTTCCGCGGCGACCTGGCCTTCGGCTGCCTGGTCGAGGGCGGCGGTCACGGCGCCGACTCGTGCGGGCCGCTCGTACGCGACCTACTGACCCAGATCTAGACGCAGCCTGCTCCAGCCCGTCCGACGACGGCCGTCCAGGGCAACGCGACAGTGCCCCGGTGGGCCGGCTGAGCGGGACCGAGCAGTCGAAGGTCGCGGATCGCGGTCAGGTCGCCCGTCCCGGGTCCTCCCCGACGTGGGTGGGATCGGTGCCGCCGAGGGCGGCGCGGATGATCCGGCGGGCCCGGTTCAGCCGGGACCGGACGGTGCCCACCGGGATGTGCAGTGCCTGCGCGACCTCCCGGTAGCTCAGGTCGCGGCCTGCGATCAGCAGCAGCACATCCCGGTCGGCCGGGGCCAGCGTGGACAGCGCGGCGACCAGGAGGCCCCGGAGCGCCTGCGCGGTCACG
Organism: Mycobacteriales bacterium; assembly: GCA_039648995.1. GTDB lineage: Bacteria > Actinomycetota > Actinomycetes > Mycobacteriales > CADCTP01 > JBBWZH01. The sequence goes on from JBBWZH010000705.1 coordinate 4,956, forward strand.
CCGTCGGCCACCCGGTCCTCCGGGCCCGGTGTCGGCCGGTCCGGGTGCATCCGCAGCAGCGCGCGGTAGTGGGCCTCGGTCGCCCGCCGGCGCAGCGCGATCTCCCTGATGAGGATGCCGAACAGCCAGGGGCGCGCGTCGGTGCGCTCCGGGTCGTACCGGCCGCGGTGGCGGAAGGCCGAGGAGAACGTCTCGGCCACGACCTCCTCCGCGCCGTCTGGACCGAGCCGGCGGTAGGCGTATCGGTACAGCATCACGACGTACCGGTCGTAGAGCATGCCGAACTGCTCCACGTGGTCCAACGACGCCCGGATCACCGCCGCGTCGGTGCGCCGCCGCGCATCCGCAACGTCCATCTCCATGTACCACTAAGGGGCGCTGCGGCCTCCGGTGTGGTGCCGCCCGCGGCCCGGCCTGCCGGCCCATGAGGGTGAGGCCGGCCGGGCCGGGGTGGTCGGCGGCCCGGAGCCGCCGGGCCGCCGACCAGGCGAGCTACTTCCGCACGGCGTACGCCCGGATGATCGTCTCGGAGACGGCGTTGCCGGCGCGGTCCGTCGCGGCCGCCCGCAGCGAGACGAAGCCGGCGGTCCGGGGGTGCACCAGGTGCGCGACCCGGCTGCCGCCCTTGCCGCTCAGCGGCGCCCGCTGCCAGGTCTTGCCGTCGTCGTCGGACACCTCGACGCTGACCCGGGTCAGCTGCCCGAACGGCCCGCCGGCCAGCCGCTGGATTGAGACCGGCAGGTCGAACCGCCCACCCGGCGCCCGGTTGCGGTCGTCCAGCGCCGGCGCGAACCGCATCGCCGCCAGCGACTGCCGCTCGAACGGGGGGTCCTCGCCGGCGTGTGCGGTCCGGAACGTCCAGGCCGCGCTGACCACGGTGGAGAACGCGGACACGCTGCGCCGGGCCGTTGTCTCGAACCGGATCGTCGCCGGTTCTGCCGGCACCTGGTACACACCCATGCCGGGCGCGAATTCCGTGCCCGGCACCGCCGGTACGACCGCGCCGTTCACCCGCAGGGTGGTGGTGAACTCGTCCACCGCGGACTCCCCGCCGTGGTCGACCCCGGCGTCGGTGTACATCTCGACGGTGAACGCCAGCAGGTCGCCGCCCCGGATGACCCAGTCCCCGTCACCCGGGAACGCCGGGCCGAACACGCCCGCGTTCCACCGCTCCGACTGCCCCGCGCCGCGGTCGAACACCCGCTCCCGGCCCAGCGTCACGTCCTCGTGGCCGGCGCCGGGGACGTACTGCAGGACGATCGCGCTGTCCGGCACCCCGGGGGTGACGTAGGCGGTGAGACCGCCCGGTGGCCGCATGGTGATGAGCCCGTCGTAGCCGACGACCGTCCCGGGTGGCCCGCCTGCGTCGGCGATCGTCGTGCGCACCGGGACCAGGTCGCGGTCGCGGAACCGGCGTACCGGCACCGGCACCCGCCCGTCCTGCGACCACTGGAGGTGGTAGGCGTACGGGCTGCCGGCGAAGCCGCCGGCGCCGTCGGGCCGGGCCAGCGCCCGGAAGAGCGTGAACGTGAACGCACCGGGTGCGGCGGTCCGCGACGGCCGCACGAACATCCCGTCGTCCGCCTCGCCGAGGGACCACACGACGGTCACCGTGCCGCCGGCCGAGGTCGTCTCCGCGAAGTGCAACTCGCCGTTGTACGGGCGTGCCTCCGCCCGGTCGACCGGCGTCTGCACGCGCTGCCCCTCCCGGGCATCGAGCGTCATCGCCGTGTCGCTGGTGACCACCACCCTCGGCTCGACGATCACGGTGATGTTCGAGGCGCCGGTGCTGTCGACCATGTCCACCCGCGAGTCGAGCAGGTACGCGCCCTTCGGCACGCGCACCACCGCCGTCCCGGACGTGCCGAACGCGCCGAAGAACTCATCGGTGTCGAGGCTGGACAGGAACACCGAGAAATCCTGCGCGGGCGCGCCGTTGCGGTCGAGGTAGGTGAGCGTGAGGTCGTAGTGCTCCGACTCCCTGGTGATCGCGATCGGAGTGCGGACCTGCACACCGGGCGCGGTGGCGGTGAGGACGCCGCTGAAGATCCCATCCGGGGCGGCGACCGTGGTGTCGGCGGTCAGCGTCGCGGCGGCCGTACCGCCGGCCGGCACGGTCAGCCGGGTGGCGTCGGTGCGGAACATCCCAGCCGGGGCGGGCGCGCCGTCCGGGCCGCGGATGTCGAGCCCGAGATCGAGCGTCACCGCGTCGGCGCCGGTATTGCGGTACGTGACCGTACGGGCCACCGGGCGGTCGTCGGTGTGCGGCCAGCGGGCCACGCCGAGGCTGGCGCTGGCCGGCGACGCCGACACCGACTGCGTGATCGCGCGGGCCGCGTCCACCCGGCCGCTGCCCTGGTCGAACACGCCGGCGCCGGGGGTCGGCGTGGCCGAGGCCATCAGCGCGGCCTTCAGCTGCTCGGCGCGCCAGTCCGGGTGCTGGCCGGCCAGGATCGCCGCCGCGCCGGCCACGTGCGGGGTCGCCATCGACGTGCCGGACAGCCGCACGTACTGGTCGCCGACCGGCTCGCCGAGCTCGGTCCCGGCGGCCCGGGCGGCGACGATGTCCACGCCCGGCGCGGTGATGTCCGGCTTGATCGCGTCGTCGAGGAACCGCGGCCCGCGGCTGGAGAAGTCCGCCACCTGGTCGTCCCGGTCGACCGCGCCGACGGTCAGCGCCGCGTCGGCCGCTCCCGGGCTCTCGACCGAGGGGGCCTGCGGGCCGGAGTTGCCGGCGGCCACCACGAACAGCGCGCCGGTCTGCTCGGTCAGCTCGTTCACCGCCAGGTCCAGCGGCTCGGTGCCGTCGGTGATGGAGTCCGTGCCCAGGCTCATGTTCACCACCCGGCTGTGCTGCTCCACCGCGGCCCACTGCATCCCCGCGATCACCGCGGACTCCGGGCCGGAGCCGTCGTCGCCGAGCACCTTCCCGACCGCCAGGCGCGCGTCGGGCGCCACCCCGACATACCGGCCGCCCGACGCCGCCCCGCTGCCGGTCACGATCGAGGCCACATGCGTGCCGTGGCCCACGTGGTCCTCGGTGCCGGTCGCGCTGCCGGTGAAGTCCCGCGCGGTGACGACCGCGTCGGCCAGGTCCGGGTGGTTGGCGTCGATGCCGGTGTCCAGCACCGCCACCGTGACGTCGCGGCCGGTGTAGCCGGCCCGCCAGGCCGCCGGCGCGCCGATCTGCGGCACGCTGCGGTCCAGGGTGGCGCGCACCTTGCCGTCCAGCCACACGTGCGAGATACCCGCGGCGAGCGTGCCGGCGGCCTTCGGCGCCCCGGCCGGCGCGCCGGTCAGGTTCGCCCAGTAGGCCGCCGCCTGCTTCCGGTCCTGGCTGACCGCGACCGCGCCCACGGCGGGCAGCTCGCGCGAGATCCGGCCGCCGGCCGTACCGGCCCTGGCCCGCGCCGGGGCCGCCGAGCGGTCACCGCGGTAGGACACGATCAGTGGCAGGTCCTTGCGGGACCGGTCGTCGTACCCGAACCCCAGCAGCGCGGTCAGGTCGAACAGCCGCCGGTCCAGGACCCCGGACCGGAGCAGCGGCGCCGCATCGGAAGGCTCCACGCGAACGTGGCCCGCGGCGGTGTACGAGTGGAACGCGATCCGCTCCCGCCCGGCCGCCGCCAGCACCCGCTCCACCCGCGCCCGCGCGCCGTCCCCACGCACCAGGACGCGGTCCCCGGTCACCAGCGTCACCCACCGGGACGGCCCCCCGGCCGCGCCGGCCTGCGCCGCGGGCCGGCCGCCGGCGGGAGCCGCCCCCACTCCCACCACGCCCGTCACCGCGCCGGCGGCAACAGCAGCCACCGCGAGCAGCGCCCAGCGGCCTACTCTTCGACGTCGCACGAATCCTCCTCCGGCCCGGCCACAGCCGGGCCACCCTGGTCCGCGAGGGTGCGGGCCACGACCCGACCGGCCGCCGCCCACCTGACACCGGTGTATCTGCGCGGGCCGCGGAAGGAGTTCACGCCGCACTTCTTCCGGTCGTGCCGCCGGCAGCGCCGGCTGGCGCTGATCGGCGCTGCCATCGGCGCCTGCGGGTCGCCACGATCCCGGCACCCGGCTCGGCTCGCGGTGGGACTCCGGATCAGTCCGGTCGGTACGGCTACGCGCGGCTGGCCGGCAGCCGCGGCGGACGGGTCAATGGCCGGGGTCGGTCGATGGGTGGCGGTGGAAGACTCCGTGGTGCCACTGGCCGAGTCCGCGCAGGGCCAGGTCCCGCCCGTGCAGTAGACCCGACCGGTGCCGGCGGGCGCGGTGGGCCATCGAGTGCAGCGCCAGCAGTGTCGTCCGCATCTGGCGCACGTGTTCGAAGTCGGCGCCGATCGCGTCCATCGCGTCCCGCAGGTCGTCGACCGAGCCGCTGGCCGGTGCCGACGCGCGAGCAGTCAACTCGTCGTCGAGTTCGGCCACCTCGGCAGCGTCCAGCGCGCCGCGCAGACCCTCGCCGTATCCGCCGGTGCCGCTCTGTACGTGGCGCAGGCCGTTGTCGAACCGGTCGAGCATGGCAGCGATCCGCGAGCCGGGATCCGGCGCCGGAGCCAGCACGCTGTCGAACTCGTCCAGCAGGTCGAGCGACAGCCAACTGCTGTTCCCGAAGGCCAGCCCGTCGCCCACCGTCGCGGTGATCATCGCTACCTCGACCGCTGACCGGGTGTCTTCACCGAGGTCCCGGCCAGGCAGCGGGATCAGGCGGCTGCCCCCCGCGTCGGACACGTCTGCCGGCTCGGGCCACAGGATGGCCGCCCAGGCCGCCCGGTCGGCAGGATCCGGGCCCCGCTCGCCAGCCTGCCGCAGCGCCTCGGCCCACCAGTCGGCCGGCTCACCGCCGGCGACCCACGCCCGGACCGCCGGCAACACCCGTCCACGGACGTCGTCGATGTCCAGCAGAATCAACGTCGAGATGGAGCCCACGGTCGTCAGCCTCCACAACGTGCACGAGTTCACTTCTATCGGGTACATAGGCGGTGGAGCGGCAGGGTCAGAACAATGCGAGTTGGCCCTGGACTGGGGCCCGGCGGGACGCGACCGTACGGGCGCGCGGGCGGTGCCGGGCGGCCGGGATCAGTTCGTCCAGGGGGAGCGGGTCGCGGCCGGTGAGTGCCCACAGCGACGGGCCCAGGACGATTCCCCGGCCGGCCAGCGCCCGGCGCATGACGCGGTAGTCGAAGGGGAGCCGTACCGAGTCCAGCGTGGGCAACGGTAGGTCGGTGCGCATCCGCATCAGCCGCCGGTTGCGGTCGAGGGTCTCGCGGGTGGTTGCGGCCGTGAAGTGGCCGGCGGCCCGGTCGCCGACGGCGGCGCGCAGCTCCTCGGCCCGGCCGGCCGCGACGGCGGCCAGCGCGGCGTCGATGCTGCCGAACGCGGTCAGCAGCCGCACTGCCGTGGTGGTGCCGAAGCCGCGGACGCCCGGCAGGTTGTCGGACGGGTCGCCGCGCAGCGCGGCCAGGTCGGGGTACTGCCAGGCTTCGACGCCGCACACGTCCGGCATCGAGGCGGCGGCGACGAGGGTGGCGTTGTCCATGCCGCCGTTGCGGATCCGCAGCACCGAGGTGGTGTCGTCGATCAGCGCGAACGCGTCCCGGTCGCTGGTGACCGCGGTGCAGCGCCAGCCGGCGGCCCGGGCCGCCGCGGTGGCGCTGGCCAGTACGTCGTCGGCCTCGTACGCCGGCGGTACGACGACCGGCAACGCCGCCGCGCGCAGGATCTCCGGTGCGGTGGCCAGCTGCTCGACCAGATCCGCCGGCTTCGGCGGCCGGTGTGCCTTGTAGCCGGGGAAGTCCGCCTTCCGCGCCGAGCTGTCCGCGCAGTCGAAACCGATCAGCACGGCGTCCGGGCGCAGCTGCGCCGCCGCGCGGGCGACATGGCCGATCAACCCCCGGACCGCCCACACCGGCCGCCCATCCGCGTCGACGTGCTCGCCTGTCGCGGCGGCGTGGTAGGCCCGATGTAGCAGGCTGTTGCCATCGACGGCGAGCAGCAGCGGGGGACCGGCGGGCACGCCGACAGCCTAGGGCGTGTCTCCTAAGGGCGGACGCGGGCGGTGATCACGATGGCTGCGCGGTGAACGCCATGCCCACCCCGCCGATCACGTACGCGAGGGCGACCATGCCGCCGGAGGCCTGGTAGACGCTGCCGAAGATGCCGAACGGCGCGATCGGCACCATGAAGATCAGCCCGTACACAGCAGGTCCCAGAAGCCGAGCGAGCGTTGAGCTCCTGGTGGTAGCCGAACCGCTCGATCGCCTCGGCGTCCGCGAGGGTGCCGGATGCGGGTTCGGTGCGCCGGGTCATGCCCATGATCGTCCTCCGGGAAGGGGTCAGACGGGGCAGAGCAGGCAGAAGCTAACACCCACAGGGACAGTCCGTACACAACTAGTGACCGACATTGATGGAAGATGAGGGCCGCCGGTGAACCGAACGCTGCCCGAAACGCTCTGGTCACGGACGGTCGCCGGGTGGCCAAATTGCAGGATGCGCACAGTGAGTCGACGCGGTGAGTCGGACAATCCGGAGCGGCAGGATCGGGGCCTACCGCGCGGCGCGGGGGTGCATGCCCTGCAGCAGGCGGCCGGCAACCGGGCGGTCAGCGGGCTGCTCGCGCCGGCGGGCGGGACGCCGGTGCAGCGGCACTGCATTCCCGGCCACGACGGCCCGGCGCTGGACGACGAGACCCTCTGGGGCATCGCGGAGAACTCGCTGCCCGGCCTCCTCCCGCTGCTCTACAAGCGGGAGAACCAGCGCCGCGCGGCGCGGCAGCAGCAGGACGCGGCCGCCCACCAGCAGTACGCGCAGACGCATCCGCAGTTCGCTCCGCCGAACTACTCGCAGCAGATCTACGCGCATGACCAGCCACCGCGCCGGACGACCGACCTGCTGAACCAGCGGGCGATCGGCGTCCGGCCGCGCACCGGCGAGCTCGGGCAGACGATCCGCAACCGCGAGCGGAACCGCGAGATCGAGGAAGTCGACCCGCGGCTCCGCTCGATCATGCCCGACGACCTGGAGGACGGGATCCCCGGCGAGCGGCGCGAGGAGGACTGATCTCCGGCCCCCTCCCGCGTCCAGCCGATCACCTCACCGGAAGCCCGGGCTCGCGACGTCGCGTACCCGGGTGCTGGTGGTCGCGTTGCCCAGCGCGGTCAGGCCGACCTGGCCGAGCCCGGCGGTGGCCGCGTCGTCCGACCAGACGGCCAGCGCGATGGTGTTCTGCCCCTGCCCCTGCCCCTGCGCGTGCAGGATGCCCTGCGGCAGCACGAAGGTGTGCTGCGGGCCGAGGTCGTTGACGTACTGGCCGAGGTTCCAGCCGTTCACGAAGATCAGCACGCGGTAGTGCCGCGCCGGGTCGTCGGTGAACGTGAGCCCGACCGGCACGTCCTGCCCCGCCGGCAGGTTCAGCCGGACGCTGGTGCGGTACCAGGCGATCCCCTGGGCCGCCGATGCGTGCGGCAGCGTCACGGCCGGCCAGGCCCGGTCCCGGCTTGTGGCGTGGCCTTGCCGAATGCTGGCGGCGTCGGCAAGGTCGTCGTTCCGCCGGCCGGCGTGGACGGACCTGATGGAGGTACGGCTGCTGGGCCCGATCGAGGCCTATGCCGGCGGCGAGGAGCTGGACCTGGGTCCGCCGCGGGGACCGCACCGCCGTCGGCGGCAGGATTGGCGCCATGACGCAGCCAGCGGTCCGGCCGCCGTTTCCGCCGTTCGACGAGACGTCCGCGCGCACGAAGGTGCAGGCCGCGGAGGATGCGTGGAACACCCGCGATCCGGAGCGGGTCGCCGCCGCGTACACGCCCGATACCGTGTGGCGCAACCGCGCGGAATTCCTCACCGGCCGGGGTGAGGTCGTGGCGTTCCTGCGCCGCAAGTGGGCCCGCGAGCTGGACTACGCGCTGCGCAAGAGCCTGTGGACCTTCGCCGGTGACCGGATCGCCGTCCGGTTCCAGTACGAGTGGCACGACGCGGCCGGCCAGACCTGGCGGTCGTACGGCAACGAGCTGTGGGAGTTCGACGAGCACGGGCTGATGCGCCGGCGCGAGGCCAGCATCAACGACGTGCCGATCGAACCGTCCGACCGGCGCATCCGCGGCCCCCGGCCGGCGCCCGAGCACGGCGCGGACATCCCCCTGCATTGACCGGCCGCCGGCGGGTGCTCGGAAAGGCTTCGGGGCGGAGGAGTGCGGCGAGGCGGGCGCGGACCTGGTCGGCTTCGGGCGACGGTCGGCAGGCGGTTTCAGAATCCGATGGCTTGGCGGAGCAGCAGGACGGTGCCGCGCCGAGGCTCGAATTCCGCGTTGAGGACGAGCAGGCGGTTGATGGCACTGGGCCACCCGTAGATCTTCATGGCGCGGTCGCTTTCCAGCGGGAGGCAGTGGTCTTCGACGCGGCGCAGCGCCGTACTCAGGTCGGGCACCACCTTCTGCGCCCCGACGATCCAGATCGCGCGGGCGGCCCCGCCGGCGTAGCCGGGTAGCTGGCTTCCGCTGCCCGAGGCGATCACGAGCGAGCCGGTTTCGGTGAGCGCGGCGACGCTGCCCACGATCACGTCGGGGCTGGCGCGCAGTCGCCGGATGTCGTCGGCGCCGTTCACGCGGTCCATGGCCAGGACGCGTGGCTTGATTGCCTGATACCGCCCGCTGGTGTTGATGTCCGCATCGATGCCAGACAGGCGGAGGGTCTCGCTGGCACCGGTGAACACGCTGGCGCCCTCAGGTATCAGGTCCTTGATACGGGTACGCGCGGCGCCGGCGTCCTCGAAGATCTCGACGGTGAAACCGTTGGCGGTCAGCGCGGTGGCCGCTCGCTCCAGGCGCTGCGCGGGCGCCGGCTCGGCGAACGATGTCGGCATCGGCGTAGTCATGGCGTCTCCCGGGCTGGTCGCTGGATCATGTGTTCCGCTCAGTAGTCCGACAAGACAGCGCAGCGGGATGTGAGCCGACGCGCGAGCGTCACATTCCGGTGCGCTGTCTTGTCGGACTGGTGGGAGCAGTTGCGAGCGAGGGAGCCGTCGACACCATGACCATCCAATCCGGGTCGGGACGCGGCCGGCCCGATCCGGGCCTGGACGCGATCAGGAGCGAGCGGCGTCAGCTGATCAATCTCACCTACCGGCTGCTCGGCTCCCTGGCCGAGGCCGAGGACGCCGTCCAAGAGACCTACGCCCGCTGGTACGCCATGTCCCGGCAGCAGCGGGATGCCATCGAATCCCACGGCGCCTGGCTGACCACGGTCGCCAGCCGCATCTGCCTCAACCTGCTCGGCTCGGCGCGGGCCCGGCGAGAGACCTACGTGGGCGAATGGATCCCCGAGCCCCT
>JBBWZH010000285.1:0-13069 GCA_039648995.1 Mycobacteriales bacterium
TGACCGGGTCGGTCCAGACCATCACCTCGACGCCGTCGTAGCCGAGCCGGGCGGCGATCTCGAACGCGGCCGCGGTGCTCTCCGGGTAGACCGACGCGGTCGACAACCCGACCCGGGCGGCCGGCACGGACACCGCCCGACCGACCGTGGCCCTGCCGGCCCGGCTCTCCCGTCCACCCGGGCTCTCCCGTCCACCCGGGCCGGACGGGGCCGCCAGGCTGGACGGGACCGGGGCGGCCCGGCCCTCCCGTCCGACCGGTCCGGCCTGGTTGCCGGGGCCGGCCTGGTTGCCGGGGCCGGCCTGGCTGCCGGCGCCGGCCTGGTTGCCGGGGCCGGCCGGATTCGCGGGACCGGCCCGGTCGGCGGGGCCGGGGCCGGGGGCGGCGCCGGACGCGGGCGCGGCGCCGTTGCGGCCGGCCGGGCTCGTCGTCACCAGGCCAGGCTACGCGGCGCTCCGGTGGTCAGCGGTTCTGTAATGAGAAGGCGGCCGGCAGCACGGTCAGCACCACCCCGATACCCATGACGATGATCGAGGTGAGCAGGTCGAGGTCGTGCCCGTAGCGCCGGCGCAGCCAGCGGGCCACGACCAGCATCACGGTGACCGCGACGCCGACGCCGACGGCCGCGTAGAACGGCCAGCGGTCCCAGAGCACGTGGAAGCCGAGCCAGATGCCGAGCCCGGCGGCCGCCCCGAAGATCGTCTGCAGCACGAACATGCCCCACTGCAGGATCAGCGGCGCCTCGTCCGCGTAGTCGTCGTCCGCGTACTCGTCGTCCGCGTCGTCCAGGTCGCCGGGCGCGGCGCCGACCGCCCGCAGCGCCCGGCCCCGGTCGGGTGCCGGCGCGTCGTCGTCGACCGGCATGTCCCGGTGCCGGCGCCGCGGGCCGCTGCCGTCCGGATCGGGCACCGCCCGCACCGCGCCGCGCCGCCCGGGGCCACCCCCGCCCACCGGGCCACCGGGGCCCACCGGGCCACCGGGGCCCACGGGGCCACCCGGGCCCGCTGGGCCACCCGGGTCATCCGCCGGCGGCAGCAGCCCGGTCGCGCCGGCGTCAGCCGGACCCCGGTAGGGCCCGGAGCCGGGCGGGGAGTCCGGCTGGCCGAACGTCGGCCCGGTGTCGTACGGCGCGGGCAGCGCCATCGCCGCCGCCGCGCCGCCGGGGCCTGGCCCGGCCGGGCCGGCCGGCAGGGGCCCCGGCCCGCGCCGTGCCGCCCACGGCGCCACCCGCCCCGCGTCGGCACCGACCGCACGCAGCGGCGGCAGACCCGGTTGCGAGCCGGTCTGGGTCAGCGGGCCGCTGCGGTAGTCGTCCTCGGCCCGGCCGGGCGGCGGCGCCGGTGGTGGTAGCGGCGGTGGCGGGTAGCCGCCGGGGCCGTGCCGGCCCTCGGGTCGGGCGGGACCGGACCGGGTGGCAGGCGACGCGCCGGGCGGCGGCCCCGCGGGCCCGGGGCGCCCGTAGCCGCCGCTGTCGAAGCGGGGCTCGTCGCGCGGGCCGTCGAACCCGGCCGGGCCAGCTGCCGGACGTGCCGCCGGCCGGCCACCGGGCGGGGGCAAGCCACCGGGCGGGGGCAAGCCGACGGGCGGGAGGCCGGCGGGAGGCGCCGGTGGCGGGCCCGGCTGGGTGCGGCGGCTCAGGTAGGGCGGGTCCGGCGCGACCGGGTCTTCGATCCGGGGTTGGGCACCGGTCTTCTCCCACCAGTGCTCCCAGGTGGTCTCACCGGCGGTCTGACCAGGCGGAAGACGGCGCTCCGGGGGTGCCGACGCACGGCCCTGATCGGGCGTCGCGGCGGCCCCGCCCTGCGCGTCGGACCGAGAGTGTCGTCCCATCAGGCACCATCCAGCCAGTCCAGTCTCCGCAAGATGACACCCTCTCGGAGGGCCCAAGGGCAAATTTCGACCTGGGCGAGGTGCAACGCGCGCATGGCCGCCTCGGCTACCACGGCGCCGGCGAGCAGCTGGTGCGAGCGGGCCGCGCTGACCCCCTCCAGCTCGGCGAGGTCGGCGGACGGGATGCGGGAGATGAACCCGATCACCTGGCGGAGCCCGGCGATGGTGAGCACCCGGCGCACCCGCAGGCCGGCGCTGGACGGCGCCGCACCGGTCAGCCGGGCCAGCGAACGGAACGTCTTGGACGTCGCCGCGGCCCGGTCCGGGGTGCCGAGGCCGGTCAGCTGGCGCGCCACGGGGGCGAGCGTGTCGTCCACGTAGTCGCGCAGCGCCGCCACCTGCGACCGGCTCGGCGGGTCCTTGGTCAGCCGCTCCCGGTTGAGCCGCGCGGCGCCCAGCGGCAGCGAGACGGCCAGGTCGGGCTCCTCGTCGATGCCGCAGGCGATCTCCAGCGAGCCGCCGCCGATGTCCAGGTCGAGCAGCCGGCCGGCGCTCCAGCCGAACCAGCGGCGGACCGCCAGGAAGGTCAGCCGCGCCTCATCCGGACCCGTCAGCACCTGCAGGTCGACGCCGGTCTCGGCGTGCACCCGCTCCAGCACCTTGGCCGAGTTGACCGCGTCCCGGACCGCCGAGGTGGCGAACGCGAGCAGGTCGTCGCAGCCCAGCGCCTGGGCGGACTTGGCGGCACCGGCGACGGCGGTGACCAGCGCGTCGGCGCCGCGCCGCGCCAGCTTGCCGCTCGAGTCGACGTCCTCGGCCAGCCGCAGCACACTCTTCTCCGACCGGGCCGCGTACGGGTGGCCGCCACGGTGCGCGTCGACGACGAGCAGATGCACGGTGTTCGAACCCACGTCGAGCACCCCTAGGCGCATGCACTCACCGTATGCGACCACCGCCGGGCCACGCGCGCGGTTGCCCCCATCCGCCCCTACGGGCGGCGCCAACCGGCCCCGCCCGGCGCGGCGGCACCCAGCCGGTGCCAGCGCGGTGGGCCAGGTCGTACCGTGTGCGGGTGACCCTGTCCGACGCCCGCCCGGCCCCGGCCGCCCGTGAGACCGGGCTCGATTTCCCCCGTGAGTGGGTGGAATTCGTCGACCCGGCCGACGCCGAGCATCTGATCCGTGCCGACCTCAGCTGGCTCTGCTCCCGCTGGACCTGCGTTTTCGGCCGCGGCTGCCACGGCATCCTGGCCGACCGGCCGGACGACGGCTGCTGCAGCCACGGCGCCTTCTTCTCCGACACCGCCGACGAGAAACGGGTCACCCAGGCCGCCCGGGAGCTGACGCCGGAGACCTGGCAGTACGCGAAGAAGGCCAAACGCGGCATCACCGTGCGGGACAGTGTCGGCGACGACGACCGGCGCCGCCGTACCCGCACCGTCGACGGCGCCTGCATCTTCCTGAACCGACCGGGCTTCGCCGGTGGCGAGGGCTGCGCACTGCACGCGCTCGCGTTACGTACCGGCCGGCACCCGCTGGAGACCAAGCCGGACGTCTGCTGGCAGCTACCGATCCGGCGCGAGCAGGACTGGGTGGATCGTGCCGACGGCACCCGGGTGCTGGTGTCGTCGGTGACCGAGTTCGACCGGCGGTCCTGGGGCGAGGGCGGCCATGACCTGCACTGGTGGTGCACCTCGTCACCGGACGCGCACGTCGGCGGCGAGCCGCTGTACATCTCCTACGGCCCCGAGCTGGCCGCGCTGCTCGGCCAGCCAGCGTACGACGAGCTCGCCCGCCTCGCCGCCGCCCGGATGGCCGCCGGCCGCCTGATCGCCAGCCACCCGGCCGAGCCGGCCCCGGATCGACTTTCCGGTGCTGGCCCGGCCCGATCGGGCGGCGCCGAGCCGGCCCGCCCGATCACCTAGCCGAGGCGGGCTCAGGTCTCGAACTTGTAGCCGAGGCCGCGGACGGTGACCAGGAAGCGCGGGTTGGACGGGTCCGGCTCGATCTTGGCGCGCAGCCGCTTGACGTGCACGTCCAGCGTCTTGGTGTCGCCGACGTAGTCGGCCCCCCAGACCCGGTCGATCAGCTGGCCCCGGGTCAGCACCCGGCCGGCGTTGCGGAGCAGCAGCTCCAGCAGGTCGAACTCCTTGAGCGGCAGCGGCACCTGGCCGCCGTTCACGGTGACCACGTGCCGGTCCACGTCCATGCGCACCGGGCCGGCCTCCAGCGCGGCCGGCACCAGCTCCTCCGGCTCGGCCCGGCGGCGCAGCACGGCCCTGATCCGGGCCACCAGCTCACGGGACGAGAACGGCTTGGTCACGTAGTCGTCGGCGCCCAGCTCCAGGCCGACGACCTTGTCGATCTCGCTGTCCCGGGCGGTGAGCATGATCACCGGGACGTTGGACCGCTGCCGCAGCGTGCGGCACACCTCGGTACCGGACAGCCCGGGCAGCATCAGGTCCAGCAGCACCAGATCGGCGCCGGACCGGTCGAACTCGCTGAGTGCGTCCGGCCCGGTGGCCGCGACCGCGACCTCGAAGCCCTCCCGGCGCAGCATGTATGACAGCGCCTCGGAAAACGACTCCTCATCCTCCACGACCAGCACTCGCGTCACGCGGTTCCTCTCAGGGGAGCCGGAGCGGAAGTACGCCCGGGATGGTCACCGGATGGCCCGGTCGGGGCCGCCCGGTCGGCGTCGCCGCCACTGCCCTGCTCGTAGCCGTCCGTCTCGGACTCGGGCCCGAACGGCGCCGCCGCCGGCAGCCGCAGGGTGAACGTGGACCCCGACCCCTCCACGCTCCACACGCTGACCTCGCCACCGTGGTTGCTGGCGATGTGCTTGACGATGGCGAGGCCGAGGCCGGTGCCGCCGGTCGCCCGCGAGCGCGCCGGGTCGGCCCGGTAGAACCGTTCGAAGACCCGTTCCAGGTCCCGCTCGGCGATCCCGATGCCCTGGTCGGAGACGGAGATCTCAACCCAGGCGGCGCGCCGCCGGGTGCCGACCGCGACCCGGGTGCCGACCGGGCTGTAGGCGACCGCGTTGTCGACCAGGTTGGCCAGCGCGGTGATCAGCTGGGCCTCGCTGCCCCGCACGGTCAGCCCGGTGTCGCCGCCGGAGACGACCGAGATGCCGGCGGTCTCAGCGGCCAGCCGGGTCCGGTCCAGCGCCTCGGTGACCAGCCGGTCGACCGGGACGATCGCCGGGGTCGGCAGCGGGTCGGCGCCCTGCAGCCGGGACAGCTCGATCAGCTCCTGCACCAGCCGGCCCAGCCGTTGCCCCTCGTGCTGCATCCGGGCGGCGAACCGGCGCACCGCGTCCGGCTCGTCGGCGGCGTCCTGTACCGCCTCGGCCAGCAGGGAGAGCGCGCCGACCGGGGTCTTCAACTCGTGGCTGACGTTCGCCACGAAGTCCCGCCGGACCGCCTCCAGCCGGCGCGACTCGGTCACGTCCTCCAGCAGCAGCGCCACGTAGCCGGTCTCGGCCAGCGGCGCGGCCTGCGCGCTGACCGCGACCGGCTCCCGGCCGAGCCGGTTGCGCGGGGTGTCCAGCACCGCCTGCCGCGGCTCCCCGGACCGGCGCGCGGACCGGGCCAGCCGGCGCATGTCGTCCACCACCAGCCGGCCGCCGCGGACCACGCCCATCGACCGGGCGGCCGAGTTGGCCAGCACCACCTCGTCGGCCGAGTCCAGCACCAGCGCGCCGGCCCGCATGACCTCCAGCACCCGCCGGGACAGCTCCTCGGCGGCCGCCGGCACGGCCTGGACCGACGCCGGCACCGGGCGGGCCCGTTGCCCGCGCCGGAAGGGGCCCAGATAGGTAACGGCAACGCCGACGGCCAAGCCCGCAAGCAGGGCGACCGGCACCGCCACCGCGATGTCCACGGGACCGATCGTAAGGTCGCCGGCCGGCTGGTCCGAAGCGCGGTGCCGCCAAGCTGGGAAGGGTCATGCGGCCTCCCCAAGGAGTTCACTGCTCGTACGGCGCATGTTCACTGGTCAAGCCGGGCAATGTGACCTCGCGGACTAGCCTTCCCACCAGACGCGTCCCGGCGGCCACGTGGCCGTGCGGGCGTAGAGGCATGTACAGCACGCAGAAGGAGCCGGTATGCGCGAGACGTTCCACGATGAGCTCAATCAACTCGGTGAGTCACTCGTCGAAATGACCGGCCTGGTCAGCAGCGCGATGCAGCAGGCGACGAGCGCACTGCTGGACGTCGACCTGACCCTCGCCGAACAGGTCATCAGCAACGACGAGAAGGTCGACGCGGTCCGCGACGACACCGAACGCAAGGCTTTCGACCTGCTCGCCCGGCAACAGCCGGTCGCTCGCGACCTGCGCACGATCGTCACGACGCTGCGCATGGTCGCCGATCTGGAGCGGATGGGCGATCTGGCCCTCCACATAGCGAAAGTGGCCCGGATGCGGTACCCGGCCGCCGCCGTGCCGGACGAGGTGGAGGGCACGATCCGGGAGATGGGCGAGATCGCGGTCCGGATCGCCGACAAGACCCGGGACGTGCTGGCCGGCAAGGACGCCGAGTTGGCCGAGCAGATCGAGTCCGACGACGACCGGATGGACCTGCTGCACCGCCGGCTGTTCTCGATCCTGCTCGCCGACGGCTGGATGCAGGGCGTCGAGCCGGCCATCGACATCACGCTGATCGGCCGCTACTACGAGCGGTTCGCCGACCACTCGGTCTCCGTGGCGCGCCAGGTCATCTACCTGGTCACCGGCGAGATGCCGCAGCCGGCCAACCCCAACGGGGCGCCGGAGACCGCGCTCGGCCTCTGATCGCTCCGCCGGCCCGGCGGCGTCGCGGCGTCAGCGGCCCTGGTTCTTGACCGCCTCGATCAAGGCCGCGGCCGCGTCCGGATCGAGGTACTCGCCGCCCGGGCCGGCCGGCCGCAGTTCGGCGGTCAGGTCGTAGCGCAGCGGGACGCCGGTCGGGATGTTGAGCCCGACCACCGCCTCGTCGGTCAGCCCGTCCAGGTGCTTGACCAGCGCGCGCAACGAGTTGCCGTGCGCGGCGACCAGCACGGTGTGGCCGAGCAGCAGGTCGGGCACCAGCGCGTCGTACCAGTAGGGCAGCATCCGCTCCACGACGTCGGCAAGGCACTCGGCGCGCGGCAGCATCTCGAACAGGTTCGCGTACCGCGGGTCGCCCGCCTGCGACCACTCGTCGTCGTCCGGCAGCGGCGGCGGCGGGACGTCGTACGAGCGGCGCCAGATCATGAACTGCTCGTCGCCGTACTCGGCCCGGATCTCGGCCTTGTTCTTGCCCTGCAGGGCGCCGTAGTGCCGCTCGTTCAGCCGCCAGGACCGGTGCACCGGGATCCAGGACCGGTCGGCCGCCTCCAGCGCGATCTCCGCGGTGCGGATCGCCCGGCGCTGCACCGACGTGTGCAGCACGTCAGGCAGCAGGCCGGTCTCGCGCAGCAGCTCGCCGCCGCGCCTGGCCTCCGCCTCGCCCTTGGCCGAGAGGCCGACGTCAACCCAGCCGGTGAACAGGTTCTTCGCGTTCCAGTCGCTCTCGCCGTGGCGGAGCAGCACCAGCGTGCCGATCGGGTGCGCAGCCATGCTCCTAGCCTGCCAGAGCCGCTTCCGCCGCGGTGGCCGGCCCGACCACGCCCAGCGCGAGCGGCCGGGCCGCGCCGGCCAGCACCGTGTCGACGATCTCGGCGACCTGCTCGTCGGTCATCGGCGCCGGCCGGATCACCGTGCGCAACAGGATCGGCGCGACCAGCATCTCGACCATCAGGTCCAGATCGGCGTCCGGCCGGATCAGCCCGGCGGCGATGCCGCGTACGAGCAGCTCCTGGAGCAACTGCCGGCGCGGGCTGACGATCCGCCGCCAGTACTCGTCCGCCAGGCCCGGGTGGTCGTCCGCCGCGCCGAGCAGCCGGCGGATCAGCCCGGCCGTGCCGTCACGCTGCCAGCCGGCCCGCATCTGGTTCAGCAGCTGGCACAGCACATCCCGGACCGGGCCGTCGGGCACCGGCGGTAGCGGCCCCTTGAGCTGCACCAGGGTGTCCAGGACGAGTTCCTCCTTGGCCGACCACCGCCGGTAGACGGTCGTCTTGGCCACGCCGGCGCGGGCGGCGACCGCCTCCATGGTCAGGCCGGCGATGCCGAGCTCGCCCAGCAACTCCAGCGCGGCGGCCAGGATCGCGCGTTCGGCCTGCTCGCTGCGCGGGCGGCCCGGCGCCCGGGACGACAGGCCACCCGCGGCGCGCGGGGTCACCTCAACCGCCGACCGCCGCCGCGTCGACCTGCTGCTGCTCGGCCGCGCCGCGCTCATCCATCGCCGCGCGGCCGGGCAGGAACGCCACCACGACCAGCGCGCCGAGCAGCGTGAACGCGGCGGCCACCACCGAGGTCACGTGCATCGCGCCGATGAACGAGTCGACCGAGGCCCGCTGCACGCCGGGCACCGCGGCCAGCGCCTGCTGCGGCAGCTCGCCGCGGCCGACCGCGCCCACTGTCCGGCCGATCGCGGCGAACGTGCCACCGATCGACTCGGCCACGTCGTCGCCGCGGACCTGAACCGGCAGCGCGTCGCCGGCCGAGCCGAACCGGCCGCGGTAGGCGGCGGCCAGGATCGAGCCGAGGATGGCCACCCCGAACGCGCCGCCGACCTGCCGGATCGTGTTGTTCACCGCGGCACCGGAGCCGGCCTTCTCCCGCGGCACCGCGCCCATCACCACGTTCGTGGCCGGCGCCATCACGTTGCCCATGCCCAGGCCCATGACCGCCATCTGCGCCTCGATCACCCACAGCGGCGTGTTCTGGTCGACGAACACGTAGCCGATGTAGGAGATCGTGACCAGCAGCAGGCCGGCCGCGGCGACCACCCGAGGGCCGTAC
The DNA here is from genome assembly GCA_039648995.1 of Mycobacteriales bacterium. Classification (GTDB taxonomy): domain Bacteria; phylum Actinomycetota; class Actinomycetes; order Mycobacteriales; family CADCTP01; genus JBBWZH01. Next base: position 8,697 of record JBBWZH010000285.1, read on the forward strand.
CGCTGCGCCATCTGGCCGCTGCGGGCCGCCCCGATCATCAGCGGGACCGCCACCGCGACCAGGCAGAGGCCGGCCCGCAGCGGGCTGTAGCCGCGCGCGAGCTGCAGGTAGAACGCCAGGTAGAAAGTGGACCCCATCATGCCCAGGAAGGTGAAGCCGATCGCCGCCGTGCCGGCCGAGAAGGCCGGATTGCGGAACAGCGAGATGTCCAGCGAGGGGTGCGCGCTGCGCCGCTCGGCCAGCACGAACCCGGCCAGCAGCGCGACGCCGAGCAGCATGGTGCCCCAGACCTGCACGCCGCCCCACTGGTTGGTCTGGCCGCCCTTGATGATCCCGTAGACCAGCAGCACCAGGCCGGCGATGGACAGCAGTACGCCGAGCGGGTCGATCCGGCCGGGCCGCGGGTCACGTGACTCGGGCACCAGCAGGCCGATGCCGACCAGCCCGACGAGCACGATCGGCACGTTGATCAGGAAGACCGAGCCCCACCAGAAGTGCTCCAGCAGGAACCCGCCGGTGACCGGGCCGATCGCAACCGCGAGGCCGCTGAAGCCGGCCCAGATGCCGATCGCCTTGCCCCGCTCGCGCGGCTCGAACACGTTCGTGATGATCGACAGCGTCTGCGGCTGGACCATCGCGCCGCCGATGCCCATGAGCGCGCGGGCCGCGATCAGCTGCCCGGAGCTGTGCGAGAAGGCGGTCAGCGCGGACATGCTGCCGAAGACCAGCATGCCGATCATCAGGATCTTGCGCCGGCCGAACCGGTCACCGAGCACGCCGAACGTGAACAGCAGCCCGGCGAAGACCAGGACGTAGGAGTTGATCGCCCACTCCATGTCGCTCTGGCTGGCGTTCAGATCCTGCTGGATGGTCTTGAGCGCGACGTTCAGGATCGTGTTGTCCAGGATCACGACGAGCAGGCAGATCACCAGCACGCCGAGGATGTACCAGCGGCGTGCCTGCACGGTTTTCTGGTCCACGCCAAGCCCCTTCCAGCGGCCCCGCCCCGGGCCGGAAATCGCTACGCCACCGTAGTCAAATCGAACCTACCGGCCGTGGTTGATATACGCAACGGATGCGTATCGGAACTGGCCGGTCGCCGCCGGTGTTCAGCCCTGGTGTGGCGCCGCGTCGCCGGCCGGCCGCGTCGGGTCGGCGAACCGGGCGAACGCCGCGAGGTTGCGCAGCGACTCGCCCCGCTTGACCCGCCAGGCCCACTCCCGCCTGATCGACGAGCCGAAGCCGATCTCCAGCATCGCGTCGAAGTTCTCGTCCGCGTACGTGAGCACGGCGCCGAGCAGCCGGTCGATCTCGTCCGCGGTCACCGCCGCCAGCGGCAGCCGGCCGACCAGGTAGACGTCACCGTTGCGGTCCAGCGAGAACGCGACCCCGTACATCCGCGCGTTGCGCTGCAGCAGGAAGTCGTACAGCCGCGCCTGGTTCTCGTCCGCGTGCCGCATCACGAACGCCTCAACCAGCAGCGCGTGGTCGCCGGCCACCAGCCAGCACATCGTGGCCAGCTTGTGCTCGCCGGGCAGTTTGACCAGGTACGACCCGGGCCCGGTGCGTTCGTACTCCAGCTCCCGCTCGTCCAGCGCCGCCCTGATCACCCCGTCGGCACCCGCCCCGTCGGCCGCGGTCATGAGGTGGCCTCCGGAGTGGGCATCGCGGCGGGCCCCAGCGGGTAGGGAGATGCCGTCATGGCGCGCAGACCGCGTCGGCCAGGACGAACGGCGGCTCGCGCAGCGCGTCCCGGTAGGTGTTGAGCAGTTGCTCGGCGGTGCGCCGCCAGGAGAATTCCTCGGCGTGCGCGCGGGCCGCGGCGGCGAGCGCGGGACGGCGGCCCGGAGCGCGGACGATCCGTTCGATCGCGAGCGCGTAGTCGGTGGGGTCGTGCCCGGGGACCAGGATGCCGGAGACCCCGTCGGCGACCGCGGTGGGCAGCCCGCCGACCGCGGCGGCCACCACCGGTGTGCCGCAGGCCTGCGACTCCAGCGCGACCAGCCCGAACGACTCGCTGTGGCTCGGCACCACGGTGACGTCGGCGGCCCGGTAGAAGTCGGCCAGCCGGTCGGGTGCCGCCGGCCGTTCGAACCGGACCAGGTCGGCGACCCCTAGCGCGTGGGCCAGGTGTTGCAGGTGCTTGGGCTCGGCGAGCCCGGTGCCGCTGGGGCCGCCGACCACGATCACCTTCAGCCGGCGGCGCAGCTCCGGGTCGCGCTCGGCCAGCACCGCGGCGGCCCGGAGCAGCACATCGGGCGCCTTCAGCGGCTGAATGCGCCCGACGAACAGCAGCACGAGCGCATCCGGCGGCACCCCGAGGCGGGTCCGCGCGGCAGACGCGTCCGCCAGCCGGAACATCTCCAGATCCACCCCGGGTGGGACGACCAGCACCCGGTCGGGGTCGGCGTCGTACCAGTGCATCAGCTGCCATGCCTCGTCCTGAGTGGACGCGATGAGCCGGTCTGCCTCGGCCACCACCTGGTCCTCGCCGATCAGCCGGGCCAGCGGCTCCGGCTCGTCGCCGTCGGCCAGCGCGGCGTTCTTGACCTTGCCGAGGGTATGCGCGGAATGCACCAGCGGCACCCCCCAGCGGTCCCGGGCCAGCCAGCCGACCTGGCCGGACAGCCAGTAGTGCGAGTGCACCACGTCATACCAGCCGGGCTCGTGCTGCGCCTCGGCCCGCAGCACCCCGGAGGTGAACGCGCACAGCTGGGCGGGCAGGTCGCCCTTGTCCAGCCCCTCGAACGGGCCGGCGGTGACGTGCCGGACCAGCACCCCGGGCGCCATCTCGACCACCGGCGGCAGCCCGCTGGCGGTGGCCCGGGTGAACACCTCGACCGCCACGCCCATCTCGGCCAGCCGGCGGGACACCTCGACGATGTAGACGTTCATGCCGCCCGCGTCGCCGGTGCCCGGCTGGTCCAGCGGCGACGTGTGCACCGACAGCGTGGCGATGCGCCGGGGACGCTCGCGCAGCAGCGGAATGACGGCACGGCCGATCGGCACGAGCCACCTCCATGTCATCGCGCGCAACACCGCGCGCACCCAGATCACGGCAACGCTGGCACTACCCGAATCCTGCCCGACAACGCCCGGCTGTCCGCCGCCACCGCCGCCGCCCGCGGGCCGCCGCTAACCGAGCGTCACGCCGACCAGCCGCGGCTCCGGCGCCAGCGTCACGCCGAACGCGCGCCGCACGCCGGCCCGGATCTCGCCGGCCAGCGCCATCAGCTCGGCGGTGCTGGCCCCACCGCGGTTGGTCAGCGCCAGCGTGTGCTTGCCCGACAGCCCCACGTGACCGCTGCCGTAGCCCCTGCCGTAGCCGGCCCGCTCGATCAGCCAGGCCGCGGACAGCTTCGTACCGCCGTCGGCGGGCCAGCTGGGGTAGCCGGTGCCGGGCGGCAGCCGCGCCTCGAACGCGACCAGCTCGACGGCGCCCAGCACCGGGTTGGTGAAGAACGAGCCGACGCTCCAGGTGTCGTGGTCGGCCGGGTCGAGCACCATGCCCTTGCCCCGGCGCAGCGCCAGCGCCGCGTCCCGCACGTCGGCCAGCTTCGCCGACTCGCCCACCTCGATGCCCAGGCCGCGGGCCAGCTCGGCGTAGCGCACCGGCCCGGACAGCGGCTGCGGCCGGAGCCGGAACGTGACCGCCAGCACCACGTACCGCTCGGACCGCTTGAACACGCTGTCCCGGTAGCCGAGCTCGCACTCGGCCGGCGCCAGCACCCGTTCCCGCCCGCCGGCCCGGTCCCAGACCCGGACGCCGGTGATCGTCTCGGCCACCTCTTGGCCGTACGCGCCGACGTTCTGCGTCGGGGTGGCCCCGGTCAGCCCCGGGACACCGGCCAGCCCCTCGATGCCGGCCCAGCCCTCGCCGACCACGCGCGTGATCAGCTCGTCCCACGGCTCGCCCGCCTCGACGGTCAGCGTGACCGCGCCGTAGCCGGTCTGCACCGCCACCCCACGCGAGCGCAGCAGCACCGCCACACCCGGCCAGCCCTCGTCGGCCAGCACCAGGTTGCTGCCGCCGCCGACCAGCAGCACCGGCTCGCCGGCCGCGTCCGCCGCCCGCACCGCCGCGACGATTTCGGCCGAGCTGCCCGCCTCGACCAGCTGCCGGGCCGGCCCACCCAACCGCAGCGTCGTGTACGCCGACAGCGCCTGCCCGGTCACCCGGCCCTCCCTCGCTCCATGTCCCGGACGAATGTACGCGGGCCGGCCAGGGCGCCGGCCCGGTTCACGCCTCGCGGTAGTGGATCTCGGTGCGCCAGGCGTCCGGCGGCTCGACGTGCAGCGCCCAGAACTCCTCGGCGATGCGGTCCGGGTCGTAGTAGCCGTCCGGCTGGATCAGCCCGTCCACGGTGACCGTG
>JBBWZH010000300.1:0-3221 GCA_039648995.1 Mycobacteriales bacterium
TCGTCCACTACTCGGCCATCCAGATGGACGGCTACAAGTCGCTGGACGAGGGCCAGCGGGTCGAGTTCGAGGTCGCCCAGGGGAACAAGGGTCCGCAGGCGGACGCGGTCCGGCTCCTCGTCTGAACCGGACGGACGCAGGCGAGCTCTGCTCGCGGAGAACGCTCGCCGCAGCGTCCGTCATGCTGGCCGCGGGGGCCGAGCCCCCGCGAACCCCACGGTGCGCCAGGCGTCACATGGTGCGGCGTCCGTTCCATCGGGGCAACGTCAGCGGAGCCCGGGTCCCCTGTGGGCCCGGGCTCCTACCTTTGTCGGCTGGTCACCGGCCGGGCGGCTCAGGCCAGCCGGCGGACCATCGGCAGCCGGGCCCGGGTGGTCACGCCCACCACGAGCACGCCGAGCGCCGGCACCCCCAGGCCGATCGCGAGCATCGCCGGCCAGGGCAGCACCAGCGGGTAGCCGGTCTGCGCCAGCATCACGATGCGACCCACCGCGGCACCGAGCAGCAGCCCGGGCAGCACGCCCAGCCCGCCGATCAGGCCCGCCTGCCAGGCCGCCAACGCCCGCCGCCGGCGCGGGGTGGCACCGATCGCCGCCAGCGTCGCCAGGTCCGCCTGCCCCTCGGCCGCGGACAGCGTCACCGAGATCAGCACGCCGGCCAGCGTGATCAGCCCGGCCACGCCGACCAGGGTCAGGATGCCCAGCCGGTACGGCGCCCCGTACCCGCGTTCGACAGTGAGGTTCACGCCGTCGCCGAGCACGCCGCGGGCCCGGTCCTCCTCCGCGCCGGTCGGCGGTCTGCTTGTCGTGATCAGCACGGACGAGATCGTGGTGCGGATCTTTGCCTGGGCGACCAGGCTGTCGGGCAGCACCACCGAGGGGAGCCCGGGGTACGGGATCTTGTCGGCGAACTGCACCGCCGGGATGCTGCGCCACCGGTCTACACCGCGGGACAGCCGCAGTTGACCGCCGTCGAGCAGGCAGTTGCCGAACACCACGGCCCGGCCGCTGGCCAGCGCGGCCCGGGCCGTGCCCGCCCGCGGCCCGGCCAGCACCGACGCCAAGTCCGCCCCGGTGCCGACCGCGGCGAGGTTGACCACCGCGCAGCCCGGGCCGGGAGGCTCGTCTCCGATATCGATGGACAACTGGTCGTCGTCGGCCGGCCCGGCCGACGACCACCGCACCGGCACCACCCGTGCCCCGGGCAGCTCGACCGCGGCCGCCTGGGCGCCGGCCAGCAGGTCGGCATCCGGGGTGCCGCCGACCGCGTACAGCGACACCGCGCCGAGCGGCGCCGAGGGGCGGTACTGCGCCCGGTCGTGCCGGTCGTAGCTGGCGACCGCGAACAGCACCGCGACCGAGCCGGTCACCGCGACCATCGTCGCCGCGACCGCCGGCCCGGTGCGGTGGCGGTGCCGGGCCGCGTCCCGCACCGCCAACCGGCCGGACAGCGGCAGCCGGCCGGCCACCCGGCCCACCAGCCCGACCAGCGCCGGCGCGGCCACCGCCAGGCCGCCGATCGCCAGCCCGAAGCCCGCCGTCATGGCCAGCGCGTACGGCACCGTGTTCGATGTCGTCTGGGCTCGGGCGGCCGCCGCGGCGGCCGCGTGCCAGCCCCGCGCCGCCGCGGCCGCGGCGACCAGCCCGGTCAGCAGGGCTGCCGCGGCGACGATGATCGTCCGGCGGCTGCGCTGCCGGCCCGGCCGCCCGTACCGGCCGGCCAGCGCGGCGAGCACCGGCACCCGGCCCGCCCCACGCGCCGGCAGCGCCGCCGCGAGCACGCTGGTCAGCACGCCGGCACCGATCACCACGGCGAGGTCGCGCGGGCCGACAGACAGCCCGTCGAAGTCGCGGTCGGCCAGGTTCTGCCAGAGGGGCAGCCCGGCGACCACCGCGCCGACGGCGAGCACCGCCGCGCCGACCGAGCCGATCAGCCCGAGCACGGCGCCGTGCGTGAGCACCAGCCGGCGGGCGTCGGCCGGCCGGCCGCCGGTGGCCAGCACCAGCGCCAACTCGCGTACCCGGCGGCGGGCGGTGACCGCGAACGCGGTGCCGGCCAGCAACACCACCTCGATCAGGCCCAGCCCGACGATCAGCACCGCGATCGGCAGGACGTCGGCGGCGCCGGACAGCCGCTGCTCGGCCCAACGGTCGGGGTGCAGCACCCGGTCCCGGGATTGCACCTCCAGGCCCACACCGGCCAGGCGATCGGCGAACGCCTGGTCGGCCACCGCATCGCCGGGCAGCTCGATCAGGTAGCTGAACCGCTGCGGCGGGTCGGCCGAGCCGGCTCCGATCCAGCCTGGTAGCCCGTAGGCCTGCTGGCAGCCGCGGCAGCCGGAGTCGGCCAGCCCGACCACCCGCAAGACCCCGGGCCGCTGCCGCAGTCGCACCTCGTCCCCCGGCCGGACGTCGAGCCGGCTGGCCAGCGTCGGGGAGAGCGCGACCTCGCCCGGGCGTCCCGGCAAGGCACCGGACCGCAGCGTGGTCATCCCGGTGGTGATCGGATCGTCGGTATGCAACTCGACCCCGTCGGCGAGGACCGTCCGGTCGCCGTGCTCGAAGCGCACGTTGCGGCGGCCCGGGTGTTCGACCAACCGGGTGCCGGCCGGCAGCAGCGCGGCCACGTCGACGGTAGCCGGATCGCGCCGGGCCGGCTGCGTGCCGTCGGCTGACCCGTACGGCTCGTACCGGACCTGGTCGGAGACGATCACCAGGGCGTCGGCCGTACCGAAATCGTGGCGGGCGTTGGTCGCGGGCCGGGTCGACGCCGTCCGGCCCAGCGTGTCGACGAAGCTGGCCGCGAACACCGGGACGCCGACCAGCGCACCGACCAGCGCGGTCCGGCCGGGGTAGCGGCGCGCGGTGCGCCAGGCGATCCGCAGCGGCGGCCGCCAGCGGGCGCCGATCACCGGGCCGCCCCGCCAGCCGCCCCGCCGGCCGTTCCGGAGGACAGCAGCGACTCGGCCGGCGGCAGCGGCTCGGTCTCGTCCACCACCCGGCCGTCGCGCAGGAACACCACCCGGTCCGCCCAGGCGGCCAGCCGCGCCTCGTGCGTGACCAGCACCCCGGCCACCCCGGCGTCGCACCGGGATCGGATCAGCTGCAGCACCGCCTCCCCGTTCAGCGAGTCCAGCGCGCCGGTCGGCTCATCGGCCAGCAGCAACTGCCGCCGGCCGACCACGGCGCGGGCGATCGCCACCCGCTGCTGCTGCCCGCCGG
>JBBWZH010000329.1:0-7751 GCA_039648995.1 Mycobacteriales bacterium
TGCGCGGCCAGCGCGACGCCCAGCGCCCCGGCCGCGCCGAGTGCCGGGGCACCCCGCACTGCGAGCCGGACGATGGCGTCGACCAGCCCGTCGACGTCGGTGATCCGCAGCCACCGTTCCTGCTTCGGCAGCAGCGTCTGGTCAATGAGCACGACAGCGCCGTCCTGCCAGTCGATGCACCTGGGCACGTGCCTAGTCTGCCTGACCGGCGGGCTCAGCCTGACGGTCAGCCGGGTGGCCGGTCAGCCGATACGCTCCCGCAGCGTGGCCAACTCGTCCCACATGCCGCCGGGCATCTTGGCCCCGACCCGGTCGAACCACTCCTCGATCAGGCCGAGCTCGGCCTGCCACTCCGCCGGCTCCACCCGCAACGCCGCTGCCAGGTCGGCCGGGTCCAGGTCGAGGCCGTCGGTGTCGAGCGACCCGGGCGTCGGCACGTAGCCGACCGGCACCTCGACAGCCGCAGCAGTGCCCTCGATCCGCTCGATCGCCCACTTCAACACGCGGCTGTTCTCGCCGAACCCGGGCCACAGGAACCGGCCGCTCTCGTCCTTGCGGAACCAGTTGACGTAGAAGATCCGCGGCAGCTTCGCCTCGTCGGCGCCCTTGCCGATCTCGATCCAGTGCCGGAAGTAGTCGCCGACGTGGCAGCCGAGGAACGGCAGCATGGCCATCGGATCCCGCCGGACCACGCCGACCTGCCCGGTCGCGGCGGCCGTGGTCTCCGACGACAGCGTGGCCCCGAGGAAGACGCCGTGCTGCCAACTGCGCGCCTCGGTGACCAGCGGCACGGTGTTACGCCGCCGGCCTCCGAAGAAGATCGCCGAGATCGGCACGCCGCGGGGGTCCTCCCACTCCGGCGCGATGATCGGGCACTGCCCGGCCGGCGTGCAGAACCGGCTGTTCGGATGCGACGACGGTTCGTCCGACGCCGGTGTCCAGTCGCGGCCCTTCCAATCGGTCAGGTGCTCCGGCGGCTGCTTGGTCATCCCCTCCCACCAGACGTCGCCATCGTCGGTCAGCGCCACGTTGGTGAAGATGGAGTTGCCGCGCTCGATGGTGCGCATCGCGTTGGCGTTGGTGCGGTAGCCCGTGCCGGGGGCGACGCCGAAGAAGCCGTACTCCGGGTTGTGGGCGTAGAGCCGGCCGTCCGGGCCGAACCGCATCCACGCGATGTCGTCGCCGACCGTCTCGACCTTCCAGCCCTTGATGGTCGGGTCGAGCATGGCGAGGTTGGTCTTGCCGCAGGCGGACGGGAAAGCCGCGGCGATGTAGTAGACGCGGCTCTCCGGGGAGGTGAGTTTCAGGATCAGCATGTGCTCGGCCAGCCAGCCCTCGTCGCGGGCCTGCACCGAGGCGATGCGCAGCGAATGGCACTTCTTGCCGAGCAGCGCGTTCCCGCCGTAACCCGAGCCGAACGACCAGATCGCGCGCTCCTCCGGGAAGTGCACGATGTACTTCGTCTCGTTGCACGGCCACGGCACATCGCGCGCACCCGGCTCCAGCGGCGCCCCGACCGAATGCAGGCCGGTCACGAACTCAGCGCCGGTGCCGAACAGTTCCAGAGCGCGGCTGCCCATCCGGGTCATGATGCGCATCGACGCCACCACGTACGGCGAGTCGGTGATCTCGACGCCGAGCTGCGGGTGTTCCGAGGTCAGCGGGCCCATGCAGTACGGGATCACGTACATCGTCCGCCCGCGCATGGACCCCCGGAACAGGCCGGTCAAGGTGGCCTTCATCTCGCCCGGCGGCTGCCAGTTGTTGGTGGGGCCGGCGTCGGCGCGGTCCCGCGAGCAGATGAACGTGCGGTCCTCGACGCGTGCGACATCGGCCGGGTCGGAGCGAGCCAGGAACGAGTTCGGCTTGTGCTCGGGGTTGAGGCGGGCCAAGGTGCCGTTGGCGACCAGCAGGTTGGTCAGCCGCACCCACTCCTCGGGTGACCCGTCGGCCCATTCCACCTGGTCGGGCTGGGTGAGCTCGGCGACTTCACGTACCCAGCGAAGCAAGCCTGCGTGCCGAGTCGGGGACGTATCCAGACCGGTCAGGGTGGCAGTCATGGGTACTCCTTGTCGGTCGTGAGCTGACCCGGAGAATGCAAGAAACGCCGGGTCACCGGCATCTCGCTGGGGATCCGTTGAGCCTAACCCCGGGCGCATGACCATGACCTGCCCAGACATGTCACTTGTCTCACATCGCGGGATCGGTTCAGACGGCAGATCGCGGTCAGGTCGACCGAATAGGGGCGTGCGGGCGGCAACCAGGCGGGAAAGGATGGTTGTGTCAGCAACCGTTGCGATGACGCAAGCAAGGAGGCTCTCATGCGACTCGTCCCAGCCACGCTGCTCGCGCTGGGCACGACGGTCTTGATTGGCGGGTCGACCGCCGGCGTGGCCCAGGCCGCGCCCGGGTCCGGGTCCGCGACACCAGTGGCCGGCGGCGCGGCCACCGCGGTCACCGGGCTCTTCCCGCACGTGATCTCGCTGCCGGACGGGTTCCAGCCGGAGGGCGTCGCGATCGGCCGCGGCGCCTCGTTCTACGCCGGCTCGCTCGTCGACGGCGCGATCTTCCGCGGCGACGTGATCACCGGCCGGGGCTCGGTGCTGGTGCCGGGCGTCGCCGGCCGCGCCGCCACCGGCCTGGAGATCGACGCGCGGAACCGGCTGTTCGCGTCGGGCGCGGCGACCGGGCAGGCGCACGTGTACGACGCGCGGACCGGCGCCGAGTTGGCCTCGTACCAGTTCGTGGGGCCGAACGTCGGCTTCATCAACGACGTCGTGGTCACCGACACCGCCGCCTACTTCACCGACTCGCTCAACCCCGTGCTGTACGTCGTACCGTTCGGGCCCGGCGGGCGGCTGCCGGCCGCAGGCCGCGTCCGCACCCTGCCGCTGTCCGGTGACATTGTCTTCCAGGATGGCTTCAACTCGAACGGCATCGAGACGACGCCGGACGGCCGGCAGCTGATCGTGGTCCAGTCCAACACGGCCAAGCTGTTCACGGTCGCGCCCGCGACCGGGGTGGCCCGGGAGATCACGATCGCCGGCGGCGACGCGACCGACGGGGATGGCCTGCTGCGCAGCGGCCACACCCTGTACGTCGTTCAGAACCAGCTCAACCGGGTCGAGTCGATCCGGCTGAACGGGCGCGGCAGCCAGGGAACGGTGACCGGCACGGTGACCGACCCCGCGCTGGACGTGCCGACCACGATCGGCAAGTTCGGCCCGTTCCTGTACGCGGTCAACGCCCGGTTCGGTACCCCACCGGAGCCGACGACCGCGTACACGGTGGTCCGGCTGCCGGCCCGCTGACACCGACCGGTGGGGCCGCGGCGCGCGGCCCCACCGGGGCGGGTCAGGACGCCTTGCTCACCGTGCTCATGTTGAAGTCCGGGATGCGCAGGGGCGGCATGGCGGTGCGGGTGAAGAAGTCGTTCCACTCCCGCGGCAGGCAACGCTCGGTCACGCCGACCTCGGTGAGCCGGCCGAGCAGGTCGACCGGGCTCTCGTTCCACCGGAAGTTGTTCACCGCGCCGGTGACTTCGCCGCCCTCGACCAGGTAGATGCCGTCGCGGGTGAGGCCGGTGAGCAGCAGCGTCTGCGGGTCCACCTCGCGGATGTACCAGAGCGAGGTGGCCAGCAGGCCGCGCTCGGTCCCGGCGATCATCTCGGTCAGCGAGCGGCCGCCGGGCGGGGCGTCCAACACCAGGTTGTCGCCCCAGGGCCGGGCCACCGCGCCGGTCTTCTCCGCCCAGGCCCGGGTCCGGATCAGGTCGACCAGTTCGCCGGAACGGATCCAGTCGGTCCGCTCGATCGGCTGGCCGTTGTCGAACACCGACACCACGCCGCCGTAGGACGCGGTGGCCACCATGAACGGAGCGGCCTCCAGACCGGGCTCCGCCGGGTTGGACCGCAGCGTGATCGGGATCTCGGTCAGCCGCTCGCCGATCCGGGTGCCGCCGCCGGCCTTGGAGAAAACCGTGCGACCCTCGTCGGCGTCCCGGGCGCCGGCCGAGGAGTACATGTAGTACATCAGGTCGGCCACGGCGGACGGCGGCAGCACTGTCTCGTACCGGCCGGCCGGTAGCGGCACCGAGCGGCGCGCCCAGCCCAGCCGCTGCGCCAACTCCGCGTCCAGCGCCGCCACGTCGATGTCGGCGAAGTCGCGGGTGGGTCGGCCGGCCCACGCGGAGCGGACGAAGTCAGTCGACTTGCCGTTGATCTCCACCTTGCCGGTGGGCTGGACGTGCCGCCGCCGCAACCCCGTCGATGTGCCGAGGTAGTAGCTGGCCACAGCGTGCTCGGCGAACCCGAACAGCACCCGGTCTTCGGCGGCCGCCCGGCGGAACGCGTCACCCAGCCCCGGCGCGAACGCGCTGAACACGCCGACCGAGGTGACCTCGGGCTCGGCCGCCCAGTCGTCCGCGACCGCGTCCGGCTGCACCAGCGCGGCCACGTCGTCGGCCGGCCCCGCGTCCCGCGCGGTCTGCTCGCTGGCCCGGACCAACTCCTCCAGCGTGTCCGCGGTGACCCCGCTGCGCTCCACCACGCCCGCCGCCACCCCGGCGGTGCCGTTCACGAAGCTGATCACGCTCAGCCGGCGGGACCGCATCTCGCCGTTGGTGGTCAGCGTGTTCAGCGCCCAGCGCAGGTTGGTCTGGGACTGCTCGCTCGCGACCACCACGCAGCCGTCGGCCTTGGACAGGGCCAGCGCCCGCTCCACGGTCTCCTGCGGGGTCAGGCCTCCCGGCGCCGTCATCGTCCCGCCTCCCGGACCGTGTTGAGGATGTTGACACCGCGGAACAGCGCGGCCGGGCAACCGTGGCTGACCGCCGCGACCTGGCCCGGCTGGGCCTTGCCACAGTTGAACGCGCCACCGAGCACGAACGTCTGCGGGCCGCCGACCGCCTCCATCGAGCCCCAGAACTCGGTGGTGGTCGCCTGGTACGCCACGTCCCGCAACTGCCCCGCCAGCCGGCCGTTCTCGATCTTGAAGAAGCGCTGGCCGGTGAACTGGAAGTTGTACCGCTGCATGTCGATCGACCAGCTCTTGTCGCCGACGACGTAGATGCCGCGGTCGACGCCGGCGATCAGCTCGTCCAGCGAAGGGCCGTCCGGCGCCGGTTGCAGCGAGACGTTCGCCATCCGCTGCACCGGGATGTGCCCGGGGGAGTCGGCGAACGCGCAACCGTTCGACCGGCCGAAGTCCTTGAGCCGGGCCATCCGGCGGTCCAACTGGTAGCCGACCAGCGTGCCACCGCGGACGATGTCCCACTGCTGGGTGGCCACGCCGTCGTCGTCGTAGCCGATCGTGGCCAGGCCGCGCTCGACGGTGCGGTCGCCGGTGACGTTCATCACCGGCGACCCGTACGCCAGCGTGCCGAGCTTGTCGAAGGTGGCGAACGACGTGCCGGCGTAGGCGGCCTCGTAGCCGAGCGCCCGGTCGAGCTCGGTGGCATGCCCGATCGACTCGTGGATGGTCAGCCAGAGGTTGGACGGGTCGACGATCACGTCGTAGCGGCCGGGCTCCACCGACGGCGCCTTGGTCTTCTGGATCAGCAGCTCGGGCAGCTGGGCGAGCTCGGTCGACCAGTCCCACCCCGTACCGGTCAGGTACTCCCAGCCGCGGCCGGCCGGCGGGGCCAGCGTCCGCATCGTCTCGAACGAGCCGTGCGCCCGGTCGACCGCGGCCGCGGTCAGCCGCGGCTCCAGCCGCACCCGCTGCTGGGTGGTCATCGTGCCGGCCAGGTCGGCGTAGAACTTGTTCTCCAGCACCTGTTCCAGCCCGGCGTTCACGTGGTCGACGCCGTCGGAGGCGAGCAGCCGCTCCGACCACTCGGTCAGCAGCGCGATCTTGTCCACGTCCGGGATGCTGAACGGGTCGACCTCGTAGGCCGAGACCCAGGTCGCGTCCGGGTAGACCGGCTCGTCGGCGAGCTCGATCCGCTCCGAGTTGCCCGGCCCGGCTACCTTGGCCACCTCGACGGCCTGCTCGGCCACCCGGGCGGCGGCCGCCGGGGTGAGGTCGACGCCAGCGGCGAAACCCCAGGTGCCGTCGCGGACCACGCGGACCGCGAAGCCCAGGTCCTCACCGTCTCGACTCGTTTCCAGCCGGGCGTCCCGAAGGGCCAGATCCTGCGTCCGGATCCGCTCGAACCGGAAATCGGCATGTTCGACGCCCAACTCGCGGGCGCGACTCAGTGCCGCGTCGGCGAGTTGACGCATCGGCAACGCCAGGAACACCGGATCCAGTTCGGGCACGGGGCCCCTCCTCGCCGAGGGCGGCACATGGTCCCTAGGACCCTAACCCGAAGCCCCTGAGCAAACCCGGTTCAACGGCTCCAGTACGCCGCGAGCGCACGGATCGCCGGGCGTCGGAGGCCGCCAACGAGCCGGCCGACGCGGGCTCGTCGCCACGGCCGTCCGCGGCGTTCGGGTCGGCGAGCGGAGCGGCCGGCGGGTCGGTCGGCTCGGCCAGCGGCGGTCCGGGGTCGTGATCGGCGCCGAGCAGGGACGGATCCGCCCAGGGCTGGCCGCCGGCCGGCTCTGTCCACTCTGGACCAGGCCAGCCTCCGTTCCCCTCGGTCATCCCCGCTCACCACCCGGCCCGGTGCCGGCCGGGACAGCCGGCGCGGGCGGGCGCCGCACGACCCTGGCCGCGCGCAGCAACGGCAGTACAGCGTCCACACGCGACAGTGCCTCGGCCACCTGATCGGCGTCGGCGCGCAGCTGCCGGTATCGGGCGCCGGCGTCGGGCGGAGCGCGGCGCACGCCTCGGCGACCGCCCGGAAGAGCGCGCCGTCCATCCGCGTCGCCTCCCCTCGCAGCCACCGGTGTGCCGGCGGTCCGGCCGCGCCGAAACGCTACGCCGGGAGGTCGCCACGGCCCTCCCGGGATCGTGCCACCGGCCTGGTTGGCCCAGCCGAACGACCATGCGGCCAGGCGGGCATTCCTATACTCGGCAAGTGCTGGTGGGGCGGGACGTCGAAGCGGCCGCCCTGGCCAAGGCGCTCGCCACCCCGGGCCGCGCGGTGGTCGCCGGGCCGCCGGGCATCGGCGAGTCCGCGGTGTACGCGATCAGCCTCGGCGTCGCGCGGGCCGGTGCGCTGGCCACGCTGCGGCATCGCCGTGGGCTGCCGATGACCCGCGCGCTGCGGGCGCCCGTGCCGCCGGACGACGTGCCGCCGGACGACGTGCCGCCGGCAGTGGAGGCGGCCGGGGTGCGGCCGCGTGACCGCGTGCCGCTGATCGACGACGTGCACTGGGCCGACCCGTACACCCTGGCCGTGCTGCGGGCGCTGCCGCCCTACCGCCGGGTTGTCGCGACGGTCCGGGCGCCGTGGCCGGGGCTGCCCGCGTCGCGGTCCGCCGCGGGCTGGTGGCTGGACGTGCCGGCACGGCCGCCGGCCGGGACCGTGGCGGTGGTGCGGTCGGTGCCGCCGGGGCTGCTCGTCGACCCGGGCGGTGTCGCGCGGCCGTTGGTGCGGGCGACGCGGGCGGCGTGGGCCTCCGGCGACGCGGCCGCGGTCCGCCAGGCGGCCGGCACGCGGACCCGGACCGAGGCCGCCGTCCTCGCCGCCCATCCGGACGCGATCACCCGCCCGGACCCGGACGCCGGCCCGGGCACGATCACCCGCCCGGACCCGGACGCCGGCCCGGGCACGATCACCCGCCCGGACCCGGACGCCGGCCCGGGCACGATCACCCGCCCGGACCCGGACGCCGGCCCGGGCACGATCACCCGCCCGGACC
>JBBWZH010000331.1:0-7343 GCA_039648995.1 Mycobacteriales bacterium
GGATCACCCGCAGCGGCCCGGCCTCCACCAGGTGTGCCACATTGTCCGGGCTGCCGGTGATGAAATTGTCCAGGCAGAGCACTTCGTAGTCGTCGGCGAGCAGTCGCTCGCAGAGGTGCGAGCCGAGGAAGCCGGCCCCGCCGGTGATCACGGCACGTCGACGTCGTCCCATCGGAGACCCTTCTGTCCGGTTGGCCTTCTCTCGGCCGGTGGCACGGGCCTGCCCTTCCCGGGACGCGCAGCGGTCAGGCCCACCCGTCGAGCTTGCCCACAGCGCGCGCGGGCATGCCGGCTATGACCGTACCGGGCGGTACGTCGTAGTTGATCCGACAGCGCGTGCGACCACCGGGACGGGTTCCCGCGGGGCCCCGCCGGCGGCCGGCGGTTGTCGGTGAGTGGCGACGATATCCGCCCAACCGGCCGCTCGCGGGCCGGCTGGTCCGGACCTGGGTCGGAACGCTTGTAGGATCGTCGGCTGTTGCCGACAGCCGTCGACGCAGATCAGAGAGATTCAGGCCAGTTCAGTGCAGGAGTCCGCACCCGTGAGCATCGCTGCGCCGCTCGAACCCATCCCGCCCGCCCACGAACATCAGAGCGCGACGGCCGCCATCCGCAAGGGCGGTCCGAACACCCTCGACGTGACCATCGTGCTGCCCTGCTACAACGAGCAGGAGCACGTGCTGGCCGAGGTGGACCGGATCAGCAAGGCCATGGACGCCACCGAGTTCAGCTACGAGCTGCTGGTTATCGACGACAAGTCGACCGATAACACGCTGGCCGTGCTGAAGGAGGCGCTGCCGCAGTACCCGGCCATGCGGCTGATGCCGTTCCGCCGCAACGGCGGCTCGGGCACCGCCCGGCGGATCGGCTCCGGCGAGGCGTACGGCCGGATCGTGGTCTGGACCGACGCCGACATGACCTACCCGAACGAGCGCATCCCGGAGTTCGTCCAGTACCTGCTGGACAACCCGGACGTGGACCAGGTGGTCGGCGCCCGCACCACCGAGCAGGGCACCTACAAGGTGCTCCGGGTGCCGGCGAAGTGGGCCATCCGCAAGATCGCCGAGCGGCTCGCGTCCACCAAGATCCCGGATCTGAACTCCGGCCTGCGGGCGTTCCGCCGGGATGTGGCGCTGCCGTACCTGCGGCTGCTGCCGCCCGGCTTCTCCTGCGTCACCACGATCACGATGTCGTTCCTGTCGAACCAGCACGCGGTCGACTACGTGCCGATCGACTACGCCAAGCGGGCCGGCACCTCGAAGTTCCACTTCACCAAGGACGCGTACCGCTACATCCTGCAGGTGCTGCGCATGGTGATGTACTTCAACCCGATCAAGGTGCTGATGCCGCTCGCGCTGTGGCTGTTCGGCCTCGGCGTCGTGAAGGGGATCGTCGACGTGATCCGCTACCAGTTCCGGGTCACCACCAGCACCCTGCTGCTCGTGGTGACCGGGATGCTGATCGGATCGATCGCCCTGCTCGCCGACCTGATCGTCCGCTCCCGGATCGACGCTTGACCGCGTGGTGACGCAGCGCCCCGCCGACTCCGACCTCCCCGCCGGCCCACCGGCCGAGCCCGCTGACTCCGACCTCTCCGCCGGCCCACCGGCCCAGCCCGCCGGCGCGCCGGCCGAGCCTGTGGGCGCGCCGGCCGAGCCCGCCGGGGCGGTGCCTGCCGGGCCGCCGGCCGAGCCCGCGGTGGCCGATCCGGCCGCCGGCGGTCGCCCGGACGCTGCCGCCGGTGCCGAGCCGTCCGCCGAGCCGGCGCCGGTAGCCGCCCGGTCCGGCCTGCGGCCGACCGCGTGGATCAAGTGGATATTCCTGGCCGTCGTGCTCACGTTCGGCGGCATCTACGTGGCGCACCGCTGGCACGAGCTGGTCACCGAGTTCCGCCAGATGTCGGTGCTGGCCGTGCTCGCCTCGATGGTCCTGGCGGCGATGGCGCAGGTGGCCGCGATGCGGGCCTACCGCACGATGCTCGCCGACCTCGGCGCCCCGCTGCCGGTGCCGGCCGTCGGCCGGCTGTACTTCATCGGGCAGCTCGGCAAGTACCTGCCCGGCTCGGTCTGGGTGTTCGTCGGCATCATGACCCTCGGCCGCGAGCTGGGGATCATGCGCAAGACGTCACTGGCCACCACGATGGCGGCCTTCGCGCTGTCCATCGCGACCGCGCTCGGGGTCGGCGCGGTGCTGCTGCCGCTCAGCGCCGCCGGCAGCGTGCGCCGGTTCTGGTATCTCGGGCTGCTGCTGCCGGTGCTGGTCGTCGGGCTGACCCCGCGCGTCTTCGGCTGGGCGCTGGACCTGGTGCTGCGGCTGGCCCGGAAGGACCCGATGCCGGCCCGGCTGACCGGTGGCGGCATGCTGCGCGCGACCGGGTGGCAGCTGCTGGGCTGGCTGCTGTTCGGGCTGCACGCCTGGGTGCTGGTGATCGGTATCGGCGGCCCGGTCGGCGGCTCGTTGCTGGTCAGCATCGGCGGTTTCGCGCTCGCCTGGGGGATCGGCCCGCTCGCCGTGATCGCGCCGGCCGGTGCCGGCGTCCGGGAGACCGGGCTGGTGCTGACGCTCGGCACCGTCATCGGCGGCACCGCCGCGCTCGCCGTGGCGCTGGTGTCCCGGGTCGCGCTGATCGTGGTCGACTTCGCGCAGGCCGGTAGTTGGACGTTGCGGGCCCGGCGCAACCGTCGGCTAGCCTGACTCGCCGTGCGTATCGCGATCGTCGGGCCCAGCTACCCGTACAAGGGCGGCATCCCCGCTCACACCACCGACCTCGCCCACCGGCTGGCGGCGGACGGGCACGACGTGGTGATCGAGTCGTGGGCCGCGCAGTACCCGGCGTTCGTGTACCCGGGCGGCACCCAGACCACCGACCAGCCGGACGGCACGCCGTTCCGGCCGACCCGCAGCACGCTGTCCTGGCGCCGGCCGGACTCCTGGTGGCGGGTGGGTCGCCGGCTGCGTGACCGCGAGCTGGTCGTGCTGACCCTGGTCACACCGGTGCAGTCGCCGCCGTACCGGGTGCTGCTGCGGGCACTGGGCCGCGGCCCGCGCACCGTCGCGCTGTGCCACAACGTGCTCCCGCACGAGCGCCGGTCCATCGACGAGCGGCTGACCCGGTCGTTCCTGGCCCGCGTCGACTCCGTGCTGGTGCACACCGAGCCGCAGGCGGCACAGGCGCGCACGCTGACCGACCGACCGGTGCGGGTGGCCACGATGCCGCCGCACCTGCTGGCCGGCTCCGGTGGGGCCGTCGCCGAGCCGGGCGAGGTGCCGCCGGTGCACCGGCGGCTGCTGTTCTTCGGCCTCGTCCGCCCCTACAAGGGCCTGGACGTGCTGATCCGGGCTCTGGCGGCCGGCCCGCCGGACGTGTCGCTGCTGGTGGCCGGCGAGTTCTGGGGTGACGGCACCGGGGAGACCGAGCGGCTGGCCGCGGAGCTCGGCATGTCCGACCGGCTGACGCTGCGCCCCGAGTACGTGCCGGCCGCCGACGTGCCGGGCCTGTTCGACCAGGTGGACGCGCTGGTGCTGCCGTACCGCACCGCGACCGCGTCGCAGAACGCCTGGGTGGCCTTCGAGCACGGCGTGCCGGTGATCTCCACCCGGGCCGGCGCGCTCGGCGACCAGGTGACCGACGGTGTGGACGGCGTGCTGGCCGAGCCGGACGACGTGCCCGATCTGACCGCCGCGCTGACCCGGTTCTACGCGCCGGGCATGCCGGAGAAACTGCGCGCCGGGGTGAAGCCGCTGGACGCCGAGCCGGTCTGGCGGCGGTATCTGGACCGCCTGCTCGCCCCGTAGGCGACGGACGGCCGGGCGGACCGGCCGAGCGGGACTGCCGGGGCTGGCCGGGGCGCGGGAGCGGCTCGGCAGCCGGGTCACCGGACGGTGGGCGACCGCGCGGCCGCGGCTGAGGAAGAATGCGGACCGACCAGGCCGCCGTTGGCCCTGTCTCCGCGCCGGAGGGAGTACGCGTGCTGGTTCGGGCGAAGGCGCCGCTACGGGTCAGCTTTGCCGGCGGTGGCACTGACGTGTCGCCGTTCCCCGAGTCCGAGGGCGGCGTGGTGCTGTCCGCGACGATCGACCGGTACGCCTACGGCTCGCTGCGCACCCGCGCCGACGGCACGATCTCGATCGAGTCGGTGGACTTCGGCCTCTCGCTGGATTTCCCGGCCGAGGGAATGGTCGACGGGACCGTGTTCGACGGCCGGCTGGACCTGGTGAAGGCCGCGATCCGGCGGCTGTCGATGGACGACACCGGCGGCTACGACCTGCTGCTGCGGTCCACCGCGCCGCCCGGCTCGGGGCTCGGATCCTCGTCCACCACGATGGTGGCACTGGTCGGGCTGCTGCGGGAGTACTACGCGCTGCCGCTTTCCGAGTACGAGATCGCGCACCTCGCCTGGGAGATCGAGCGCCGCGACCTCGGCATCGCGGGCGGTCTGCAGGACCATTACGCGGCGACCTTCGGCGGCTTCAACTTCATCGAGTTCGGCGACCGGGTGATCGTGAACCCGCTGCGGGTGCGCGACTCCACGGTGAACGAGCTGGAGCTGAACCTGCTGCTCTGCTACACCGGCATCACCCGCGAGTCGGCGCACATCATCGGTGACCAGACCGCGCGGGTGCAGACGCAGCAGGCCGGCACGCTGGAGGGCCTGCGGGCGCAGAAGGAGTTGGCTGTCGCGATGAAGGCCGCACTGCTGCGCGGCGAGCTGAACGCCTTCGGTGAACTGCTCGGCCAGGCCTGGCACGAGAAGAAGAAGCTTTCCCCGCTGATCACCACCGACCTGATCGACGAGGCGTACGACCTGGCCATGCGGTCCGGCGCGACCGGCGGCAAGGTGACCGGGGCCGGCGGTGGCGGCTACATCCTGTTCTACTGCGATTTCACCCGGAAGCACCGCGTCGCGCAGGCGCTGGAGAAGCTCGGCGTCAGCGTGACCGAGTTCAGCTTTGAACGGCGCGGGCTGACGACCTGGCGGGCGGCATGACCCCCGACGGCGCCGCGGTGGACCCGGCTGGGGTCGGGGCGGTGGGGGCCGGCTCCGGCGGGGACGGGCCGGCCGGGGCCGGGCGGGTCGGGGCGGTCGGGGACGGGGCGGTCGGGGACGGGCTGCCCCGGGACGGACTGCTCGCGGACGGGGAGGTGATCCGGGCCGCGTTGCGGGAGGCGATCGAGGTGAGCCGGCGGTTGCTCGACTCGGCGGCGGTGGAGCAGGTCGCCGTGGTGGCCGGGTGTCTCGCGGCCGCGCTGCGGGCCGGCGGCAAGGTGATCTTCTTCGGTAACGGCGGCTCGGCCAGCGACGCCGGGCACCTGGCCGCCGAGCTGCTCGGCCGGTTCCGGTTCGACCGCGCGCCGCTGGCGGCGATCGCGCTGCCGGACGGCACCGCGGCGATGACCGCGATCGGCAACGACTACGGCTACGACGACGTGTTCGCGCGGCAGTTACGCGCGCTGGCCCGGCCCGGCGACGTCGCGGTCGGCCTGACCACCAGCGGCAATTCCGGCAACGTGGTGCGCGCGGTGGAGGCGGCCCGGGAGCTGGGCGTGCTGACGGTGGTGCTGACCGGCGCGAGCGGCGGCAAGGTGGCCGACCTCGCCGACCACTGCGTCCGGGTGCCCAGCGATGACACCGCCCGCGTCCAGGAAGCCTGCGTGCACCTGGGCCACACCCTCTGCGAGCTCGTCGAGCGCCACCTCAACCCACCGGCCGACCGGTAGCACCGGTAGCACCGGTGGCGGCCGGTCGCACCGGCACCGGGGCCGGGTCGGCGGGCCAGTAGGGTGCGCGGTCGTGCAGGTAGCCGTACTGCTGGAGCAGTGCCTCGCGCCGGTGCCCGGCGGCACCGGCCGGTACAGCCGGGAGATCGCGGCCGCGCTGGCCCGGACCGCGCCGGCCGGGTCGGAGGTCACCGGCTGGACCGGCTGGCACCGCGACGCGTCCGCCGCCCGGGTCGCCGGGGTCGGCGGCCCGCGCCGGCTGCCGCTGCCGCGCCGGGCGCTGGTCGCGGCCTGGGAGCGCGGTGTCGGGCCGGCCCCGCGGGCGGACCTGATCCACGCGCCGGCGCTGCTCGCCCCGCCCCGCCGCCGCACCCCGCTGGTGGTGACGATCCACGACGCGGTGCCGTGGACCCACCCGGAGACGCTCACCCCGCGCGGCGTGGCCTGGCACCGGCGCGCGGTGGGGTACGCGACCCGCGCCGCCGACGCGATCGTGTTGCCCACCGAGGCGGTCGCCACCGAACTGCGGGCGGTGCTGACCCTGCCCGAGGAGCGGACGCACGTGATCGGCGAGGGCGTCACCGCCGCGCTCGCCGACCAGCCGCCGGACGCCGACGCCCGGGCCGCCCGGCTCGACCTGCCGGCGGCCTACCTGCTCAGCCTGGCCACGCTGGAACCGCGCAAGGGCCTGGACGTGCTGCTCGCCGCGCTGGCCGACCCGGCCGCGCCGGAGGTCCCGCTGCTGGTCGTCGGCCAGCCGGGGTGGGGTGGTGTCGACCCGGCCGCCGCCGCGGCCGAACTCGGGCTGCCGCCCGGCCGGGTCCGGGTCCTTGGCCGGCTGTCCGACCCGGACCTGGCGACCGTGCTGCACCGGGCCACCGCGCTGGTCGCGCCGAGCCGGGCCGAGGGGTTCGGATTGCCGGTGCTGGAGGCGATGGCGGCCGGTGTCCCGGTGGTCACGTCGGATGCCCCCGCCTTGGTCGAAGTCGGCGGCGACGCGACGATCGTCGTGCCCCGGGACGCCCCATCGGCACTGGCAGTAGCGCTCCGGTCGCTGCTGGCTGATGACACACGGCGCCGCGCGTTGGTCGAGGCGGGCAGGCGCCGGGCGACCGCGTTCACGTGGGTGACCGCCGCCCGCGCGTTGTGGACGGTGTACGCGAAGGTCCTTCACCGACGGGCGTAGGCTGTCGGTCGACCGGGAACCCAGACCCGCTAACCGCCCCGAGGAGCCCCACTCGTGTCTGGCCGCGCGCCCCGCGTGCTCGTCGACGCGACGGCCGTTCCCGCCGACCGTGGTGGCGTCGGACGGTACGTCGACGGTCTCATCGCCGCGCTCGGCGTGGCCGATGCCGACTTCGCCGTCTCGTGCCAGCGAGCCGACGCCGAGCGGTTCAGCCGGATGGCGCCGCAGGCGACGATCGTCCCCGGCCCGGCGGCGATCGCGCACCGTTCGGCCCGCCTCGCCTGGGAACAGACCGGCCTGCCGCTGGTCGCCCAGCAGGTGAACGCGGAGGTGCTGCACTCGCCGCACTACACGATGCCGCTGCGGGCCGGGCGGCCGGTCGTCGTCACCATCCACGACGTCACCTTCTTCACCACGCCGGACGTGCACACCACGATC
>JBBWZH010000332.1:0-8228 GCA_039648995.1 Mycobacteriales bacterium
TGTAGAGGTCGCGCAGCGTGCCCGGCGTGGTCGGGGCGAGCGGCTGCCGGTAGGCCCAGCCGTTGCCCTGGCCGCCCTGGCCGTTGTCGGTGGCGCTGGACGAGCCGAAGCCGAGCTTCGCCGGCGAGTGGGTGTACATGAACAGCGCCCGGCCCCGGGTCAGCAGCGAGGTCTCACCGGCGCCGTTGGAGAACGGCCGGCCGAGGATGCGGTCGAACCAGAACGAGGTCCCGCCGGCGGCCAGGTCCGCGTCGTAGATCGACTGCAGCATGCTGCGGCTCGGGTTGAACGTGGCCGGCTCGGCGGGCACCGGGGCGCCCGAGCCGGTGAACGTCGGCGTGCCCGGATCGATGGCCGCCGGGAGACCAGGGGCCGCCACGGCGGGCCCGGTGCCGAACAGCACCCCCGCGAGGAGCGCGCAACTGGCCCCGAGCACGGTCGCCCGGCGTGTGGTCGTGCGTCTGGACATGGCGGTAACCCCCTGGGTCTCGACCGGCCGGGTCAGTGGCTGATGACGTCAGTGGCTGATGACGGCGCGGCCGGTCGCGATCGCGGCACGCTCCCCCGTGCTGTGCCGCGAGCCGATCTTGGCGAGGATGCCGGCGGCGCGGTCGGTCGCGGCCGTGGCACCCGCCGCCTTCGAACTGGCCGTCGCGGCAGCCGCCGAGCCGGCGAGGCCGGCGCACTGGCCGGTCGCGCCGCCGCGCAGCCGGTTGCCCGACCCGGTGGGGGCGGCGTCGTTGTCCATGCAGGCCAGCACACCGCGGACGACGTTGTCGCTGATCGTGATCGGCGCGTGGTTGCCGGCCAGGGTCAGGCCGGCGGCGAAGACGTCGAACCCGCAGCCGCTCACCGGGACCTGCGCGCCGATCTGCACGACGCCGGCGTCGCCCGCGCCGCTGAACGACGTGTCGCCGTCGATCTCCGAGGTGCACACCACGCTGCCCAGCGCGGCGTCGGCGACGGTCACCTTGCCACCGACCACCGTGTCGTACATGTCGGTCAGCTGGTCGCCGGTGGTGGCGATGTTGCGGGCGACCCGGCCGGACTGCAGGTAGGTCTCACCGGAAGTGGACGTGATGTTGCCGGCGAACGTGCTGCCGACGCTGTAGGCGAAGCCGGAGCCGGTGACCGTGACGTTCCCGGTGAACGTGCTGCTCTGGCTGTTCAGCCCGAAGCCGCTGTTCAACCGGGTGGCGCCGGCCACCGTGCTGCTGGTGAGGTCGGCGTAGCCGTTGCCGGCGACGGTCAGCGTTCCGGTCAGGTTCGAGGTCTTGAGGATCAGGTTCGCGTCCGCGCGAACCGTGGTGTTCCCGTTCACGGTCACGTTGGTCAACTCGCACGACTCACCGGCCGGCACGAACAGGTCGCCCGGCACCGTCACGTCCGACGCTGTTCCGGTGCAGGAGGTGACCAGGCCGGCCTGTGCCGGCCCGGCTACCGAGACAAGGCAGGCCGCAGCCGCGGCCAGCACTGCGGTGGCGATGCCTGCTCGTTGGTAACGCATTCGCGGTCCTCTCGTACGGGTTGGTGGGGGTGCCGGTCAGGCCGGCAGATCCGAGCGGGACGCGGCGGTCAGCACCCGCTGCCGCTCGGTACGGGTGAGCAGGCCCTGCCCGAGCCAGCTGGACGACAGCGACGCGACGGCCCGGATGAACGCCGCCTGGTCCGGGAAGGGGGCGTCGTCCCAGAGCACGTCGAGGAACGTCAGGCCGTCGGCGCGCTGGTGATTCGGGACCCCCGAGCCGACCGAGCCGAACACGATCTCCGGTTCGACCCGGGTGAAATAGCCGTGGTACGGGCTGGTGTCGCCGATGAAGAACGGCGCCAGCGGCAGGCCGTTGATCGTGAACGTCATCGGTGCTGCGGCCGGCGTGGCCGCGTGGCTCAGATCGCCGGCCAGCCCGAGATCGCGCGCGAAGGTCAGCTTGAGGTACGACGTGGCGCTGTTCTTGATGACCATCGGCACCGGCCCGTACGCGATGCTCTGCCGGGACGGGATATCCAGCGCCCGCTCGGTCCGCAGCGTGAACGGCATCGAGATGTCGATGGTGTCGCCCGGCGCCCAGGTCCGGGTGAGTTCGACGTACGCGCCGGGCACGGCGTCGACCGCCGCCGGCACGCCGTTCACCCGCACCTGATAGGTCGTCGCCCAGTACGGGACCCGGAGTTTGATCGCCAGCGGGCCGCTGCCGTCGACCGTCAGCCGTACCGCCCCGGAGACGTCAGTCGGGTAGCTCGTCGCCTGGGTGACCGCGAAGCCCGTCTCTGGCCAGTCCACAGTGGACGGTACGTAGAGGTTGACGTAGAGCGTCGCCTCGTCGACCGAGCGGAAGTAGATCGAGTCCTGGAACTTGGCGTGGCTTTCCAGGCCGGTGCCGCCGCAGCAGGTGCCCAGGTTGCCGTAGCCGCGCACGACGCCCGGGGCCATCGCCACGAAATAGGTCAGCAGCGGGTTGTTCGTGCTGTCGGTATCCCGGCGCGACGCGAGGATCTGCCCGTAGAGCGCCCGCTCGTAGTACTGCATGTACTTGGCGTCGCCGGTGTGGAAGAACAGTTGCCGGCTGAGCTTGAGCATGTTGTAGACCGGGCAGGTCTCCGCCTGGTCGGGCGGCATGGTGCCGGCGATGACGTCGCGCTCACCGAAGTACTCGCCGACGCCGGCCATGCCGCCGTCGGTGTAGGTCCGGTGGCCGACGACCATGTCCCAGAAGTTGCGCGCGGCCGTGTAGTACTTCTGCTCGCCACCGGAGTCGAAGACGTTCAGGTAGCCGAGGAACTGCGGGATGTGCTGGTTCGCGTGCCGCCCGGACGGCGGCGAGCCGGACGGTCCCAGGATGTCGATGTTCGCCGCGGTCGCGTCGAACAGCACCGTGTTGTCGAACGCCTTCGCGGTCACCAGGTAGTTGTCGTTGCCGGTCAGCGCATGCAGGTCGGCCAGCAGGTTGTTCATCGCGTTGTACTCGCCGGCGATGTAGATGCTCCACATGGTGTCCAGCTGCGGCCGGGGCAGCTGACCCAGCCGCTGGTAGGCCCAGTCGGCCATGCCGAGCACCAGTTCGCGCGCCCGCGCGTTGCCGGTCAACTGGTAGGCGTCGAGCAGCCCGCGCATGATCATGTGGGTGGTGTACCAGGGCGCCCAGATCCCGGTGCCGCTGTAGGTGCAGTACTCCTCAAGCCGGATGAACTGCGATTCGCGGTAGGCGGCAAGGAATCCGGGGTGCCGCTGGCCGTCGTTCGGGCCGACGACCGTGGCGTGCAGGTTGCGGCCGGACGAGTCGAGCACGTCCCTGCCGCCGGCTTCGGCGAAGCGGTACCACGCGACCTTGCCGGCCAACCCGGCGTCGGCGCTGGCCACCAGTGCCTGCACGTCCGCGGCCACGAGCGCCCGGCCGTAGATCTGGAATTCGCTCAGATCCGCCTGCAGCCACTGGACGGAGCGCTGCGGGAACTGGCCCCGGCCGACGCGGTTCACCGTGGTCGTGCCGAGGTCGGTGGGGCGCAGCGTCATCGCGGTGTTGCTGGCGACCGGCGTGCCGTTGACGTAGAGCGTCCCGGTGTTGCGGAACAGCGTGACCGCGACATGTACCCAGGTGCCGGTGGGCAGTGGTGTGGTCGCGTTGATCCGCTGTTCGGCGCCGGCGCCGCCGGTGGTGATGCCGAACCGGGGGCCGCCGGTCGACTCGTGCACCGAGAGGTACATGTGCGTGTCCGCACTGACGCCGAAATCGAAGACCTTGCTCGACGTCGTGCGCTCGCCCACCTTCACCCAGGTCGCGATGGTGAAATCGGTGAGCCCGCGGACAATGCCGGTCGGCAGCGACAGGTGCTCGCAGTCGCCGACGTTCCCGGTCTGGCTGCCGGTCAGCCGGATGGCGCTGCCGAACCTGCCGGCGACGCGCGGGGTCGGCATGCCGGCGGTGGCGGCCAGCGCGTCCCGGCACTCCCCCAGGCCGGCGACCACGGCGTCGGCCTTGGCGCGATAGGCCTCGTCGCCGGTGCCCGCGTAGGCCAGCGCCAGCGCGCTCAGGAAATGGCCGGTGTAGTGCCCGCGCAGGTTTCCGGTCGGATCCTCCCATGCGCCCGGCCCCCGCGTCGCACCGTTGGTGGGCAGGCCCGCGTTGACCCGGAAGTTGTAGAGCATCGTGTCGACCGGGTAGCCGCGGAGGAAGTTCAGGATCCGGTCACGCTTGTCGGCGAACAGCCCGGCCGACAGGGTCACCTGGTTGTTCGCGAACGGGCGGATCAGCCAACCGGCGGGCACCGGTAGTTCGCTGCCCGCCAGGCCTCCGGCCGCACCGGCAGCGGCGGCCGGGCTGGCCGCGGCCTCGGCGCCGGCGAAGTCGGTGAGCCGGGAAGACACCACCGCACCCGCGGCCACGGCGCCGGTCCGCCGCAGAAATGTGCGGCGATTCAGTGGACGGGAAGTCATCTGACTTACCTCCTCGATACTGCCCGCCCGCGAAGTCGCCCGAAATACCGGCGGCGTCCGGCCGGCAGCGGCATCCGACGATCGAGGTGAGCCGGGCAGGGCCATCGACGGCCTCCAGGTCCCATACGTGCCTGGTGCACAAACGGTTTCGGAGCTGACCGACCCAACCCGCCAAGGCCGTACAGGGATCCGTTCGGACGAGGGCGCTGGGACGGCCACCGGACGACTCAAGAGTGTACGAAAACGTTTTCGACACGTAGCGGTAATGTAAGCGGGGGCGTTCGAGCATGTCAAGCACCCAACGAGCCGTCCGCCGCCACAAACACGTACAGTGCATGGGGGCTGGGCCCAGGCGGTCGCCCGTCAACCTGCGGCGCCACGAACCGAAAGGGATTTTGTGGCCAGACAACGTGCCGGGTTGGCAACTCTCAGCGACGTCGCCCGCAGGGCCGGGGTGTCCGTGGCTACCGCGTCGAAGGCGCTCAACGAACGCGGCGAGGTCGCCCCGGATACCCGGCTACGCGTGCTGCGCGCCGCCGACGAGCTGTCCTTCCATCCCAACGCGCTCGCGCGCGGCCTCATCTCGGGCCGTACCAGCACCGTCGGCCTGCTCACCGACGAGCTCGGCGGCCGCTTCGCCATCCCGATCCTGCTCGGCGTCGAGAACACACTCGGCAGCAGCCAGATGTCGGTGCTGCTGTGCGACGCCCGGGGCGACGGGATCCGGGAGCAGCACTACGTCAAGACCCTGCTGGCCCGGCAGATCGACGGGCTCATCGTCCTCGGCGAGCTCAACGACGTGCGCCCGTCGCTCACCAAGGGCATCCCGGTGCCGGTCGTCTACGTCTACTGCGAGTCGGACGACCCCGACGATCTGTCCATTGTGTCCGATGACCAGGGCGGGGCGCGGCTCGCGATCGAGCACCTGATCGGCCTGGGCCGGCGCCGGATCGCGCACATCACCGGCGAGGAGGCGTACCGCGCCGCCCGCAACCGCGTCGCCGCCGTACGCGAGACCCTCACCGGGGCCGGCCTCCCCCTCGTCGGCGAGCCGCTCTACGGCGAATGGGGCCAGCGCTGGGGGCGGCACGCCGCCCGGATGCTGCTGTCCGCGCACCCGGAGATCGACGCGATCTTCTGCGGCAGCGACCAGATCGCCACCGGTGCCGCGGACGGGATCCAGGACCTGGGCCGCCGGATCCCTGACGACGTCGCGCTGGTCGGCTACGACAACTGGGCGATCTTCGCGGCCGAATGCCGCCCCCCGCTGACCACGGTCGACCTGAACCTGCAACAACTGGGCGCCACCGCGGTCAAGCACCTCTTCGCCACCATCGACGGCGGCCAGACCAGCGGCGTCATCCGCTACCCCGGCCGCCTCGTCGTCCGCGAGTCCACCGGCCCCCGACCCCCGGTCGACCACCTGCCCGCCTGACGCGAGCGCGACCCGGGTGCGCAGTTCCGCGAGGCTCGCGGCGACCGACACCAACGCACGTCGGTCGCCGGGATCCGGATGCCGACCGCCCAATGCGCGGGTCGCCCACCACACTTCTCCAGAACGCGTCTCGATGACTGCGCCCGCTGCGCTCGGGTAGGACTCCGGGGCCGCGAAGCGCACGCCGGGAGTCGCCGCGATGGCCCGGCACAGTGCCAGCTCTTTCTCGAGCGCAGGACGCTCGTCGGGCCAGGCGCTGTGCAGGAGGAAGTCACAGACCCGCCACCCGCGTCGGTTGACCCCGCATGATCTTCTCCCCGACGGTGAACCACGCCGCCGACAGCTGGGCCACCGCATTGATACGATCAGTGAGCGTCGTACACAACCTCGTCCTCGACACATCCGCGGTAACCGATCTGCGCCAGATCAATGGAGCCGAACTGGCAGCCAAGATCGGATGCGATGTAGCCGATCTCCGCCCGGGGATCAGTTCCGTAGCCCTGGCCGAGCTTACGGCCGGTCCGCACGCCGCCGGGGACCCGACGACCCGCGGTGTGCGTCAAGCGCTCCTGCAGTGGGCTGAGTCCACGTTCGATCCGTTGCCGTTCGACAACGACGCGGCCCGCGCCTATGGCGTCATCTACGCAGCCGTGATCGCGGCGGGGCGTAAGCCCCGCAAGCGGTTCGCCGACCTTCTCAATCGCATCGGTGGCCGCTGCCAACAACCTGCCGCTAGTCACCCGGAACGCGGACGACTTCGCCGGGCTTCACGCCCAAGTCGCCATCATCTCCGTCTAGCATGCGCCGGCGCTGACGGCCGGCCGGCGTTGACGTAGACCTCACCAGGGCCGCCGCCCTCGTCGTCGCCTCCCCCGGCCCGCCGGTCGATTGACGAGGACCGGAGACGGCGGCAGTGGGACCAGACCTGAGACCACAGCAGCCGCCGACATACCGGCTGCTGCTGTTTGTGCACGTCACACGGTGGGCAGGGGCGGGGTCGAACCGCCGACCTTCCGCTTTTCAGCTGGGGCGGTCGCCCTGCTGAGGCGGGTATCCGCTGCCCGGGTCGTCTGCTGACGTGCGGTGGCGGCGGGCGCCGGCTGGTGGTGTTGCCGTCAGTGCTGCCGTCACCCTTCGCCCGTCGGGCTCGGGGGCCGCCGCTCTCCCGGGCAGGAGACGGCCAAGTCATAGGCGGGCCCGCCCGGTGCGCAAACACCGAACGGGCCCTTGATCCCCACCCTGCTAGGAGGGAGAGGACCCGATGTCGGACCCTACTCAAGATCAGACATACATGGACGTGCGGGGCTGGCAAGGCATGGTGCCCTGTCGTGACGTGCTCGGCCGGGACAAGTTCATCTCGCTGGCCGTCAGCGTGGCCAACGGCGTCGTGCTCCGGGTGCCGCCCGGCGAGTCGGCGACGCTGACCGGTTCGCAGTCCGGCGAGTTGGGCGAAATGCTCCTGCCGCGGGGCATCAGCTGCCAGAGGAGCTGTTCCGCTCGGCGACGGTGTCGGCGAACCTCTCGGTCGCGCGGGTACGCGCCGGCTGGATCGTCGCCTGCAACGTCTGCGGTACGGCCCTGTCGCCCGTCGGTCGGTACACCATCGCCGTGTCGAACGGGCTGTGGCATCTGCGATCGGTGCACAACGAGGTCAAGCCGGACGACTCGCCGGAGGTGGATCGATGCGCGCACAGGATGACTCGCCGAAGGCGACGACGCGGCGGTCAGTACAGTTGAACACCGTCGACATCGCGGGGGCGGTGATCGGCGGTGACTTCACCGGCCGCGCCTACTACAGGCTGCCGAACCTGCGGATCGTGCATGTTCACCAGCACTTCTACCCGGGCGAGGTGCACCAGCCCGGGCCATCGTCACCAACGCCAGGAGGAGCGGCGGCCGGGACGAACGACGAGCAGGTGAGGCACCTCCGCCCGGCGCAGGAGCCTGACGCGCCGCAGTTCACCCAGCCGGCAGCTCAGGATGAGGGCCTGCCCTCGTAACTGCCGATTCTGCGGACGTCCGGTGCGGGTCAACGGTGGCCGAAGGCCATCCCGAAGGGACGCGAAGCGCCGTTGACGCGCGCCGGACGGCCGTGGTCAGGGTCGGCGGTGGAGAGGGCCGGCCCGGACGTGAGACGACAATGAAGATCGACCACACCGGAAGGTGAGCCAAGATGCGATACTTGACCCCAGGTTTGGAGGTGGTAGCGGTGTCGACCAATGCTGAGCACCTGGACCGCCCGGAGGAGCCGGACGCGGAGGCGCTGTCGCTGGACGAGCTGGCGCGGCGCCGTGGCGTCAAGCCGGTCACATCGCTGGCGGACATGGCGCGCCTGGACCTGTTCGAGTCGGACGAGGAGCT
>JBBWZH010000386.1:0-12611 GCA_039648995.1 Mycobacteriales bacterium
CGCTCGGCGATCTGCCGGGCCACCCGGTCTTCGTCGACGACCAGGAAGCTGTCGCCGGCGCCGGGCACCGAGGTGAAGCCGAGCACCTGCACCGGACGGGCCGGGCCGGCCTCGGCCAGCTGGTGACCGTTCTCGTCCAGCATCGCGCGGACCCGGCCGAAGGCGTCACCGGCCACGATCGAGTCACCGACGTGCAGCGTGCCGCGCTGCACCAGGACGGTTGCCACCGGGCCGCGGCCGCGGTCGAGGTGTGCCTCGATCGCCACGCCCTGCGCGTCCTGCTTCGGGTTGGCCCGCAGGTCGAGCGAGGCGTCCGCGGTCAGCAGCACCGACTCGAGCAGCTCGTCGATGCCCATCCGCTGCTTCGCGGAGATGTCGACGAACATCGTGTCGCCGCCGTACTCCTCGGCGACCAGCCCGTACTCGGTGAGCTGCTGGCGGATCTTGCCCGGGTTGGCGCCTTCCTTGTCGACCTTGTTGACCGCGACCACGATCGGCACGTTCGCCGCCTGGGCGTGGTTGAGCGCCTCCACCGTCTGCGGCATGACGCCGTCGTCGGCGGCCACCACCAGGATGACGATGTCGGTGGCGTCGGCGCCGCGGGCACGCATGGCGGTGAACGCCTCGTGGCCCGGGGTGTCGAGGAAGGTGATCCGGCGGTCGCCGTTCTCCTGGTGCGACAGCACCTGGTACGCACCGATGTGCTGGGTGATGCCGCCGGCCTCGCCTTGCACCACGTCGGTGTGCCGGATCGCGTCGAGCAGCTTGGTCTTGCCGTGGTCGACGTGACCCATCACGGTCACCACCGGCGGGCGGGCGACCAGGTCCTCGTCGTCGCCCTCGTTCTCGCCGAAGGTGATGTCGAAGGTCTCCAGCAGCTCGCGGTCCTCGTCGTCCGGGCTGACCACCTGAACCTGGTAGCCGAGCTCGGCGCCGAGCAGTTCGAGCGTCTCGTCGTTCACCGACTGGGTCGCGGTGACCATCTCACCGAGGTGGAACAGCACGGTCACCAGCGAGGCCGGGTTCGCGTTGATCTTCTCGGCGAAGTCGGTCAGCGAGGAGCCACGGGGCAGCCGGATCGTGTCGCCGTTGCCACGCGGGATCTGCACGCCACCGATCGTCGGGGCCTGCATGTTGTCGAACTCCTGGCGCCGCTGCTTCTTGCTCTTGCGGCCGCGGACCGGACCGCGCGAGCCGGGACGGCCGAACGCGCCGGCCGCGCCGCCACCGCGACCACGGCCACCACCGGGGCCGCCGCCACCGGGACGGCCGGCGCCACCGCCACCACCGGGCGCCCCACCTGGGCCGCCACGGTAACCGCCGCCACCGCCGCCGCCGGCACTGGCACCGCCGCCACCGGGACCGCCGCGGAACCCACCGCCGCCGCCACCGGGACGGCCGGCGCCACCGCCACCGCCGGGACCACCCCGACCGGCGCCGGGACCACCGGGCCTACCACCGCCGGGACCTGCCGGGCGGCCACCGGGCCGCTGCGGCACCGAGCTGGGGCTGGGCCGGGGCGGCATCATGCCCGGGTTCGGCCGCGGACCACCGGGACCGGGACCCGGCCGCGCGCCGCCGCCCGGACGGGGCGGCATGCCGGGGCGCGGGCCACCTGCCGGGCCGCTGCCGGGACGCGGCGCGGCCGGGCGCGGCGGCAGCCCCGGCGTGCCCTGGCTGACGCCGAACGGGTTGTTGCCTGGCCGCGGGCCGGGACGGGGCGGGAGACCGGGGGTCGTCGGGCTCTGCGGGCCGGCGGGCGGCGCCTGCGCCGGCGACGGGGCCGGCGGCGCGGGCCGGGGGCCGGGCCGTGGCGACGGCGCGCTCGGGACCTGCGGCGTCGCGGCGGGCGGGGCAGCCGGCGCGGCCGGCTGCGGGGCCCGGGCGGCCGGTGCCTGCGGCTGCTGTTGCGGCTGCGGCGGCTGCTGCTGGGGTGCCGGGCCGGGACGCGGCCCGGGAACCGGGCTGGCGCCGGCGCCCGGCGGCGGGACCACGCGCGCCGGGCCGGGCCGGGCAGCCATCGGACCGGCCGGAGCGCTCGGCGCGTCCTGACCGGCGGCCGGCGCGGGCTGCGGAGCGGGGGACGGGCCGGGACGGCCGGGCGGTGGGCCCGGGCGCCGGGACTGGCGGTTGCCACCGCCGGACCCGCCGGACGGGAACGCTTCCTTGAGTTTCCGTGCGACCGGAGCTTCCACGGTCGACGACGCGCTCTTGACGAACTCGCCCATTTCCTTGAGCTTCGCCAGAACGACCTTGCTTTCGACGCCGAGCTCCTTCGCGAGCTCGTGTACGCGGGCCTTGCCTGCCACTGGACTCCTCATCCTGAGGCCGGGCGGCGGACCCGCTCGACCCCGAGTTACTGGGGAAACGCTCTCATCGCTGGCGCTTCATCGGGTGCTCATGCGCAATCGACCCGCTTCTTCCGATTGGCCCGCGGACGGATGCCCGCGTGCTGTAGGCCCAAGCCATACCGGGCAACGACCGGCACCGCGACCGCGGCGGGGGCGTCTACCCGGGGTGCGCGGCGACGTACTCCCGGAGGCCGGCGGCATCGAGGGCGCCCGGCACGCGCAGTGCGCGACCAAACGCCCGCCGCCGCTCCGCGAGGTCGAGGCAGCCGGGATCGCGATGCACTGACGCACCACGACCTGGCAGCCGCCGACGAGGGTCAGGGACGAGAACGCCCTCGACCGCTACGACGCGTAGCAGCTCGGAGACCGGCAAACGCTGGCGGCACCCGACGCATATGCGCACGGGAGCCGTCAACGTTCGACGGACCACCGACAGTCTACCGCGCTGTCGGCGTGTCGCGCGCCACGTGGCCAGTTGCGGTCCGGGTGGTCGGCCGGCCGGCCACCGGCGGGCCCGATCGCCCGACGGCCGGACCCCGCTCCGGCCGGGCCGGCGGACCGCTGTCGGCGGCGGTCGCGGCCGGCTCCGCGTCGGCCACCGGCGCGGCGTCGCTGCGGATGTCGATGCGCCAGCCGGTCAGCCGGGCGGCCAGCCGGGCGTTCTGCCCCTCCCGGCCGATCGCCAGGGAGAGCTGGTAGTCCGGAACCACGACCCGGGCCGACCGGGCGGTCGGGTCGACCACCTCGACGCTGATCACCTCGGCCGGGGACAGCGCCTGCCCGATGAACGTGGCCGGGTCGTCCGACCAGTCGACGATGTCGATCTTCTCTCCGTGCAGTTCGGAGACCACGTTGCGGACCCGGGCGCCGAGCGGGCCGATGCAGGCGCCCTTCGCGTTGACCCCGGACACGGTCGACCGGACCGCGATCTTGGACCGGTGCCCCGCCTCGCGCGCGACCGCGGGGATCTCCACGGTGCCGTCGGCCACCTCCGGCACCTCCAGCGCGAACAGCTTGCGGACCAGGTTCGGGTGGGTGCGGCTGAGCGTGATCTGTGGACCGCGCATGCCCTTGGTCACACCCACCACGTACGCCTTGATCCGCAGGCCGTGCTCATAGCGCTCACCGGGCACCTGCTCGGCCGGCGGCAGCACCGCCTCGATCTTGCCCAGGCTGATCAGCACGATGCCGCGTTCGGCCCGGCTCTCGTGGTGCTGGATCACGCCGGCGACGATGTCCCCTTCGCGGCCGGAGTACTCGCCGTAGGTGATCTCGTTCTCGGCATCCCGCAGCCGCTGCAGGATGACCTGCTTGGCGGTCATCGCCGCGATCCGGCCGAAGTCGCCGGGGGTGTCGTCGTACTCGCGCCGCACGGCGCCGTCCTCGGCCACCTCCTGCGCGAACACCGTCACCGTGCCGGTCTTGCGGTCGACCTCGACCCGCGCGTTCGGCTGCGCCCCCTCGGTGTGCCGGTACGCGGTGAGCAGCGCGGTCTCGATCGCCTCAAGGACGGTGTCGAACGAGATCTCCTTCTCCCGCTCGATGGCGCGCAGCGCCGCAATGTCGACGTTCACGCGTCGCCCTCCTCCCGGCTGAACTCCACGTGCACCCGTCCGGCGCCCAGCACCTCGTATCCGAACTCCTGCTCGGCGCCGGCGACGTCGAGCACCACACCGGCGGCGTCGGCCCGGCGCACCCGGCCCGTCACCGTCCCCTTGTCCCGTACCGGCACCTCGACCAGCCGGCCGCGGGCGCGCTGCCAGTGCCGGGGCGTGGTCAGCGGCCGGTCGATGCCGGGCGAGCTGACCTCCAGCACGTACGGCGCCTGCCCGACCACCCCGTCCTGCTCGTCCAGCGCGGTGGAGATGGCGCGGCTGACCTCCGCCACGTCATCCAGCGAGACGCCGTCGTCGGCGTCGACCACCACCCGCACCAGCCGGCGTCGGCCGGCCGGGGTCACGGTGATCTCCTCCAGGTCGTAACCGGCGGCCCGCACCACCGGCCCCAGCACAGCGGCCAACCGCTCCCGCTGGGACGTCCCGGCCGCCATTCGGGCTCTCCTCGCAGGTCGCTCTCGGTTGTGCCGGTTGAGCCGGCTTCCCGCCGAGGGTAGCGGTTCGGCCGTACGGACACGAGGAGTAGCGACTGGTGCGCCACCTCACCGGCTCGGGGTACACCGTTCGCCTGGTTGGCGCCGTGTGTCAACCACCGACCGCAATCCTATGTTGATCACCCCGTCGGCGCGTCAGGCGGGTCATGGGTGGTCGCACCCGGGTCAGCCGCGGATCGCCGCGCGGCGGTTGCGGCGGCACCGTCGGGGCTCTGCGACACTGTCCCGGCCATGCCTCGCCCACCCCGCCGGATCCCGCGCCGTCAGGTGCTCGTCGCGCTCGCCATCGCGCCGGCCGGCCTCGCCGCGGCCTGCACGGGAACGCCCGCCGCCGGGCCGACCGCCACCGGCCCGATCAGCAGCGCACCGCCGCCGGACCCGCTGGCCGACCACCTCACCGCCGAGCGCCGGCTGCTCGGCAGCTACCAGGCCACGATCGCGCGGTACCCGGCGCTGGCCAAGCGGTTGGCGCCGCTGCGGGACGACCACAGGGCGCACGTCACCGCGCTGGAACAGGCGCTCGGTCTCGCGCCCACGGCCACCCCGACCGCGTCCGCCAGCCCCACGCCGCAGGTGACCGACATCCCGCCGGTACCCGCCGCCGCGGCGGCGGCGCTGGTGGCGCTGCGGAACGCCGAGCACGCCGCGGCGGCCGAGCGGGCCGCCGCCTGCCTCACCGCCACCGACACCGCCGCTCCGCTGCTCGCCAGCATCGCGGCCTGCGAGTCCAGCCACGAGGCACTGCTGTCATGAGCCAACTCGACGCGCTGCAGACGGCGCTGGCGGCCGAGCACGCGGTGATCTGGGGTTACGCGGTCGTCGGCGCGAAGGTGTCGGCGGAGCTCCGCCCGCAGGTCCGGGCCGCGGACGCCGCGCACCGCGGCCGGCGGGACGCGGTCGCCGGCACGATCCGCCGGCTCGGCGCCGACCCCGCGCTGACCCGGGCCTCGTACCGGCTGCCGTTCCCGGTGGCCGACCAGGCCGCGGCGCTCCGGCTGGCGCTGCACCTGGAGGACGGCGCGGCGGCGGCCTGGCGCTACGTGGTCGCCGCCACCGACGACAGGGTCACCCGGCAGACCGCGGTGACCGCGCTGACCGACGCGGCGATCCGCGGCACCGGCTGGCGGCGGCTGGTCACGCCGGCCGCGCCGACAGTGCCGTTCCCCGGCAGCTAGCCCCGGCAGCTAGCGCCAGCCGTCGACCAGCGGGAGCAGCTCGGCCAGCCGGTGCACCACCGCGTCCGGCTCGCCGTCGACCGGGCCGCGCTGGTGGTCCGGTATCGCGCTGTGCGGCAGCAGCACGGCCCGCAGCCCGACGCCGTGCGCGCCGTGGATGTCGTCCCAGGGCCGGTCACCGACGAAGACCGCGGCGGCGGGGTCGGTCACGCCCAGCTCGCCCAGCACCGCCTCGAACGCGGCCGGGTGCGGCTTGGTCCACTCGATCTCGCTGGTGTAGACGGCCGCGTCGATCAGGTGGTGGACGCCGTCCCGGCGGAACACCCGGTCGTGCTCCACGCGCGGCCACAGCGTGTTCGACAGCACGCCGACCTTGATCCCCCGCTCCCGCAGCGCGGCCAGCAGCGGCGGCACGTCCGGGTCGGTGTAGGTGTGCTCCTCCCACCAGTCGAAGTAGCTGCGCAGCAGGCCGGGGGTCACCGTGACGTCGACCGCGGTGAACACCTCGGCCAGGGTGCCGCTGCGCTGCACGTCCCGGGCCCGCTGCCACACCGCCTCCTCCGCGGCCCGCAGCCGGGCGGCGACCTGCCGGTCGAACCCGCAGGCCAGCCAGCACTCCGCGAAGTCGATCGTGTGCCAGGGCGTGAGCGTGCCGCCCCAGTCGAACACCACCGCGTCCACCGCCACCGCCGTGCACCCCTCCCCCGGCCGGCGCCCGCCGGCCTGTTCGCGACTCGTTCCTTACCCCGTAAGGCCCGCACCCGT
Source organism: Mycobacteriales bacterium (assembly GCA_039648995.1). Taxonomy (GTDB): domain Bacteria; phylum Actinomycetota; class Actinomycetes; order Mycobacteriales; family CADCTP01; genus JBBWZH01. Next base: position 6,402 of record JBBWZH010000386.1, read on the forward strand.
AAGTGCCGCCCGCGGCCCGGCGGTCAGCCGGTCAACGTGGTGACCAGGGCGTCGGTCGTGAGCTCCGCCACGGCGCCGGTATGGCGGTCGCGCAGCTCCACGATGCCGTCGGCGGCGCGGCGGCCGACCACCACGACCCACGGCATGCCCAGCAACTCGGCGTCGGTCAGCTTCACCCCTACGGACGCGTCGGCGCGGTCATCCAGCAGCACGGTCAGCCCGGCCGCCTCCAGCCGGGCGGCCAGCTCGGTCGCCCGGGCCGGCTGGTCACCGCGGCCGATCGGCACCAGGTGCACGTCGTACGGCGCCACCTCGCGGGGCCAGCGCAGCCCGCGTTCGTCGTGGTGCTGCTCGGCCAGCACGCCGACCGCGCGGCTCACGCCGACCCCGTACGAGCCCATCGTCAGCCGCACCGGCTCGCCGGCCGGGCCGGCCACGTCCAGCCCGAACGCGTCGGCGTAGAGGCGGCCGAGCTGGAAGATGTGGGCGACCTCCACGCCGCGGTCGACGGTGAGCGGCCCACCGCACCTCGGGCACGGGTCGCCGGGCCGGACGACGACCACGTCCAGGTAGCCGTCGACGGTGAAGTCGCGGCCGCAGACCACGTTGCGGGCGTGCCGGTCGGCCGCGTTGGCCCCGGTCACCCACGCCGTGCCGGGGGCGACCCGGGGGTCGGCGAGGTACCGGAAGGTCCGCTCCCCCTGCGGCCCGATGTACCCGCGCACCAGCTCGGGCCGGGCGGCGAAGTCGGCCGCCTCGACGATGCGGACCCGGGCCGGGGCCAGCGCCTCGGCCAGCCGCCCGAGGTCGACCTCCCGGTCGCCGGGCACCCCGACGCCGACCACCTCGTCGTCCACCCAGACCAGCAGGTTCTTGAGGGTCTCCCCGGCGGCCACCCCGAGGTGGGCGGCCAGCGTCTCGATGGTGGGCGTGCCCGGGGTGTCGAGCACCTCGACCGGGGGCACCGCGCCCGCCTCCACCGGGGTGACCGGCACCCGCACCGCCTCCACGTTCGCCGCGTACCCGCACGCCGGGCAGGAGACGAAGGTGTCCTCCCCGACCGGGGTCGGCGCCAGGAACTCCTCCGACTCGGAGCCGCCCATCGCGCCGGAGAACGCGGCGACGATGCGGTAGTCGATGCCGAGCCGGTCGAAGATCCGCTGGTAGGCCTCCCGGTGCGCCTCGTACGACTTCGCCAGGCCCGCGTCGTCCAGGTCGAACGAGTACGAGTCCTTCATCAGGAACTCGCGGCCGCGCAGCACCCCGGACCGCGGCCGCGGCTCGTCCCGGTACTTGGTCTGCACCTGGTAGAGCACCAGCGGGACGTCCCGGTAGGAGACCAGCTCGGCGGCGGCCAGCAGCGTGAACATCTCCTCGTGGGTGGGCCCGAGCAGGTAGTCACCGCCGCGCCGGTCGCGCAGCTTGAACACCAGGTCGCCGTACGCCTCGGTGCGGCCGGTCTGGTCGTACGGGCCGCGCGGCAGCAGCGCCGGGAACAGCACCTCCTGGCCACCGATCCGGTCCATCTCGGCGCGGACGACCCGGGCCACGTTGCCGAGCACCCGCACCCCCAGCGGCAGCCAGGTGTAGCTGCCGGCCGCGACCCGGCGCAGGTAGCCGGCCCGGACGAGCAGCCGGTGGCTCGGCATCTCCGCATCGGCTGGATCTTCGCGGATCGTATGCGGGAAGGACGACGACATTCGCTGCACCACGGGGCAAGCCTAGGCTGCCGGGTGTACCGAATATCCGCCCGATCGCAGGTCGGCGGGGTGTCGGCCCGTAGGCTTGGCCGTGATGGGACCGACGCTGAGGACGGCCGGCGCGCGCCTGCTGGACGACCGCGACCTGCCGGCGCTCCGCGAACTGCTGGACGCCGACCCGGTCGCGCACTGCTTCGTGGCCGCCCGGGTCGAAGCGGTCGGGGTGGAGCCGTGGCGGCTCGGCGCCGAGGTCTGGGGCTACGGCGGCGCGCAGCTGGAAGCGGCCTGCTTCGCCGGCGCGAACCTGGTGCCGGTCGGGTCGGCGCCGGCGGCGCTGCGGGCGTTCGCCGACCGGGCCCGGCGGCAGGGCCGGCGCTGCTCGTCGCTGGTCGGCCCGGCGGCCGCGGTCGGCCCGCTCTGGGAGCAGCTGGCGCCGTACTGGGGGCAACCGCGGGAGATCCGCCGGGTGCAGCCGGTGCTGGCCACCACCACGCAGCCGACGGTGCCGGCTGACCCGCTGGTCCGCCGGGTCGAGCTGAACGAGCTGGACGTGCTGATGCCGGCCTGCGTGGCGATGTTCACCGAGGAGGTCGGCACCTCGCCGCTCGGCGTGGACGGCGGCGCCGGCTACCGGGCCCGGGTACGTGACCTGGTCGCGACCGGTCGCGCGTTCGCCCGGATCGAGAACGGCCAGGTGCGGTTCAAGGCTGAGATCGGGGCGGCGTCCACGCGGGCCTGCCAGATCCAGGGCGTGTGGGTGCACCCGGCCTGGCGCGGCCGCGGTCTGGGCACGGCCGGCACCGCGGCGGTGGTGGGCGAGGCGCTGCGGTCGGTGGCCCCGCTGGTCAGCCTCTACGTCAACGACTACAACCGCCCGGCCCGGGCTGCCTACCGGCGCGTCGGCATGACCGACGTCGGGACGTTCATGAGCGTGTTGTTCTGATCCGGTCATAACCGGCTCGGCGGGACGACGTACCGTCTGGGACGCCAGCCATCGGAAGGGAGTCCGCCGTGCCCGCCGTGCGCCGTGCGGTCGTCGTGTTCGCCGCCATCGCCGTGACCGGGTCGACCGCGACCGGATGTCTGTTCGGCAAGGACCCCCAGCCGGACCCGGCCGCGCGCGCCTTCCTGGAGGCGTGGGCGGACGGCGACGTGGCCACCGCGGCCGCCGCGACCGACGACGTGGCCGGGGCGCAGGCGGCGCTGCAGGCCACGAAAGAGGAACTGGCGCCGACCAAGGCCGACCTGGTGGCCGGCGCGCCCACCGCCAACGGCAACCAGGCCACCGTGCCGTTCCAGGCCAGCTGGTCGCTGCGCGGGGTTGGCGACCCGTGGCGCTACGACGGCCGGCTGTCGCTGGTCAAGCAGAACAAGGCGTGGAAGGTGCACTGGGAGCCGGCCGACCTGCACCCGCGGCTGGCGGCCGGGCAGAAGCTGGCCGTGCAGCGCTCGCTGCCGGACCGCGCGCCGCTGCTGGCCTCGACCGGAGCGCCGCTGTTCGCGCTGACCGATGTGGTCACGATCGGGGTGGAGCCGCGCCGGGTGACCGACCTGCCGGCGCTGGCCGGCACGCTGGCCACCGTGCTCGGCGTCCGGGCCGCGGACGTGGTCGCCGATGTGAGCAAGGCCAAGCCCACCGACTTCGTCACCGTGATCACCCTGCGCGAGCCGGACTACCAGCGGGTCAAGGCCCAGGTGCACGACCTGGCCGGCACGGTGTTCCGGTCGGAGCGGCGGCTGCTCGGGCCCAGCACCCGGTTCGCCCAGCCGCTGCTCGGCACCGTCGGTGACGCCACCAAAGAGGTGCTGGACGAGGCCGGCCCCGGCTACCTGCCCGGCGACCAACTGGGCCGGTCCGGGCTGCAGCGGGCGCTGAACCCGAGCCTGGCCGGCGTGGCCGGCGCGAAAGTGGTGGCCGAGGACGCGCAGGGCAAGGTCGTCACGGTCATCGGCCAGATCGCGGCGCGGCCGGGCAAGCCGGTGCGCACCACGCTGGACCCGACCGTGCAGAACGCCGCCGACGCCGCGGTCGCGGCGGTGACCACGCCGGCCGCGATCGTCGCGATCCAGCCGTCCACCGGCAACCTGCTCGCCGTCTCGAACAACGCCGCGGCGCCCGGCGACATCGCTCTGACCGGCCGCTACCCGGCGGGCTCCACGTTCAAGACGGTCACGGCGACCGCACTGCTGCAGGCGGGCGTGGTCAAGCCGGCGTCCGCGGTGGCCTGCCCGGCGACGACGATCGTGTACGGCAAGCAGTTCCAGAACGAGAACAAGTTCGACCTCGGCACGGTGCCGCTGCGCACCGCCTTCGCGAAATCCTGCAACACCACGTTCACCGCCCTCTCCCAGCGACTGCCGCGCCGGGCGCTGGCCGACGCGGCCGCGAAGTACGGCATCGCGGCCGGCTACCGGCTGCCCGTCCCGTCGTTCGACGGGCTGGTGCCGACACCGAAGGACGACACCGAGAAGGCGGCGGACGCGATCGGCCAGGGCAAGGTGGAGGTCAGCCCGCTGGCGCTGGCGCTGGTCGCGGCCGGCGTGGAGCGCGGCAAGGCGGTCCCGCCGGCGCTGGTCACCGGCATTCCGGCCGCCCCGGGCGGGCGCCAGCCGGACGGCCCGCCGCCGGCCGTCCTCCCCGCGCTGCGCGACATGATGCGCGCGGTCGTGACCAGCGGCACCGCGACCGCGCTGGAGGACATCCCCGGCGCGCCGGTCTCCGGCAAGACCGGCACCGCCGAGTACGGCACCGCCGTCCCGCCCCGCGCGCACGCCTGGTTCATGGGCTTCCGCGGCGACTTCGCCTTCGCCGTCTTCGTCTACGACGGCGAGTCCAGCCACACCTCCGCCGTCCCCATGGCCCGCACCTTCCTCACCGCCCTCGGCCAGTGATGCTTCAACACACGGCGCACCGCGGCGCCCCGGGAGACATGTTCAGAACGAGGTCGGTGCCGTGCCGGCCACACACGCCGCCCGGTGGGCCAACACAGTAGCCACCCGTGAGTGGTCCGTGACCCACGCGTGCGCCTCCGGACTCAGGTAGCTGAGCACCGCGAGGATGTAGGCGTGATCATGCCCCAGAGTTCGGGCGAAGATCGGCTCGTGGTGCGCGATCCTGTTGCGCAGCATCCGCACCGGCTCCAGCCGCGCGTGGATGTCACCACGCCGAACGCCCTGCGGGCGGTAGGGAAAGGCGTGCTGTAGCGCTGGCGTCCAGAGCGTTTTGTGGTACCGGTTGGCCAGCAGGGCCGTCCAGAACCCGAGGCTGAGCTCGGCCACGGAATGGCCGATCGTGGTCGCGGCGCCGTGGTTGGACTTGGCCGCCCGCAGCGCAGCATCCAGCTGTTCCGGCTGCGGGTATCGCAAGGGCACCGCTTCCCACCAATCATCGCGACCAGCGTGCGCCGCGAGTTGCCCATGGATGGCATTGCGCAAAGCAACTTCCAGCACATGCAACGGCCCCCACATCGCGGCGGCGACCTCGATGTTCCATGAGTAGAGCCGCACGCCGCAGCCGGCGTCACCTCCACAGGCGCGGAGATACGTCCCGAAGCGGTCGGCAGCGATGATCGCCGGCAACCCCGGCAAGCGCGCCGGATCGGTAGTCAGTGGCTTGGTCATCAGGGATGCGCTATCGTGAGTAGGTAAGCCCCGGACGGGACCATGCAAATGGTCGGCGCGCCGGGGCATTTTTCTTGAACTAGAGAAGCCAAGCCCCTGGTGGAGGGCTACTCCCCGAAGATGTACTCTAGCATCACCATGGAGCACCAACAAGCCGTCGTTACGTACCTGGGTGAGTATGTCTTGGTCGAGCCCGGCGCGCCGGGCTCGCGCGAAGGTGCCGGAAGGTAGCCCCACCAGATCCCGAAGGACGGCGGGCCCAACGAGCCGACAGGCTATGCGGTAGGTGCCGAGTGCCGGGGTCAGGTGATGGTGACGGTGGGTTCGCCTGAGGGGGCGCCGGCGGTTTCCATCTCCTCGGCCAGGCGCATGGCTTCGGTGATGAGGGTCTCGACGATGTCGGCTTCGGGGACGGTCTTGATGACCTGGCCGCGGACGAAGATCTGGCCCTTGCCGTTGCCGGAGGCGACGCCGAGGTCGGCCTCGCGGGCCTCGCCGGGGCCGTTCACGACGCAGCCCATGACGGCGACGCGGAGCGGGACGGTGAGCCCGTCCAGGCCGGCGGTGACCTTGTCGGCGAGGGTGTAGACGTCGACCTGGGCGCGGCCGCAGGAGGGACAGGAGACGATCTCCAGCCGGCGCTGGCGGAGGTTCAGCGACTCCAGGATCGAGATGCCGACCTTGACCTCCTCCACCGGCGGGGCGGAGAGCGAGACCCGGATCGTGTCGCCGATGCCGCGGGACAGCAGGGTGCCGAACGCGACCGCGGACTTGATCGTGCCCTGGAATGCCGGGCCGGCCTCGGTCACGCCGAGGTGCAGCGGGTAGTCACACTGCTCGGCCAGCTGCTCGTAGGCCCGCACCATGATCACCGGGTCGTTGTGCTTCA
>JBBWZH010000412.1:0-29469 GCA_039648995.1 Mycobacteriales bacterium
ACCCAGTCGGCGCGGAAGAAGACCAGCAGCGCGACGGCGGTCGCGACGTGCAGGCCGACGATGAACGCCAGGTAGGGCGACTCGGCCGCGGACACGCTCAGGTCACGCGCCCACCGGCCCCCGATCAGGGCCGGCAGCAGCACGCTGTGCCCCAGGCTGGACACGGGGAACAACTCGGTCACCCCCTGCACCAGCCCGACGACGAGCGCCTCCGGATATGTCAGTGCCACAGTTCCCCCTGCTGTCGCGTGGGCCGGGCGCCCCGCCGACGGCGACCGTACAAAGCGGCGGGTTAGCGGCCGGCAAAGCGGCCCGGCCGGCCCCGGGCCGACTACGTAGGCTGCGGGCGTGGGCAGGCTGCTGGTGGTGGAGGACGACGAGACGATCGGGTCGCTGCTGGAGTCGGGGCTGGCCGCGCACGGGCACACCGTGACCTGGGCGCGCGGCGGCCGGTCGGCACTGCGGGAGGCCACGCTCGCCGAGTTCGACCTGGTGCTGCTCGACCTGGGCCTGCCCGACCTGGACGGTGTCGAGGTCTGCCGGCAACTGCGGGCGCGGCAGCCCGGGTGCGTGCTGGTGATGCTGACCGCCCGCAAGGAGGAGATGGACGTCGTCGTCGGCCTGGAAGCCGGCGCCGACGACTACCTGACCAAGCCGTTCCGGTTCGCCGAGCTGCGCGCCCGGGTGCGTGCGCACCTGCGCCGGGGGCCGACCCGCTCCGAGCGGGACGAGCCGGTGCGGACGGTCGGCGCCCTGACCGTCGACACCGCCGCCCGCCGCTGCCTGCTGGCGGGCGTCGAACTCCCGCTGCGGGCGAAGGAGTTCGACCTGCTCGCCCGGCTCGCCGCCGAACCCGGCGCCGCGCTGAGCCGGGAGACCCTGATGTCCGACGTGTGGGACGAGCACTGGTCCGGCTCGACGAAGACCCTCGACGTGCACGTGGCCGCGCTGCGCCGCCGCCTGGACGCGTCCGCCGCCGAGCTCGGCGCCGCGCCGGTCCGCATCACCACCCTCCGCGGCCACGGCTACCGCCTGGAGAAGGCCAGCCCCTGAGCCCTGGCCCGGCGCCACCCCAGCGGACGGCGGACGGCGGCGGGCCCCCCGCCGTCGGCGCCGGCGGGCCACCCTGCGACGTTATGAGCGGCCGGGCGGGCCGGCGCGCAGCGGAGGCGGGGCGTCATGCGGCGGAGGATCCAGCTGGTGGGCGTGCTCGCGGCCGCCCTGTCGATCGCGCTGTTCGGGGTGCCGCTCGCGGTGGCGGTCGTGGTGCTGTTCCGCGCCGATGAGCGCGGCGAGCTGGAACGGTCCGCGCACGCCGTCGCCGTCCAGGTGGCACCGGCGCTCGCCGCCGGGCGCCGGCCGGCGCAGCTGCCCGAGGTGGAGGAGTACATGGCGGTCGCCGTGTACGACCTGGCCGGGCGGCGGCTGCTGGGCAGCGGGCCGGCCAGCGGTGACGCCCCGGTGCAGCGGGCCGCCACCGGGGTGGTCGCCGGCGGCAGCGGTGGCGAGGTCATCGTGGCCGTGCCCGTGACCAGCGGCGAACGGGTGGTCGCGGTGGTCCGGGCGGCATCGCCGACGTCCCGGGTCTACCTGCAGATCGCGGTCGCCTGGCTGGGCCTGACCGGCCTGGCGGTCGCCGCGGTCGCCGCCGGCGCGGTGCTGGCCCGCCGGCAGTCGCGCCGGCTCGCCGCCCCGCTCGAACGGCTCGCCGAGGCCGCGCAGACGCTCGGCGACGGCGACTTCACGATCCGGCCGGCGCCCGCCGGGATCGCGGAGATCGACGCCGCCGGCGCCGCGCTGACCCGCACCGCGGAACGGCTCGGCGACCTCGTCGGCCGGGAGCGGGCATTCTCCGCCGACGCCTCCCACCAGCTGCGCACGCCGCTGACCGGGCTCCGGCTCCGGCTGGAGACCGCGCTGGAACGCGGCGACCTCAGGCCTGCCGTGGTCGCGGCGCTGGAGACCGCCGACCGGCTGGAACGCATCGTCGACGAGCTGCTGGCCCTCGCCCGCGACGCGCCGACCGCGCGGACCCCGGCCGACCTGCCGGCCCTGCTGGGCGACGCGGAGAGCCACTGGCACGGGCCGCTGGCCGCCGCCGGCCGGCCGCTGCGCGTGTCGATCGAACCGGGGCTGCCCGGCACCCGCGCGTCCGCCGCGGCCACCCGCCAGATCCTGGACGTGCTGGTCGCCAACGCCGCCGGGCACGGCGCCGGCGCGGTCACCGTCACCGCGCGCGACGCCGACACCGCGGTCGCCGTCGACGTCGCCGACGAGGGCGGCGGCGTCACCGTGCCGGCCGACGAGCTTTTCCGCCGCCGCACCGATCGCGCGGCCGGCCACGGCATCGGGCTCGCCCTGGCCCGCGCCCTCGCCGAGGCCGAAGGCGGCCGCCTGCTCCTCGCCCACCCCGGCCCCGCGCCGGTCTTCACCCTGCTGCTGCCCGCCATCCGCACCGGGCCGGCCGGCTGACCGCCCGCTCAGATCACCTTGCGCCGGACCAGCACCGCGAGGACGCAGGCGCCGGGCAGCAGCGGGAACCAGACCGTGAGCAGCCGGTAGGTCAGCACGGTCGCCAGCGCCACCGCCGCGGTGGCGCCGACCGCGGCCAGCCCCGCGACCAGCGCGACGTCGAGCGCCCCGAAGCCGCCGGGGGACGGCAGCGCCGCGGCGACCGCGGACGCGACCAGGTAGGCCATCGACAGCGGGACCAGCGCCACGGTGCCGCCCAGCGACCGCAGCACCGCGTACAGGGTGAGGCAGTGCAGCACCGGCACGGCGAGCGAGCCGAGCCACAGCTGGGCCGCGCGCACGGGGCTTCGCAGCACCGCGGCCAGCACCGCGAGGTGCTGCGCCACCTGCTCGACGGTCCCGGCCCACCAGCCCCGCGCCGACGAGGACGCTCGCCGGGCACCCCACACCGCCAGCGCGGCGAGGAACCCGCCGGCGGCGGCGATCGGCAGCCAGGGCAGGTGCGGGTGCGGGGTGGAGCCGCCGGGGCTGACGGCCGCCGCGAGCGAGCCCGGCGCGAGCAGGACGGCGGCGACGAGCAGCGCGGCGTGCGTCACCACGCCGGCCAGCAGGTTGAGCGCGACCGCGCCGACCGCGGCACCACGGCTGAGCCCGTGCCGGTGCAGGAACCGCAGGTTGACAGCCATGCCACCGCAACCGGCCGGCAGCACGTGGTTGGCGAACGTCGCGGCGACCTGCACGGCGAACAGCCGCAGCACCGGCACCCGCGCCGGTATCGAGCCGAGCTGGCTGACCGTGCCGGCGGTCCACAGCAGCAGGGTGCCGACGCTGGCCAGGGCCAGCCAGGCGAGGTCGGCGCCGGCGATGCTGTCCGAGCCGGCGTCCAGCATCGCCCGGTGCCGCACCAGCAGCACCGCGACGGCGGCGGCCATCGCGACGGCCAGCCCGTTGCGGGTCACGCTGCCCCAGACCGGCGGCGGGCGGGGCCCCGCCGCACCGGCGGCCACACCGGCCCGTTCCACGGTCGGCATCAGCACGGCGGCTCCCCTCTGGTCGCGCGTCGTACCCGATCGTCCCGCCCCGGGCAGTCAACCAGGTGACGGGCGGGCCACGGTCCGTGAACGGCACGGAATCGAGCACTGCCGGCGCTTCCCCGTCCCGTCCGGAGGTGCGGACGACCTCCGGACCAGCGCCAACGACCAGAACCCTACGCAGAGCCACGCCAGCGACCGGAAATCTCACGGCCAGCGGGCGGCAAAATCCGCCCCGCCGACCACGCCGACCACGCCGACCCCGCCGCCGGCGTCGATCGTCGCTACCGGCTAGCCAACCGGGTCACCGCGCGGGTCAGGAGGGGAGGGCGGCTTCGAGCGCGGCGACGAGCTCGTCCGATTCAGGCGTGGTCTGCGGCCGGAACCGGGCCAGGACGGTCCGGTCGGGGCCGACCAGGAACTTCTCGAAGTTCCACTGGACGTCGCCGGCGGCGCCCGCGGCGTCGGGGGTCTGGGTCAGCGCCGTGTACAGGGGGTGCCGGCCAGGGCCGTTGACCTCGATCTTCTCGAACATCGGGAACGTCACCCCGTACGTGGTCGAGCAGAACTCGACGATCTGCTCGGCCGTGCCCGGCTCCTGCCCGTGGAACTGGTTGCAGGGGAACCCGACGACCGCGAACCCGCGGTCCGCGTACTTCTCGTGCAGCCGCTCCAGGCCCTCGTACTGCGGGGTGAGCCCGCACCGGGAGGCCACGTTCACGATCAGCAGCGCCGCGCCGGCCGGGAGGTCGGCCGGCTGACCGGCCAGCGAGCGCAGCGGGACGTCCGGGAGTGTGGTCACCCGCCGATGATGCCTGACCGCCCGGACCCGGGTCGCGCCGGCCCGGCCGGGCCGAAAGATGTCGCCGCCGGGGGTGATCTCCGGGCGGGTCGGACGCGAATGGGGGGCGACGGCCGGCCGGGCCCTGCGCCGCCCGGCCGCCGGATGCCCGCCCCACCCCGCCCTCCAGGAGGAACCAGGTGAGATCGTCCTTCGCGGTCAAGGCGCTGCTCGTCGGCGCGATGATCGCGGCGGTGACCGCCGGCCAACCGGTGTTCGCGCCGCGCGCCACGACCACGGCCGCCGCCACCGATCCGACCACGCCGCCCGTGTCGACCCAGCCGGCCACCAGCGGACCGACCTCGACCGGGCCGACCACCAGCGCCCCGGCCACCGCGGAGCCCACCGCCACCGAGCCGCCGAGCACCCCGCCGACGGTCACGACGTCCGACTCGCCACCGCCCACCACGACGTCGGACACGCCACCGCCCACGATGCCGCCGCCGGTGCAGCCGCCGCCGATCACCGGCCTGCCGAACCCGATCCCGCCGGTGGCGGTCAGGCCCGACATCGCCCTGGACCCGGCGGTCACCGGCGCCTGCCGGGACGCCGCCGACATCCGGCTGACCACCAAGCTGGCCCTGGCGCAGAACGCGTACAACACGGCCCAACGGATATACGACGTGACGTTCACGAACTTCGGTATCGGCACCGTCTACGTGCAGGATCTCGCGCTGGCGCTGATCGACCTCGGCCAGACGACGACCGCGCTGAACAACGTCAAGTACGAGCTGGCGAAGTGCCAGGTTCGGGCCGGCGCCGGCCCGAACAAGGACTGCGTGCTGCTGTCCCTCGAGCTCAACCGCGTCGCCGACCTGCTGGCCCAGCGGCAGCTGATCGTCGATGCCGCCAAGCGGTACTACGACGCGATCAAGGTGAAGGTGGACATCGGCTCACTGCCGCCGCAGGCCCTCGTCCCGGCCGTGCGGAAATGGGAGGACGCGAAGACGATGCTCAAGGACGCCCAACAGGACGAGCGGGACGTCCACACCGCGGTCAACCAGGTCGCCGAGCGCTGCGGCTTCATGCGCTACCCGGACCCGCCCCCGAACGCCCGGTAGACCCGCCGGACGGCCACCACCCCGGCGCGGCGGCCGGGTGGTGGCCGTGCCGCGGTAGGTGCCCGTCAGGGAACGAGGGTCGGTTCGTCGGGCGCGGAAAGGGTCAGGACGGTGCCGGCTACCGCGGGCGACGCGCTGATCCTGGCTTCCAGCGCGCGCAGCCGGACGGCGAGGTCGGATTCCCTGTCGTCGCCGCTGAGGTCGACGTCGCCGATCACCGAGATCATCCGCGGCCCGACGATCTCCAGCCGCAGGTAGGTGACGCGGGCGACCTCGGGCGCGTCGAGCAGGGCCCGGAGCACCGCGGTGCGCACCCGGGGGTCGGCCTCCTCGCCGACGAGGAACCGGCGGTTGCGGTTGATCAGCATGGTCGCGACGACCGCGAGCAGCACGCCGACGAGGATCGAGCCGACCGCGTCGGGCACCGGTGAGCCGGTCAGCTGGTGTGCGGCCAGGCCGGCGGTCGCGATGGCCAGGCCGACCAGCGCCGCGGCGTCCTCCGCGAAGACCGCCCGCAGCGTGGGGTCGGAGGTGGCCAGGACGTGCTCGATCAGGTCCCGCCCGAACGTCGCGGCTTCGGCCCTGACCTGGCGGATCGCCTGGGTGAACGAGATGCTTTCGAGGACGAAGGCGATCGCGAGCACCGCGTAGCCGACGGCGAAATCGCTGGCCGGCTCGGGCGCGATCAGCTCCTGGATGCCGCGGGTGACCGACACGGCGGCGCCGGCGACGAACAGGCCGAGCGCCGCCAGCAGTGCCCAGACGTAGGCCTCCCGGCCGTGCCCGAGCGGGTGCCGCGCGTCCGGCGGCCGGCGTGACCGCCGGGTGGCGATGGCCAGGAACACCTCGTTGCCGGCGTCGGCCCACGAGTGCGCGGCCTCGGCCAGCAGCGACGCCGACGCGGTGAGCACCGCGGCGATCGACTTCGCCACCGCCACCAGCACGTTGGCGGCCAGCGCGATCAGCACCGTCCGGACGCTCTCGGAATCTCCGCCGCCGGCCGACCCGGGCACCGACGCGAACAGGTCCGCGAGGTCGCCGGTGTCCGGCTGGCCGGCCATCGCGGGCACGGCCCGCTCGCTGTCCTGCTCGCGTGTCACCGACCAGACCTAGCACACACCGGCCGCCGCCGCGCGATCGCCGGCGCCGGCGTCCAAGCTCGTCCGAGTTAGGAGCTCTTTGCGGGGATGATGCCATACCGTTGCCATCCGGCGGGCCCCGGAGAAGGCGGACAGGTGTGGTCGAGATTCGGTTGTTGGGACCGGTCGAGGTGTGGTCCGGTGGCCGGGGCGGGCCGGCCGGGGCGCCGCAGCAGCAGACGGTGCTGGCCGCGCTGGCGGTCGAGGCGGGGCGCACGGTTCCGGTCGAGCGCGTGATCGATCGGGTGTGGGGGGATGGCCCGCCGGCCCAGGCGCGCGACGCGGTGGCGGTGCGGATCACCCACCTCCGCCGGGCGCTGACCGAGGCCGAAGCCGCGGGCGGTGGCGAGCCGGGCGGCCCGGCCCGGCCCGAGGATCGCTGGATCGTCTGGCAGCCCACCGGTTACGTGCTGCGGGTCGACCCGGACGGGGTGGACCTGCTGCGGTTCCGCCGGCTCGCCGCGGCGGCCGGCCGCGGCGAGCGTGCCGACGCCGATCGGGTCGCGCTGCTGGAGGAGGCGCTGGGGCTCTGGCGGGGGGTGCCGCTGGCCGGCCTCCGCGGCGAATGGGCGGTCCGGCAGCGCGAGATGTGGGGGCTGGAACGGCTGGAGGCCGCGGTCGAGTGGGGCCGGGCGGCGCTGCGGCTGGGCCAGCACGCCCGGGTGGTTCCGGTGATGCGGGAGCTGACCGAGGAGCACCCGCACAGCGAGGCGCTGGCGGTCGTCGCCGGGTGGGCGCTGGCGGCCGACGGGCGGCCGAACGAGGCGGCCGAACTCTGCGCGGCCGTCGCCCACCGCCTGCGCACCGAGCTGGGCATCGACCCCGGCGCCGACCTGCGCAGGCTCCAGGACGCGGTGCTGGCCGGTGAGCCGCTCCCGCCGCTGCCAGCACCGCCGCCCGGCCCGCCGGCGGCCCCGGCGGAACCGGCCGAGCCCCCGGCCGTGCCCGCCCAGCTGCCCGGCGACGTGCCGGGGTTCGCCGGCCGGGCCGGGCACCTGGCCCGCCTCGACGGCATGCTGGCCGCGGCGGCCGGGGCGCCGACCGCGGCGGTGATCACCGCGATCTCCGGCACCGCCGGGGTGGGCAAGACCGCGCTGGCGGTGCACTGGGCGCACCGGGTCGCGGGCCGGTTCCCGGACGGCCAGCTGTACGTGAACCTGCGCGGCTTCCACCAGGGCGGCCAGGTGATGGAGCCGGCCGCGGCCGTCCGCCGGTTCATCGAGGCGCTGGGGGTGCCGGCCGACCGGATCCCGCCCGAGCTGGACGCCCAGGCCGCGCTGTACCGCAGCCTGCTGAACAACAAGCGGGTGCTGGTGGTGCTGGACAACGCCCGCGACGCCGAGCAGGCCCGGCCGCTGCTGCCCGGCACGCCCACCGCGGTCACCGTGGTGACCAGCCGCAACCAGCTGACGCCGCTGGTCGCCGCCGACGGCGCCCAGCCCGTCACGCTCGACCTGCTCACCCCGGCCGAGGCGACCCAGCTGCTCGCCCGCCGGCTGCCCGACCGGGTCGCGGCCGAGCCGGCGGCGGTCGAGGAGATCATCACCCGGTGCGCGCGGCTGCCGCTGGCGCTGACGATCGCCGCCGCCCGCGCCGAGCAGTCCGCCTTCCCGCTGGCCGCGATCGCGGCCGAACTCGCCGACGCCGGCGGCCGGCTGAGCCGGCTGGACGCCGGTGACCCGGTCACCCAGGTGCGGGCGGTGTTCTCGTGGTCCTACACCGCGCTGAGCCCGGCGGCGGCCCGGCTGTTCCGGCTGCTCGGGCTGCTGCCCGGCCCGGACACCTCGGTCCCCGCCGCGGCCAGCCTCGCCGGCCAGTCGCCGGCCGAAACGCGGCGGCAGCTGACCGAGCTGACCCGGGCCAACCTGCTCACCGAGCACGCGCCCGGCCGGTACACCTTCCACGACCTGCTCCGCGCCTACGCCGGCGACCTGGCCGGCGCCGACCCCGACGACGAACGGGCGGCCGCGCTCGACCGCGCCCTGGACCACTACACGCACACCGCGCACGCCGCGGCCCGGCGGATGGACCCGCTACGCGACCCGATGGCGGTCCCGCTGACCCCACCCGCCGCCGGCACCGGCCCCGAGCAACTCGCCGACCGGGCCACGGCGCAGGCCTGGCTGACCGACGAACACCTCGTCCTGATCGCGGTGCTGCGGCTGGCCGCCGACGCCGGCCGCGACGCCCACACCTGGCAGCTGGCCTGGGCGCTGGACACCTTCCTGTGGCGACGCGGGCACCGGCAGGAACACGCCACCGCCTGGCGGGCCGCGACGCGCGCCGCCGACCGGCTCGGTGACCCGACCGCGCAGGCCCACGCCCACCGCCGCCTGGCCCACGCCTACACCCTGCAGGGCCGCTACGTCGACGCGCACACCGCCTACCGCGACGCCCTGGACCTGTGTGACGCGGCCGGCGACCCGATCGGCCGCGGCCGCATCCACCTGGAACTCTGCCTGCTCTGGGAACGCCAGGAACACCTCGACCAGGCACTCGACCAGGCCGAGCAGGCGCTGGCGGTGT
Organism: Mycobacteriales bacterium; assembly: GCA_039648995.1. GTDB lineage: Bacteria > Actinomycetota > Actinomycetes > Mycobacteriales > CADCTP01 > JBBWZH01. The sequence continues at coordinate 9,071 of JBBWZH010000412.1, forward strand.
TCACGACCGCCGGCCACCCGCAGGGCCAGGCCCGCGCGCTGAACGCCGTCGGCTGGTACCAGACCGTACTCGGCGACCACGTCCGCGCCCTCGCGGCCTGCACCCGCGCGTTGGCCCTGTTCCAGCAGGTCGGCGACCGCAACGGGGAAGCCGACACCTGGGACAGCATCGGCTACGCCCACCACCACCTCGCCGACCACACCCGGGCCGTGCACTGCTACCAGCGCGCGCTGGACCTGTACCGCGAGGTGGGCGACCGCTACCACGAGGCCGCGGTGCTGACCCACTTCGGCGACACCTACCAGGCCGCGGGCAACCCGGAAGCGGCCCGCATCGCCTGGCAGCAGGCCCTGGACCTGCTCACCGACCTGGACCGGCATGCCGCCGACGCCGTCCGCGGCAAGCTCCGCGACCTCGACCTGTCACCGGCCGAGGCTGACCGCTGACCCGCGCGGCGGCCGGCGCTGACAGCGGATCCGGCCGCGGCCCGCGTTCTTCAGGTATGTCCTTCGAGGAGTTCGTCGCCGACCGGTTGGCCGCGTTGCTGCGGTACGCGGTCGTGCTCACCGGCAACCGCGACCTCGCCCAGGACATCGTGCAGGACGTCATGATCCGCGCGTACGGACGGTGGGCGCAGATCGCCGCCGTCGAGCATCCGGAGCGGTACGTGCACCGGATGGTGACGAACGAGTACCTGTCCTGGCGGCGGCGCTGGTCGACCCGCCAGGTCGTGCTGACCGGGCTCCCGGACCGGATCGCGGCCGACCCGGCCACCGACACGGCCGAACGGGACGCGGCCTGGCAGCGGCTGGCCACGCTGCCCCGCTACCAGCGGGCCGTCCTGGTACTGCGCTACTACGAAGGCCTCACCGACGCCGAGATCGCCGAGGTGCTCGGCTGCGCGCCGGGCACCGTCCGCGGCCACGCGTCCCGGGCCCTGGCCGCCCTCCGGGTGCGGCTGACCCGCGAATTCTCACCACTGACAGGAGAGTCGTCATGATCACGGAGGACACGCTGCGGGCGGCCATGCGCGAGCGGGCCGACCTGGCGCCGGACGTGGCCGAGGTCCGGGCGGAGATCACCCGGCGGCTGGACGCCGGCCGGCGGGGGCGGCTGGTCCCGATCGCGGCCGCCGCCGCGTGCGCCGCGGTCGCCGTCGCGGTACCGGTCGTGGTGCTGCGCCCGGACGGCGGCCCGGCCCGGCCGACCATCGCCGCGACCACGGCTACCCACCCCGAGACGGTGCCGCGGATCATGCTGCAGCCGATGACGGCTCCGTTCACGGTCGGCGTGCTGCCGGCCGGGTGGATCGGCCCCGGTGACATCAGCACCGGCCCCGGGTACGCCGAACGCAGCTTCGTCGGGCCGGACGGCAACGACTGGCTACGGGTCCGGCTGTGGGACCCGTCGGTCACCGGCCGCCCGGAGAACGCGCCGGTGCTGGATGGCGGGCAGTTCCCGGTGCACCGCGCGGTCGGCGGCTCGCTCCAGCTCGGTGTCAACGGGAGCGTCGGCAACGCCACCCTCAACCGGGTGGCCGACTCGGTCGACCTGCGCCACGGCGAGCCGCTGACGGCCCCGTTCCGGCTGACCCACCTGCCGCCCGGGGTCGCGGCTGTGCGGGTCGACCGGCGGGTGGACCGGGTGGGGATGGACGGCGACACCGGCGGCGACCCGGGCCGGGTCGTCCGCTCCGACCCGCCCGCGCTCACCGCGGAGATCGCTTTCGACGACCGGCCCGGCACGCCCGCGGCGAAGGCCTGGCTGGCGGTCGAGGCGGTGACCAGCGACCAGATCGGCGGGCCGAAGTATCGCGCGCCCAACATGACCGTGCTCGGTCGGCCGGCGCGCTGGGACGCGATCGACCACGACGCGGCGATCCTGCAGGTGTTCGACCTGCGCGGGCTACATATCTGGGTGACCGTCTATCCGGCCGGGCACGCCGGCGTCGACCGGGCCGAGATGGTGCGCATCGTCGAGGGCATGCGGTTGGTCGCTGACCCGACGCATCTGCCGGGCTGGATCGCGCCGCTGCGCTGACGGCTCGGGCAGCCCGTCCCCGGCCCGACACGTCGCGTGACACATCCCGACGCAGCGACACGGCTGGGGTGGGAGCGGCCCGGGCGACGCGTTTCAGGGCCGCGTCAGCAGGGCCTGTGATGTTGTGCAGGCCGTCCGGGGCGCGGCCGGCTTGAGGTGGAGGACGGCGATGAGCAGGTTCGCTCGGGTGGTGCGGTGGCGGGTCATGGCGGCCGGCCTCGGGGTGGTGGCCGGCCTCGGGGTGGTGGCCGCGGCCGGTGCGGGCGCCGGCGGGGTGGCCCACGGCGCCGCGGGCGGCGCGCCGGGCGCCGCGGTGATGGCGGTGGGGGGCGACTGCCATCCGGACGAGTGCGGCCTGAACCACAACCAGGTGCTGGTCTAGCCGGTGGACGCGGCGGGGGTGACCGGTTCGGTCGCCGCGGCGCGGGCGCTGCGGGAGGCCGGCGACTATCCCGGCGCCGAGGCCTGCCTGCGCCGGGCGATCACCGGGGTGGAGGCCGGGCTCGGGGTGGATGCGCCGGAGTTGGTCGTCCTGCTGAACGAGCGCGGGATCCTCGGCAAGTACCGGGGTGACTTCGACGCGGCCGAGCGGTCGTACCGGCGGGCGTTGGCGATCTGCGAGCTGCACGATGCCGGCGCCGGCTCCGGCGGCGAGGTGGCGGCGATCCTGCACAACCTGGGCGGCCTGGCGCACGCACGGGGGGACGCCCGGGCCGCCGAACCGCTGGCCCGCCGGGGGATCGCGGTCCGGGAGGCGCGGGCCGGCGCCGATCCGCTCGCGCTCGCCGCGGACCGCGCGGCGCTGGCCGCGATCCTCATCGACCTCGGCCACCTGGCCGAGGCCCGCGCCGTGCTGACCGCGGTTCTGGAGACCTACCAGCGGGCGCTCGGGCCCGATCATCATGAGGTCGGCGTCACCCTGCACAACCTCGGCTCGCTCCAGTACCGGGACGGCGACCCGGCTGCCGCCGCCGACACGCTGCGGCGGGCGCTCGCGGTCAAGCAGGCGGCCCTCGGCGTCCGCCACCCGGACGTGGCGATCACGTTGCACAACCTCGCCCGGTGCCGCCGGCTGCTCGGCGATCCGGCCGGCGCCGAGGAGTACCTCAGGGCCGCGATCGGCATCCTCGACGGCGCCGTCACCGAGGCCGAACCCACGCTCGTCTCCTGCCGTCGGCAGCTCGACGAGCTGCGCCGGGCCGGCGCACCGCCGCCGACCGCCGGCTGACTGTCTCGCGCTGGTGCGATATCGACGGGCCAGGCGCTGGCGGCGCCGGGGGTGACCCCGTCGACGGTGACGCCGGACCTTGGACCAGGTGGTACGACCACGGTCGCGAAGACCGTCTCCACGCCGGCGATCCCGCCGGAGCCGGATATCGTGTTCCTGATTGACACGACCGGGAGCATGGGCTCGGTCCTCAGGAACGTACAGGCGAACAGCCACACGATCCGGATCGTCCTGCTGATTGGTGACGCACCCAGCCACGACCCGAGCAATGGCCATACGCTGGGTGCCGCGATCAGCGCGTTGCCACGAGCTCGGTGCCCTGCGTGGCGAGCGTCGGGGGGCTGGTCAGCGCGCACGTGCTCTGCGCGCAGGTCGCCACCACCGCGTTCCCCGGCCGCTCGGCCGCCTCGGCGTCGGTGGACGACACCACCGTGGGCATCACCGGCATCCCGGTGATCACGCTGACGGCGATCCGGTCGACTTCGACAACCACCTGCGCCGGCTCGACCGGCACCACCACGATCGCCTTCCTCAAGGTCGGCAGCACGGTGGTGATCAGCCAACCGACGAACATCGCACCCAACACGACCGTCAACGTCGGCGTGGTGAAGCTCGTGCTCAACGAGCAGATCCCGATCACCACACCGGACGCCGGCCTGACCGTGAACGCCGTCCACGTCACCGTCAACGCGCTGGGCCTGGCCGCCACGAACGTGGTCGTGGCCTCGTCCGAGAGCGACATCGGCAACTGCCCGGCCTGACCGCACCGCACCGCACCCGGGGGCCGGACGCCAGCCGTCCGGCCCCCGGCGCGGGGCCGCTACGAGCGGCCGCGGACGTGGGCGAGGACGGCGTCCAGCGGCCGCGGGACCTGGTCGAGGTCGAGCGCGTCGACCAGCACCCGGGCGTAGTGGTGCTTGCGGCCGGACCGGGTGCCGATGAACCGGCGCAGTTGGCCGACGGTGCTCCGGCCCTGGTGCGCCGGCTGCTTCTGCAGGGTCCGGAACGAGCCGAGGTCGCCCTCGGCCTCGACGATCCGCTCCACCGCGGCCACGCCGTGGGCCCGGATCAGCTCGTCCTCCAGGTCGGCGTCGCAGACGTAGAAGCCGAGCGCCTCCATGCCGGCGCGGGACAGGCCGGTGCCCACACCGGCCCGCTCCAGGGCGCGCCGGAAGAAGCCCTCCTCACCGGCGTCGCAGAGCCCGGCCAGCCGCAGGCCGAGCCCGGCCGGGCCGAACCGGGCGAGGAAGTGGCCGATGTTCGTCGCCCCACCCATCGGCACGATCGCCACGCCCTCGTCCGCCAGGGCGCGGCCACGCCGGCGGGCCAGCGCCGCCAGCGCGGACATGTCGCTGTGGCCCTCGACCAGCACGACCGCCGCCGCGTCGATGCCGGCGGTCAGCTCCAAGGCCATCCAGGGAACCTCCTCACCGGCGCCGGTCCAGGGACATCATGCTGCCGGCCGGGCGGATCCGCCCGGAGGTTTTCCGGCGGGACGGGGAAGGCCCGGGCCGGCGTGGGGGGACGCCGGTCCGGGCACTCCGCCACCGCTGCGACCGGTGCAGGCCGCGCCCGCCCATCAGCGCTCTACGGAGGCGCCCGACCGCGGTCTGATCCACCCGAAGTTCCGGCTGCACGCGGCGGGCCCGCCCGTCGGGACGGCCAGGCTGCAGGGCTTCAGTCCAGGCACGGCCACATCGGGACAAGCGCGCTGTCAGTGGGATGTAATAGGCCCCGAACTGGTCGCGGCGGCCGGAGCCCAGCGGTTGCGACGTGCGGAGGTTCGCGATGGTGCACGAGGTCGGCCGGCGCGGCCTGCTTGCGGGTGGCCTGGCTGTCGCGTTGGCGGCGGCGGGCTGCCGGTCCGCCCCGACGGCGGGCGGCGGCACCCGCCCGGGCGAGATCCAGGGCCCGAGCGAGGCGGACGCGGTGCGCGCCCTCAAGGCCTGGGCGGCGTTCCCGGTGACCGCGTCGCCCCGCCCGCTGGTGCTGGTCGACGCGCCCGTGCTGGACCCGGCCGGCGGCTTCCCGGACGCCGACGGCAAGCTCGCGTACCTCGCCGGCGCGTTCGATCTGCCAGCCGGCTACCCGCCCGGCCCGGCCCGCGCCGCCGGGCTGCCGCTGATCGGTGCGAAGCAGGCCGCCGGCGCGCTGGTCGCGCACGGCGCGGTCGGGCCGGCCGGCCCGGTCGGCCGCAACCGGCTGCGGGTGACCGGGATCCGGCTCGGCTCGGTCGGCTTCCGCACCGACCGCGGCAGCGTGCCGCTGCCGGCCTGGCTGTTCCGGCTGGCCGGGGTGCCCCAGCCGGCGGTGGTGCTCGCGGTCGCACCGTCCGCCCGGTTCGCCCCGCGGCTGCCGGCCGGCGCGGGCCACGACCTGAGCCTGGGCAACGCCACGCTCAGCGCGGACGGCCGCACGGTCTCGGTCGGCTTCCTCAGCCCGGACTCCGGCACCACCGCCTGCAAGCAGCGGTACGCGCTGCGGGTGGTCGAGTCGCCGCAGGCGGCGGCCCTGCGGATCGGGCTGGTCGACGCGGCCGACGAGGAAGCGGAGGAGGAGGACAACCGGCCGGGGATCTGCAGGGACGCCAGCTACCACCGCTCGGCGAGCGCGACGCTGTCCGTGCCGCTGGGCGCCCGCGTGCTGATCTCGGCGCAGGACGGGTCCCCATTCCCGGTCGCCTCCGGCACGTAGGGTCCTGGCGGACGGCCCGGCCGGCGGGCCGGGAACGAGTCAGGCCGGCCGGCGACGCGCCGCGGCCGGGCCGTGGCACCGTATGGTTGCCACTCCTCCTGACTTGGTGTAGTCGTACTCATACAATGAGTTACCAATTCGATCCGGGCCGGGCAGGTGGACCCGCCGGCGCCGGTGGCATGCGGACGCGGCCGCCCGCCGCGGCGCCGCGCCGGTGACCGTCTGGTTGCTGCGGCAGCCGCAGTGGCTGGCGCTCGTGCTGATCGTCGGCGGGCTCGCCGCGGTGTCCATCCTTGCGTTCCGGATGGTGCACATGCGGTGGCCGGCCGCCCGGCGGCGCCGGCACAACGACGTCGCGGGGTTCATCTTCGCCGTGGCCGGCGCGATGTACGGGGTGCTGCTCGGCTTCGTGGTGGTGGTGCTCTGGGAGCAGTACAGCGACGCGCTGGCCGTCACCGACCGCGAAGCCGCGGTCGCGCTGGCGATGCAGCACGAGCTCGCCTCGACCGCCGGCCGTACGACCACCGCCGCCGACGAAGCGGCCCGGCGCGCGGCCCTGCTGGCGCTGCACGCGTACGTGCTCAACGTGGTGGACGGGGAGTTCCCGCAGTTGGCGGCCGGTGGCCTGCCGGCCGACTCGACTCCGACGCTCGGCGCACTGTGGACGGTCACGGCGCCGGCAGTGGACGCCGGCGCGAACGCGGGCGGCACCCTGGCCCGCGCCCGCGACCTGCTCGACGACCTGGTGGAGGCCCGGTCGATGCGGCTGTCCGCCGCGCGCAACACGTTGCCGACCACGGTCTGGCTGGCGATCGGGCTCGGCGCGATGCTGACGATCGGTTTCGGCTGCCTGTTCGGCGCGGAGAGCGCGCTGGTGCAGGGCGTTATGGTGGCCGCGCTGGCCGGCCTGATCGGCATCCTGGTCTACCTGACCGTCGAGCTTGACCACCCGTTCACCGGCCGGGTCCGGGCCACGCCGGCCGGCTTCCAGCAGATCCTGACGTTGCCCAGCCGCTGACCCGGCCCGCCGGCCACGGGAGCGGCGGCGCCGGCGGCGTCCGGTCGCCCGACCCGCGGTGATCGCGACAACGGCGACCCGGCCGACGTGTGGGCGGCGACAACAGCTACCCGACCGGCCCCCGGCGTCAGGGCTCCTCGTCCGGGGGCTCGTCCGGGGGCTCGTCCGGCGGGGCGTCGGGCCCGTCGTCCGGGGCCGCCCCCCGCAGCACGTCCAGGATCTGCTGCCCGTACTTGGCGAGCTTGTTCTCGCCGACGCCGCTGATCGTGCCGAGAGCGGTCAACGTGGCCGGCATCTCGGTGGCGATCTGGCGCAGCGTCGCGTCGTGGAACACCACGTACGCCGGTACGCCCTGCTCCTTCGCGGTGGCCGCGCGCCAGGCGCGGAGCCGCTCGAACACCGGCGCCGCCCCGGCCGGCAGTTCGACCACGGCGGCGGCGCGGGCCGGGCGGGCCCGGCCGCGGGCGACCCGCTCCGGCTCGCGGCGCATCATCACCTGGCGCTGCTGGCCGAGCACCGAGGCACTGGCCTCGGTGAGCACCAGCGTCCCGTAGTCGCCCTCCACCGCCAGCAGGCTCTGCGCCAGCAGCTGCCGGACCACCGCCCGCCACTCCGGCTCGCTCAGCTCGGTGCCGATGCCGAAGGTCTTCAGCGCGTCGTGCCCGTGCTGGCCCACCTTCTCGGTCTGCTTGCCGAGCAGGATGTCGATCGACTGGCCGGCGCCGAACTTCTGGTTCCGTTCCCGCTGCAACCGCCAGACCGTCGACAGCAGCTTCTGCGCCGGGATCGTCGCGTCCCACGACTCGGGCGGCGTCAGGCAGTTGTCGCAGTTGCCGCACGGCGCGCTCGGCTCGCCGAAGTAGCCGAGCAGCTGCACCCGCCGGCACTCGGTCGTCTCGCACAGGGCGAGCATCGCGTCCAGGTGCCGGGCCAGCATGCGGCGGTGCGCCGGGCCGCCCTCGGAGCTGTCGATCATCTTCCGCTGCTGCACGACGTCCTGCAGGCCGTACGCGAGCCAGGCGGTGGACGGCAGCCCGTCGCGGCCGGCCCGGCCGGTCTCCTGGTAGTAGCCCTCGACCGACTTGGGCAGGTCCAGGTGCGCGACGAAGCGCACGTCCGGCTTGTCGATGCCCATCCCGAACGCGATCGTGGCGACCATGATCAGGCCGTCCTCGCGCAGGAACCGGGACTGGTTCGCGGACCGGGTCCGCGCGTCCAGCCCGGCGTGGTACGGCAGCGCGGTGATCCCGTTCGTGACGAGGAACTCGGCGGTCTTGTCCACCGAGGCGCGGGACAGGCAGTAGACGATGCCGGCGTCCCCGGCGTGCTCGGTGCGCAGCAGGTCGAGCAGCTGCCGTCGCGGCTCGTTCTTCGGCACGATCCGGTACTGGATGTTCGGCCGGTCGAAGCTGGTCACGAAGTGCCGGGCCGCGGTGAGCTTGAGCCGGTCGGCGATCTCGGTGCGGGTGTTGGTGGTGGCGGTGGCGGTCAGCGCGATCCGCGGCACCGCCGGCCAGCGCTCATGCAGCATCGAGAGGGTGAGGTAGTCCGGCCGGAAGTCGTGGCCCCACTGCGCCACGCAGTGCGCCTCGTCGATGGCGAACAGCCCGATCTTGCCGCGCTCCAGCAGCCGCATCGCCGGCCCGCCGGCCAGCGCCTCCGGGGCGAGGTAGAGCAGGTCCAGCTCGCCGGCCAGGAACGCGGCCTCGACCTCCCGCCGTGCCTCGAACCCCTGGGAGGAGTTGAGGAACCCGGCCCGGACGCCGAGCGCCCGCACCGCGTCCACCTGGTCCTGCATCAGCGCGATCAGCGGCGATACCACGACCGCGACGCCGTCCCGCAGCAGCGCCGGGATCTGGTAACACAGCGACTTCCCGCCGCCGGTCGGCATCAGCACCAGCGCGTCGCCGCCGCCGACCACGTGCTCGATGATCTCCCGCTGGCTGCCCCGGAACGCGTCGTACCCGAACACCCGGCGCAACACCCGCAGCGCTTCCGCCACCTCACGTTCCACCCCGGGCGCGACCATCCGGCGATTCTACGAGTCCCGGCGGCCGGCTCGGGCCAGGGCGAGCGGGTGCGTGGAGCTGATCAGTTCCGGACCGCCCGCGGGCGCCCGGTCCGGTGGGTGGTCGGTAGAGTCCGGTTGTGGAGTCGGAGTCTGATTCACCGGACGAGCCAGCGCAGGTTGATCAACCGGACCAGCCGGACAGGTTGGTGCAGCCGCCCGGGGCGGCGCGGCGGTGGTGGCCGCTGGCGGTGCTGGTCGCGGCGACGCTGGTGCTCGGCGGGGTCAGCATCACGCTCAACCACCTCACCCGGACCCGGTCCGGCGCCGCCGGCGTGGCCGGGTCGGCCGACCGGTCCTACGCGTGCACGTACACGAGCACGGGCGACAGCGTGGCCGGCCGGGACGACGGCCTCCGGTACTGCCAGCGGGCGGCCATCGACCACGGCCGGCGGGAGCAGCTCGACCCGGTGCAGCACGAGCAGGCCCTGCGGGCCAGCGCCCGGCTGAGCGCGGTGGTGCTGGCCGCCGCGCGGGCCACCTGTGCCGCGCCTCCCGGCGGCCGCCTGGTTCCCCGTCCCCGCCGCGGTCCCGGCGACCCGCCCGACGGACCCCCCGGCGACCCGCCCGACGGACCCCCCGGCGGCCCGCCCGGCGCGGGCCCCGGTGGCGGGCCCGACGCAAGCCCCGACGCCCGGCCCGACGGCCCCCTCGGCGGCCGGCCCGACGCAAGCCTCGACGCCCGGCCCGACGCGCCCCCCGGCGGCCGGCCAGACGCGGGCCCCGCTGCCCGCCCGGGAGCATGCCGCGGACCGGTGCCGGCCAGCCCGGGCGGGCCGGTCCCGGTGCCGGCCCCGCCGGCCGTGCCGGTGGACGAGGCCGTCCGGCAGATCCGCCGGGCGCTGCTCGTCGAGCGCTACGCCGACGTGATCGTGCGGGTGGCGCGGCCGGTCGACCCCGCGCCGACCGGCGCGGTGGTCTACGCGGTACGGATCGACGGCGTCTGCGCCTTCGGCTACTGGCTGCCGGCCGGGTCGTCCGGCAGCCAGGTCGGCGGCCCGCTGCCCGGTGGCCGCTGCCTGACCGACTGACCGTGGCGAGGCCACGACACGGCAGCTATCACCCGCCGCCGTGCCTGATGGCGTTATCGGTACCCGGACGGCACCCTGGTAGCCGTGGGCCGGGCCGGAGCTGGTGGCGAGGCGGGCGCGCCGCCGCCTGTCGAGTTCCGGGTGCTCGGGCCGCTGGAGGTGGCCGCCGGCGGGCAGCTGATCAACCTGGGCGGCCCCCGGCTGCGCACGCTGCTCGCGCTGCTGATCGCGGGCGCCGGCCGGGTAGTCAGCGTCAGCACGCTGGTGGACGGCCTCTGGGGCGAGGACGCGCCGGCCGACGCGCAGCGCACCACCCGCACCTACCTGTCCCGGCTCCGCCAGGCCCTGCCGGCCGGGCCGGCCGGCGAGCTGATCGCGACGCACCCGGCCGGCTACGTCCTGCGGGTCCCCGCCGACGCGCTCGACGCCGCCAGGTTCGAGGGCCTCGCCGCCGCCGGCCGGCGGCAGCTCGCGGCGGCGGAGGCGACCGCGGCGGCCACCCTGTCCGGCGCGCTCGGCCTCTGGCGCGGCGAGGCGTACGGGGAGTTCCCGGATGTCCCGGTGCTGCGCGCCGAGGCGGCCCGGCTGCACCGGCTCCGGCTGGCCGCCACCGAGGACCGCATCGACGCCGACCTGGCGGGCGGTGCCGGCCCGACGCTGGTCGCCGAGCTGGCCGCGCTGACCGACGAGCACCCGGGGCACGAGCGGTTCTGGGGGCAGCTGATGATCGCGCTGTACCGCGCCGGCCGGCAGGCCGACGCGCTGGACGCGTTCCGGCGCGCCCGGGCCATGCTGATCGACCGCGCCGGCCTGGAACCGACGCGCCGGCTCGTCGAGATCCACCAGCAGGTCCTCGGCCAGGACGCGCGGCTGCTCGCGGCCGCGCCGCCGGCCGTCCCCCGCGCGCGGCCCGCGCAGCTGCCGCCGGACGTGCCCGGCTTCACCGGCCGCGGCGCCGAGCTCGCCGAGCTGGACCGGGTGCTGGCCGGCGCGGCCCGGCAGCCGACCGCGATGGTGCTCGCGGCGCTGGCCGGCACCGCCGGGGTGGGCAAGACCGCGCTGGCGCTGCACTGGGCGCACCGCGTCGCCGACCGCTACCCCGGTGGCCAGCTGTACCTGAACCTGCGCGGCTACGACCCGGACCAGCCGATGACCACGCTGGACGCGCTGGCCGGCCTGCTGGACGGGCTGGGCGTGCCGGCCGCCGGCCTGCCGCTGGACGTGGCCGAGCGGGCCGCCCGCTACCGCAGCGAGATCGCCGGCCGGCGCATCCTGGTCGTACTGGACAACGCCGGCTCGGTGGAGCAGGTCCGGCCGCTGCTGCCCGGCACGCCGACCGCGCTGGTGCTGGTCACCAGCCGCGACCAGCTGTCCGGGCTGGTCGCGCTGCACGGCGCCCGCCGGCTCGCGCTCGACCTGCTACCGGCCGCCGACGCGATCGAGTTGCTCGGCGAGCTGATCGGCGGGCGGGTGGCGGCCGAGCCGGCCGCGGCCGCGGCGCTGGCCGGGGCCTGCGTCCGGCTGCCGCTGGCGCTGCGGGTAGCCGCTGAGCTGGCCGCCAGCCGGCCCCGGGCGGCCCTGTCGGACCTGGTCGCCGAGCTGGAACACCGGCAGCGCCGCCTCGACCTGCTCAACGCCGGCGGCGACCCGCGGGCGGCCGTGACCAGCGTGTTCTCCTGGTCGTACCGGCACCTGCCGGCCGGGGTGGGCCGGGTGTTCCGGCTCATCGGCCTGCACCCCGGCCCGGACCTGGACGCCTACGCCGCGGCCGCGCTGGCCGGCATCGACCTCGCCGACGCCCAGCAGAGCCTCGACCAGCTGGCCCGGGCGCACCTGATCACCGCCGGCGCCAGGGCCGGCGGGGTCGGGTGCCGGTACGACATGCACGACCTGCTGCGCGGGTACGCCGCCGGCCTGGCCGCGGCGCAGGATCCGGCGGCCGAGCAGCGGGCCGCGCTGGGTCGGCTGTTCGACTACTACCTGGCCACCGCCGCCGCCGCGGTCGACCAGCTGTACCCGGCCGAGGCGCACCGCCGCCCGGCGATCCAGCCACCGGCCACGCCCACCCCCGCGCTGCCGGGCCGGGAGGCCGCGCTGACCTGGCTGGGCACCGAGCGGCCGGCCCTGGTCGCGGTCGCCAGCCGGGCCGCCGGGCACGGCTGGCCGGCGCACGCGGTCCGGCTGTCCCCGATCCTCTACCGGTACCTGGCCGGCGGCAGCGACACCGACGCGCTGACGGTCCACTCGCACGCCAGCCTGGCCGCGCGGCAGCTGGGCGACCTGGCCGGGCAGGCGCAGGCGCTGATCGGGCTGGGCATCACGCACGGGCAGCTGGGCCGGTGGGAACAGGCGGCCGAGCACCACCGGCAGGCCCTGGCGCTCTACCAGCAGGCCGGCGACCTCACCGGGCAGGGCCGCGCGCTGGGCAACGTCGGCTCGGCCAACCACCGGATCGGCCGCTACCAGCAGGCCGCCGACTACTTCGAGCAGGCCCGGGTGCTGTTCGAACGGTCCGGCGACCGGGTCGGGCTGGCCCAGGCGCTGGACAGCCTCAGCCGCGCCGAGCTTCGGCTGGGCCGCTACGAGCGGGCGACCGAGCACGCCGAGCAGGCGGTCGGCGTGCACCGCGGCGCCGGCGACCAGCAGGGTGAGGCCGAGGCGCTGTGCGCGCTCGGCGACGTCGAGCTGGACCTGCGCAGCCTGGCCGCGGCCGCGGAGCACTACCGGCAGGCGCTGGCCATCTACCGCCAGCTGGGCAACAACGCCGGGGCGGCCGCCACGCTGACCCGGGTCGGCGACGTCCACACCAGCCTGGGCCAGCCCGAGCGGGGCGCCGAGCAGCACCGCGCGGCGCTGGCCATCTACGCCGAGATCGGCGACCGGGACGGCGAACCGTGGGCGCACAACGGTCTCGGCGAAGCCGCCCAGCCGCCGGCCAGCCGGCCGCCGCGCTCGGCCACCACGTCGACGCGCACACGGCCGCCCGCGGCACCGGCGCCCGGCACCAGCTCGCCCGCGCCCACCTCGGCATCGGCACCGCGCACCGGGCGCTGGGCAACGCCGACGACGCCCGCGAACACTTCCAGCACGCGCTGGCGATCTTCACCGAGCTCGGCGCCCCCGAGGCCGACCGCGCCCGCGCCCAACTGGACGCGCTCGGCCAGCCACCCCGCCGCCCCGCCGGGATCACCTGACCGCCGGCACCACCGGACCACCGGACCGTCGGGACCGGCGGGCCGATCGGTACCGTTGCCGGTAGTGATCGACACCGTCACCATCGTCAGCCGGCTGCGCGCCGCCGGCTGCGTCTTCGCCGAGGACGAGGCCCGGTTGCTCGTCGCCGCCGCCCCGCAACCGGCCGCGCTCGAGGCGCTGCTGGCCCGGCGCGTCACCGGCGAACCGCTGGAGCACGTCCTGGGCTGGGCCGGGTTCCACGGCCTGCGCGTCGCCGTCGGCCCCGGCGTCTTCGTCCCGCGCCGCCGCACCGAGTTCCTCGCCGACCGGGCCGTGGCGCTGGCGGCCGGCACACCCGCTCCGGTCGTCCTGGACCTGTGCTGCGGCTCGGGCGCGGTCGGCGCGGCGCTGGCCGCCGCGCTCGGCGGGGTCGAACTGCACGCCGCCGACATCGACCCGGCGGCGGTCGCCTGCGCCCGGCGCAACCTCGCCGGCACCGGCACGGTCTACGCCGGCGACCTGTACCGCCCGCTGCCGGCCACCCTGCGCGGCCGGGTCGACCTGCTGGTCGCCAACGTCCCGTACGTGCCGACCGGCGCGATCGACCTGCTCCCGGCCGACGCCCGCGACCACGAGCCCCGCGTCGCGCTGGACGGCGGCGCCGACGGCCTCGACGTCTTCCGCCGGGTGCTCGCCGAGGCGCCGGCCTGGCTGGCACCCGGCGGCCACCTGCTCGTCGAGACCAGCGAGCAGCAGGCCCCCGCCGCCGTCGACGCGGTCAGCCGCGCCGGCCTGACCGCGTCGCGGGCCGGCTCGCGCGACGCCACCGTGGTCATCGGCACCCGGCCGGCCTGACGGTCACGGTGTCAGTACGTATCGCCCCCGACCAGCTTCTTCTCAAGATCGTCAGCAGTGGTCGTCACCAGGTGCAGCGGCCGTTCGAACTCGTTCAGGTCGAGGTTGGTCAACGGGACCGAGTGGCGGATCACGACGAGGTCATCCTGGATCGCCGCGCCGCCGCAGACGATGCGGCCGACCTCCTGCAACGCCTGCCGCAGGTCGACCGACCCGACCCGGGCGAACGGCGACTCGATCTGGACCCACTCCTCGGTCCCCTCCATCAGCGTCTGCCGCCAGAGGAAGACAAGCTGCGAACGGAGGTCGCCGGCCCCGCCGGTGCTGAAAACCATCTTGATCATGTCCGGGCTCTCGTCGTCGATCTCGTAGCTCGACCGCACGAGATCGACCAACTCCGTCCACGTTGCCATCGCCGATACCTCTCCACGAGTCGGTGCCGCCAACCACAGTCTGCGCGCATCGCGCCGGTCCGTGACCGGTGCCCGACGAAGCGTGGTCGGCGGTGCCCGGTGCCCGACGCCCGGCGGTACTGGTAGGAAGGGGAGATGACGAGTGGCGCCGAGGACGAGGTGGTCGGGCTCTGCGCCGACCTGATCCGCTTTGACACGTCGAACCCGACCAGCACCGAGCGGCCGGCCGCGGAGTACGTCGCCGGCAAGCTCGCCGAGGTCGGGATCTCCTCCACGCTGCTGGAGTCGGAGCCGGGCCGGGCCAGCGTGGTGGCCCGGATTCCCGGTGCCGATTCCAGCCGGGGGGCGCTGCTGATCCACGGCCACCTGGACGTGGTGCCGGCCGACCCGGCGGAGTGGTCGGTGCACCCGTTCTCCGCCGAGATCTCCGACGGCTACCTGTGGGGCCGCGGCGCGGTGGACATGAAGGACATGGACGCGATGACGCTGGCCGTCGTCCGCGACTGGGCCCGCACCGGCCGCCAGCCGCCCCGGGACGTGGTGCTCGCGTTCGTCGCCGACGAAGAGGCCGGCGGCGGCAAGGGCGCCCGCTGGCTGGTGGACAACCACCCGGATCTCTTCGAGGGCTGCACCGAGGCGATCAGCGAGGTCGGCGGGTTCAGCCTGACCGTCCGCCCGGACCTGCGGCTGTACCTGGTGCAGATCGCCGAGAAGGGGATGGCCTGGCTGAAGCTGACCGCCCGCGGCCGGCCCGGGCACGGCTCGATGGTGCACGAGGACAACGCGGTGGTGCGCCTGGCCGAGGCGGTCGCCCGCGTCGGCCGGCACGAGTTCCCGGTCGTCGTGACCAAGCCGGTGCGGGCGTTCCTGGAGGCGCTGTCCGACACGGTCGGCATCGAGCTCGACCCGGACGACGTCGAGACGCTGCTGCCGCGCCTCGGCGGCCTGGCCCGGCTGGTCGGCGCGACGCTGCGGAACACCGCGAACCCGACCATGCTGGACGCCGGCTACAAGTCGAACGTCATCCCCGGCAGCGCCAGCGCGGTCGTCGACGGCCGGTTCCTGCCCGGCCAGGAGGAGGCGTTCGCCGCGCAGCTGGACGAGCTGCTCGGCGCCGGCATCGAGCGCGAGTGGCTGCACCACGACCAGGCCGTGGAGACCACGTTCGACGGTCCGCTGGTCGAGGCGATGGCCGCGGCGCTGCGCGCGGAGGACCCGGCCGGGGTGCCGGTGCCGTACATGCTGTCCGGCGGCACCGACGCGAAGTCGTTCGAGCGGCTCGGCATGCGCTGCTTCGGCTTCACCCCGCTGCGGCTCCCGCCGGAGTTCGACTTCGCCGCCGCCTTCCACGGCGTGGACGAGCGGGTGCCGACCGACGCGCTGACGTTCGGCGTGCGGGTGCTGGACCGCTTCCTCGGCACCTGCTGATGGCCGCCGAACCGACGGCCGGGGCGGGCGCGCCGGTCGCGCTGATCACCGGCGGCGCCGGCGGCATCGGCGCGGCGCTGGCCGGCGCACTGTCCGGCCGGGGCTACCGGGTCGCGGTGACCGACGTGGACGGGGCGGCCGCGATGGCGGTGGCTGAGCGGGTCGGTGGGCTGGCGCTCGGCCTGGATGTGACCGACCCGGCGGCCAACCGGGCCGCGGTGGCCACGGTCACCGCCGAGTACGGCCGGCTCGACGTGATCGCGCTGAACGCGGGCGTCACCACCGGGTACGTGCCGGGGCCGTTGAACCTGGCCGCCTACCGGCGCATCGTCGGGGTGAACCTGGACGGCGTGGTCTTCGGGGTGGACGCCGCGCTGCCCGCGCTGCGCGCCGCCGGCGGCGGGTCGATCCTGGTCACCGCGTCGCTGGCCGGCCTGGTGCCGATGCCGTCCGACCCGTACTACACGCTGACGAAGACGGCGGTGGTGGCGTTCGTCAGGGCGCTCGCGCAGCCGCTGGCCGTCGACGGGGTCCGGATCAACGCGCTGTGCCCCGGGTTCACCGACACCGCGATCCTCGGGGCGGCCAGGGCGGAGTTCGACGCGGCCGGCTTCCCGCTGCTGGTGCCCGCCGACGTGGCGGCGGCGTTCCTGGACATCCTCGACGGTGCGGCCGGGGGAGAGGTCTGGTACATCCAGCCCGGGCGGCCACCGTCGGCGTACCGGTTCCACGGCGTGCCCGGCCCGGTGATCCCGGACGGCGGCACGGTGGCGCCGCCGGCGCTGCCGGGGTTGGCCGGCGGGGCCGCGGCGCGGGGGTAGCGCGGTACGGCTGTGCGGCTAGAGCGAGAGGCCGGGCAGCGGCAGCCGCCCCGGGCTGCGACGGCGGCGGAGCCATACCCGGCGGGAACCGTCGGAGTGCACGCGCACCTTGGCCAGCTCCCAGCCGCCGTACTCGGCGTGCAGGGCGAGCTGCACGGCCGCCGTCGCGCGGTCGGTGCCGGGCGGGATGCGCACCGGCGCGTACTCGTACTCCACTGTCAAAGACATGCCGGCGATTCTGCCCCGTCAACCGCGGAACGTCTCGCGGAGGCCGGGTGTTTTCCGGCCGGTCACCCGACCGCAGCACCTCCACCGCCCGCCGCGCCGCCGGATCCGGCCGCCGCCAGCAGCAGCTCACGCAGCCGGGTCCGGCGGGGCCGGGCGCCGACCTCGCGCACCGCCCGGGGCAGCGCCCCGCCGGCGGCGTGCACCACCGACAGGTGTCGCCGCGCCCTGGTCAGCGCGGTGTAGACGAGCGGGCGGGACAGCATGCCGGACGCCTCCGGTGGCATCACCACGATCACCGCCGGCCATTCGGAGCCCTGCGCCCGGTGCACGGTGATCGCCCAGCCATGCCGCAGGTCGCCCAGCGCGCGGCCGGTGACCTTCGCCGGGCCGGCGGCGAACTCGACCGTGACCGCGCCCTCACCGGTGCCGGTCACGACGCCGACCTCGCCGTTGGCGAACCCGACGGGGTCCAGCTCGAGATGGTTCGCGGTGGCGACGACCCGGTCGCCGGGGTCGAAGCCGGCCACCGACCCGCCGCCCGAGCCCGGGTTCAGCTTCGCCTTGAGCGCCCGGTTCAGCTCGATCGTGCCGGCCGGGCCGCGGTGCACCGGCGTCACCACCTGCACCTCGTCGGCCGGGATACCCAGCGCCCGCGGGATCGAGTCGGTGACCAGTTGGACGGTGCGGTGCGCGGCCTCGGCCGACCCGGTGGCCGGGACCACGACCACCTCCCGGTCCGGCGAGTCGACCCTCGCCAGCTCGCCCCCGCGTACCGCGGTCGCCAGCCGGGCGATCGCGCCGCCCTCGGCCTGCCGGTACAGCGTGGTCAGCTCGGTGACCGGGACCACGCCGGAGTCGAGGATGTCGGCCAGCACCCGCCCGGCCCCGATCGACGGCAACTGCGCGGGGTCGCCGACCAGCAACAGATGGGTGCCGTCGGCGCAGGCGTCCAGCAGCGCGGCCGCCAGCTCCACGTCCAGCATCGAGGTCTCGTCCACCACGATCACGTCGGCGTCCAGCGGCCAGGCCTCGTTGCGGGCGAACTCGCCGGTCATGCCCTGGGCGCCGAGCAGCCGGTGCAGCGTCGACGCCTCCGCGTCGCACAGCTCGGCCAGCCGCTTGGCGGCCCGGCCGGTCGGCGCGGCCAGCGCGACCCGCTGCCCGGCCGCGGCCGCGAGCGCCACGACCGCCGACACCGTCCGGCTCTTACCGGTGCCGGGCCCGCCGGTCAGCACGCTGACCCCGTGCCGCAGCGCGGCCGCCACCGCGGCCCGCTGCGCCTCGTCGAGCGCCGCGGTCGGGTCGGCGCCGCCGGGGGAGCCGGCGATCTCGATCGGCTTCGCGGTCGCGGCCAGCCGGGCGATCGCCTCGGCGATACCGTCCTCGGCGATCGCGTACCGCTCCAACGCGAGCAACGCCCCGCCCGCCGCCGTGGCCCCCGGCCCCCCGTCCGCCGCGCGCTCGGGGTCAGGCCCGGCGCCGGTGGGGTCGGCCGCCGGGTCGGCGTCGTCGTCGGGCGCGTCATGCGCGAGCACCAGGCCGGACCCGCAGGCGGCGGCGACCGCACCGGCCGGGTCCGGCACGCCATCCGCCTCCAGCGCGCCGAGGACGACCGCGGCCGGCTGCACGGTGTGGCCGTCCCGCGCCGCCCGGGCCAGCACGTAGCCGACCAGCGCCCGGCCGCGGCGCGGATCATCACGGCGGACGCCCGGGATCGTGGCGACCGCGACCCGGTCCACATCGACGATCTTGAGGTCGGCCAGCTCGAGCAGCCGCCACGGGTCGTCCCGGAGCAGTCGCGCCGCGTCGTCGCCGAACGCGTCCACCGCGCGGGCGGCCAGCCGCGCCGGCAGCCCGGCCGGCACCAGCAGCTGGGCGACCTGGTAGATGTGCGCGACCCCGATCCAGCTGGACAGCAGCCGGCCGGCCCGGGTGGTGCCGACCTTGGGCAGGGCCGCGAGGTTTGTCGGGGTCACGTCGTCCGGCCCGAGGACGCCCGCGTCCGGCAGCGCCTCGGTCAACACCCGCCCCAGACCGGGCCACAACCCCGCCGCGCAGAACGCGGCGAACACCGGGTCACTGTCAGGCACGGCCACCCACCCTACCCACCGGCCGCCGCTCCCTCGCCCGCCGCCACGCCGGTGCGCACATCGCCGGCCGGGTCAGCACTTCGGGGATCGGTGCGCGGCCGTACCCGCTCACGCACGACCGACCTGCCAGGGTCAGGCCGGGGCCGCCGGCAGGTCGAGGAGTTCCTGGTAGCCGGCGTCCGGGCTGGACACGTCGTCGAGGGCCAACCGGATCTCGGCCGGCAGCGTGATGGCGTCCGCGGCGAGGGAGCCGGACAGCTGGCCGACGGTGCGGGCACCCACCACCGGGGCGGCCACCCCGGGACGGTCCCGCACCCAGGCCAGTGCGACCGCGAGCGGCGAGGTTCCCAGCCCCTCGGCGGCGATCGCCACCGCCTCCACGATCCGGGCCGCGGTGTCGGTGAGGTGCCGGCCGACGAAGTTGCGCAGGTGCGGCGAGGCGGCCCGGGAGTCCGACGGGGTGCCGTGCCGGTACTTGCCGGTGAGCACCCCGCGGCCCAGCGGCGACCACGCCAGCAGCCCGATGCCGGCGTGCTCGCAGGCCGGCAGCACCTCGCGCTCCGCGCTGCGCTCCAGCAGCGAGTACTCCATCTGGCTGGACACGATCGGCGCCCGCCCCGGCCACGCCCGCTGCCATGTCGCCGCGACCGCGGTCTGCCAGCCGGTCAGGTTGGACACGCCGAGGTACCGCACCCGGCCGGACGCGACCGCCGCGTCCAGCGCGCCGAGCGTCTCCTCCAGCGGCACCGCGGCGTCCCAGAGCTGCGGCTGCCAGACGTCGACGTGGTCGGTGCCGAGCCGGGCCAGCGTGCCGTCCAGCGAGCGGAGCAGGTGCGCCCGGGACAGGCCGGCGCCCATCGGGCCGGGCCCGGTCCGGCCGCCGACCTTGGTCGCCAGCACCAGCTCGGAACGCGGCACGACGTCGCGCAGCAGCCGGCCGACCACCGACTCGACCTCGCCGTCCGGCGCCGGGGCGACGTCCAGGAGCGTCCCGCCGGCGTCCCGGAAGGCGACGAGCTGGGCCGCCGCGTCGTCCTCGTCGGTGTCCCGCCCCCAGGTCATCGTGCCGAGAGCCAGCCGGGAGACGACCAGCCCGCTGCGCCCCAGCGCGCGCTCCTCCATGGCCGCAGAACCTACCTCCCGGTACGCAGCGCGACCGGCACCTGGCCTAGGGTGTCGCGCATGCGGCTCGGACTGAATCTTGGCTACTGGGGTGCCGGCAACGACGCCGACAACCTCGCGTTGGCGCGCGAGGCCGACCGGCTCGGCTTCTCCGTGGTCTGGGCCGCGGAGGCGTACGGCTCGGACGCG
>JBBWZH010000450.1:0-15106 GCA_039648995.1 Mycobacteriales bacterium
TGGCGTCGCCGACGCCGGCGTAGAGCATGCCGTCCGGGCCGAAGGCGATCCGGCCGCCGTCATGGATGTCGGCCTTGGCCAGGCCGGTCAGGATCGCCTGCTGGTTCTGCGGCGCGTCCAGCCGGAACCGCACGATGCGGTTGTCGGCGCTGCTGGTGAAGTAGGCGTAGACGAGGTCGTCGGTGGCGAACGTGGGCGAGACGGCGAGGCCGAGCAGGCCGCCCTCGCCGCTGGCGACCACGCCGGTGACCGTGGCGACCTGGGCCGGCGCCTGCCCGGGGCGCAGTTGCAGGATGCGGCCGCGCATCCGCTCGCCGATCAGCGCGCTGCCGTCGGGCAGGAACGCCAGCCCCCAGGGCACCTCCAGCCCGGTCGCGGCCACCTGCGGGGCGGTGAAGTCGAAGTCGCCGAGCGCGAGCGGCCCGACGGCGCCGGCGGCCGCCCCGGGCGCGGGGCCGGCGGGCGGCAGGGCCGCGGCGGCGATGCCGCCGCCGGTCAGGGTGACCGCGGCGGCCGCGGCGACGAGTACCAGACGAGTCCGCACAACAACTCCTCGGATTCGGGAACACCTCGGATCGCCGCAACCCGATTCATACCCGTGGATCCGGTTCCGTCAAGCGTGCGAGCGGACGACAGTCGACTCGTTCGACCGGCCCGCGTTCGCGGTGACGGCCGCGGCGAACGCGGTGATGATCGGGTGCGGCCGGCTCCCGTCCCCGGCCAGCTCCGGCTGGAACAGTGTGGCCAGGTAGAACGGGTGCCCCGGCAGCTCGGCCACGCGTACGGCGCCGTCGTCGTCCGCGCCGGTGAACCGCAGGCCGGCGGCGCGCAGCCGGTCCAGGTAGCGCTGGTCCAGGCCGTAGGCGCAGAGGTAACGCTCGACCGTGCGGTCGGTGCCCATGATCGCCGCGACCAGCGAGCCGGGCACCAGGTGCACCGGCTGCTCGTGGCCGACCAGCGAGCAGGCCAGCTCGACGATCAGAAGCTGCTCGGCGTCCGGGTCGTACTCGGCGTGCTCGGCGCCGGCGAGGCCGCCGACGTTGCGCGCCACCTCCAGCAGCGCGTGCTGGAAGCCGCCGCAGGTGCCGAGGAACGGGATGCCGCGCTGCCGGGCCGCCCGCGCGGCGGCGACCCCGCCGGCCTGGCTGCGGTACGGGCTGCCGGGCAGCAGCCAGATTCCGTCGAAACCGGCCAGCGCATCGGGGTCGACGGCGTCCTCGGACGGTACCCAGTACGGGTCGAGGTCGAGCCGGTCCCGCTGGCGCAGGGCGCCGAGCAGGGTCGGGATGCGGACATGCGAGCGGACGTTCGGGGAGCGGTCGCCGACAAGGGCGACCCGGGCGACAGGCGTCGATGTCATGCGGCGATCGTGGCGCGGCCGCCGAGTTCACGTCCAACGATGATTGGCGGTACCGGCATAAGCGACACTGATCGCATGGACCCGCAGTGGCTGCGCACGTTCGTCGCGGTCGCACGGCTCGGCTCGTTCTCCGCGGCGGCCCGGGAGCTCGGTTACACGCAGTCGGCGGTGTCCCAGCACATCGCGGCGTTGGAGGGCGATGTCGGCGCGGCGCTGCTGCACCGCCGGCCGGTCGGGCCGACCGGGCCGGGGCAGCGGCTGCTCGAGCACGCCGGTCCGATCCTGCTCCGGCTCGCGGCGGCCAAGGCGGACGTGCTGCGGGCGGCGGGCGAGCCGGCCGGCCGGATGCTGCTCGGCGCGTCCCCGCTGGCGGTCACCGGGCCGGCCGCCGGGCTGCTCGCCGAGCTCCGCCAGCGCCAGCCCGGGCTGGAGATCGCGTTGCGGGTGGCCGGCCGGGCCGCGGTCGCCGCCGGGGTCGCCGCGGGCGAGCTGGACCTCGGCGTGGTGGACGGGATCGCCGCGCCCGGCGACCCGCTGCGGCTGCCGGACGCCGGCTGGTTGACCGCGGTGCAGCTCGCCACCCAGCCCGCCGTGGTGGCGGTGCCGGCCGGGCACCCGCTGGCCGGCCGCCGCGGCGTGCGGCTGACCGACCTCGCCGACGCCGGCTGGATCGACGCTCCGGACGTCACCGGCCCGCTGCGGGACCTGCGTGCGGTCGCCGGCACCGACGCGGTACGCGCCGCGTTCCGGTACGCCGGCGCCGACACCGCCGGCCTGCTCGCGCTGATCGCCGCCGGGCACGGGCTCGCGCTGCTGCCGGCCTCGGCGGTGCACGGTGCCGCGGCGGCAGGCGTGGCCGGCGTACCGGTGCGGACGCCGCCGCTGCGGCACCGCACCGAACTGCTGCACAGCCACCTCACCGCCCCGGCCGCGCTGCTCGTCGGCATGCTCCGCGCGGCGCCGCCCGGCTGACCCGCCCCGCGGTGCGCCGCCGGTCGGCGGCTCGGCAGGATGTGCGGGTGGTCACCTTCACCGGAATCCTCACCACGAACGGCACCGGCGGGCACTGGGTGGTGTTCCCGTACGACGCGAGGGAGCTGTTCGGCGAGGCGCGGGCGCCGGTCGCCGGCACCGTCAACGGCACCCCGTACCGCAGCCGGCTGGCCGTCTACGGCGGCGTCACCTATCTCGGCCTGACCAAGCAGCTGCGGGCCGCGGCCGGCATCGAGGACGGCGACACCGTGGAGGTCGAGCTGGGCCGCGACGACGGCGCGCGGATGGTCGAGGTGCCGGCCGAGCTGGCCGCGGCGCTGGCCGCCGACGCGGCCGCCGGCGACCTGTACGAGGCGCTCGCGTTCACCCACCGGCGCGAGTACGCGACCTGGGTCGGCGAGGCGAAGAAGGCCGAGACCCGGGAGCGCCGCGCCGCCAAGGCCGTCGAGATGCTCCGCGCCGGCGGCCGCCACCCGTAGCGCCTCAGGAGTGGTGGGCCTGCGACTTGTCCACGATGGTGCCGCCGAGCTTGGCTGCCAGCTCCGGCAGGCCCAGCGGTGTCTGCGCGTCAACCACCCAGCGGGTGCCGACCAGGTACGCCCCGCCGTACGGGATCGCCTCGGACAGCCAGTCCTGCTGGCCCTGGTCGGTGCTGAACGTGGTCAGCGTGTACCGGGCGGCCGGAGTCTGGCAGACCGCCTGCCGGAAGCCGCTGTTCTCCCCGGTGATCTTGGCCCGGCAGCCGGCCGCGGCCGCGAGCTGGCTCAGGTCCTGGGCGCTGGCTCTCGGGGTCGTCGCGGCCGGGGCCGGCGGCGACCCGGCGGCCGAGCTGGCGCCGTCGTCCCGTACCCACCAGGCGACCAGCACCGCGGCCAGCACGGCGACGGCGCCCGCGCGGGCCAGCCGGCCGGCGGGATGCGCCCACCAGCGTGCCAGCGGCGCCGCGCCGCCCTCGCGCCGAGACCACATCATCGGCCGACAGCCTAGGGCATTTCACCCCTGCTGTTGACGCTCCGCAGCCTGAACTACGCTACGTGGCCGGAAAGCGGCTCACCGGAGTCGTTCACGAGCACCAGGCTGCGCGCCACCCGGTCGGCCAGGTCGGCGTACTCCTGCGCCCGGTCCACCTGCGGCGTGGTGAGGCTGAACACGCCCAGCCAGCCGCTGCCCGGCACGAGCACCAGGTGCTGCACGATCGCGACCGGCCGCCGCATCGAGGTCATCGGGACCGGGGCCGACTGCCGGCTGCGTACCCGGATCGCGTCGCCGTGCCGCAACCGCAGCCGGCAGACCTCGCGGGCGGCCAGCTCCTCGCCCGGCCCCGGCACATCCTGCCGGCAGAACTCCTCCAGCTCGGCCAGGTCCATGCCGGCGAGCTCCTGCCAGGCCAGCGCGAGGCCGGCGGCGACCAGCCCGTCGGCGGTCGCCGCCCGGTTGCCCAGGACGGCCGCGAACAGCACGCCGGCCTGCTGGTGCTGCTCGATCATCAACCGGAGCAGGTCGCCGGCCCGGGACCACTCCGAGCCCGGCAGGTCGACCGCGTGCAGGGCCAGAAACCCGTCGACCCAGCCGGGGGCGCCGGCCGGGTCGAGGTCGAGCACGGTCCAGTGATCCGGTACGTCGAACCGGAAACCGATGGGCGGGCGCGGCGCGGTCACCGCTGGCCCTGCGGCGTCCAGACGCCGACGAGCCGCCGGCAGGCCCCACCTTCGCCCATGCCAACGCCCTCAATTCGGGACTATCTAGGCAATGCGTCGGCAAGGCTATTCCCTCGCCACCGGCGCGTCCACGACCACGCCGGTGGCGAGCCCAACGGTTACGCGACGTGCTTGTCCGTGCTCACATCTGTCGCGACCGCGCGGACCGCGGTGTCGTACTTGCGGGCGTGGTGGCCACAGAACAGCAGCTCGCCGGCGGCGAACCGGGCACGGGTGGTGGCGCGCGCGCCGCAACGGTCGCAGCGGTCCGCTGCGGTGAGCGGCTCGGACAGGTGGGCCGGAACCAGGGTGGGGGTCATCTCGGGTCCCCTCTCGGTTTGGGCGCCTGCAGCGGCACCGATGGGACCTACCATCCTCCGAAGCCGTTGCTGCGGCGTTACACCGTGGGCGCGAACCGGGAGCGGAGGTGTTCGCCTGCCGCGAACATGGCCCACGAGTCGGGGTGAAACGGACACCGACCGGCCCGGAGACGGCGGTGGCCGCCGGTTTCCCGGCGGCCACGGCTATCTATCGGGCTGCGGTTGTCAGTTCTCCTCGGCGACGGCCGACGGCACGATCTCGACGGCGACGGACTGGATGGTCGCGTCGTACTCACGGGCGTGGTGGCCACAGAAGACCAGGTCACCGCCGCCGGCGAGAACCACGCGCACCTTGCCCTGGGCGCCGCAGCGATCGCACCGGTCAGCAGCCGACGGGACCTCGACTGTGGTCGTCAGCGTTGGCGTCACGGGCGTTCCTCTTCTCGTCCTTGTCACGTACGCCGGGGTCAACTCCCGGCCTCCCGTGGTCGTTCCCCTCCCAGCCTGCCGTGAACATCACAGGGCTTTCTGCCGGAAAGGACGGTCGCGGCGGCTCCGCGGTTCAACAATCGTTCGGCCTGATCGGCCGCGCGGTTCAGCGCTCCCGCCCAGGTCAGACCGCCCGACCCGGGGTCGACCCGACCCGGGCACACGTCTGGCCCGGGCCGGCTCCGTGGCGGTTGGGAGCCGGCCCGGGCGTCCGCTGGCGCGGCCGGGCGCTAGACAGCCCGCAGGCGCGGTCGCTCCTGCGCGACCTCGGGTACCAGGGGCTGCTCGGCCCAGGCCGGCGCCGGTTCGGCGGCGGCGGCGTGGTCGTACCAGGTCGGCACCGGCTCGGCGGCGAGCATGCGGGAGGCCACGGTGAACGCCCGCGGGGCGTTGACCGCGACGACCCCGGTGAGCCGGCCGTTGTGGGAGTAGCTGGCCACCACCCCGGCCCGGGCGGTGTGCCTGCGGCCAGGGCGCAATTCGGTGAGCCCGACCTCGCCGGGGTAGTCGAGCCGGCCGCAGACCTGGATGCGCAGCCCGAGCTGGTCGGACCAGAACCGGGGCAGCAGCGTCGCCGGCGCCGCGTCCGGGCCGGACAGCAGCGTCCGGGCGGCGGCCTGGCCCTGTTCCAGCGCGGCGATCCACTGCCCGGTCCGGGTCATCTCCCGGCCGTAGCGCAGGTTCGGCCAGCTGACCAGCGCGCCGGCGGCGACCACGCCGTCCATGCCGACCACCCGCAGCGCCTCGTCGCAGCGGATGCCGTTGGACAGGTCGAGGCCGGAGCCCTCCAGCCAGTCGATGTCCGGCCGCTCGCCGGCGGTCAGCACCACCATGTCGGCGGTGACCACGTCGCCGTTGTCCAGCACGAGCCGCCAGGAGCCGCGGAACCGGGCGGCCTCGGCGACCCGGCGGCCGAGCCTGGTGTCGATGCCCGACGCGTGGTGCGCGGCGGTGACCAGGGCGCCGATCGGCTCCCCCAGCGACCGCGGCATCAGGTACATCTGCGAGTTGATCACGATCGCCTTGCGCGCCATCGCGACGGTCGCGCAGGCCACCTCGCACCCGGTCAGCCCGCCGCCCACCACAGCGACCGTGCGGGCCGAGTCGAACGCGTGCCGCAGCGCGACCGCGTCCGACACGTCGTGCAGCGGGTAGAGGTTCTCCTCCGGCGCCGAGGGCCACCAGGACGGCAGCGTCGGCCGGCTGCCGGTGGCGACGACCAGGCCGTCGTAGGCCAGCGCCTCGCCGCCGCTGAGCATCACCCGGCGGGCGGTGGGGTCCAGCCCGACCGCCCGCTGGCCGATCCGCCACTGGACGTCCGGGCTGCTGGACAGGTCCAGCCGGATGTCCCGGGGCAGCTGATGCCCGTTGATCAAGCCCTTGGAGCAGGCGGTGCGGTCGTAGGGGCCGAGTGGCTCCTCCGCGACGACCACCACCTCGCCGCTGAACGAGGCGCGACGCAACTCGGTCGCCGCCGACCAGCCGGCGGGACCGCCCCCCACGATTACGATCCGCTCCTTGCGTCCGTAGTCGGACTCGCGCCCGTTCTCGGACTGGACGACGCGCACTGCGCGCATCATCACCTTCTACCTCCAGTTGGTCGGCCAATGGGACGGATCGGGCTCATGTGATGGCGGCCGGTGTCCTCGAGCGGCGAGTAGGGCCGCTCGCCGGGACCCGGGCCTGGCTGCCTGGGCATCGCCTCGGTGGGCGGGCCGGCAGGTCTGCCGACCGGCGGGCCTTGTAGGCCGTGCGGACCGGACGGGCCGGGGGGTGGGCCGGCTGGGCCCGGTGGCGGGCCGCCCGGCCGGGGCGGCGACGTCACGGTCGCGGCCATCGGGTCGGACGGCGGGACGACCACCGCGGTCGGCAGCTTGCCGAGCGTGATGGCGCGGGCCGGGCAGACCATCGCGGCCTGCATCGCGGCGTCCGCCTGGTCGGACGGGACCGAGGAGCGGTAGGCCAGCCGGCCGTCGCTGCGCAGCGAGAAGATCTGCGGCGCCTCGTGCTCGCAGAAACCGAACCGGGCACACCGGGTCGGGTCGACACTGACGGCGACATCGCTGGCGCGCACCTGGCCGAACGCGCGGTCGACCATTCGCCGCGGCAGCCGGGCCACCGCCGGGAAGGTCACCATCCCGGCGATCATCGCGACGGCCCAGCCGGCCACCAGGACGACCCGGACGGTCATCCCGGCCACGTCCGAGCCGGCGACCAGCACGTGCGCGACGAGCAGGGTGAAGGCGAAGTAGGCCAGCGAGTGCAGCGTGCGCCAGCGGTGGTAGCCGAGCTTGCGCTGGACCAGCACCGACAGCGCGAACGACACCAGCATCTCCAGGGAGAGCGTGCCCAGACCGATGCCGATCGGGTCGAACTGGTTCACGAACGGCACTGCCTCGTCCAGCCAGCGGACCCGGCCCTGCGGGACGGCCAGCTGCGTGAAGGCGTGCACGATGCCGAGCCAGATTCCGAACAGCACGAGATTCGCGTGCAGCCCGTAAATCGTCTGGTGTCGGATCCGCGAAATCACCCATCCGCTGCGCAGCGTCGTGCCGCACAACATTCCGAGCCATAGCGCGAAGAGTGACAGGAATCCGACGGTCGCCGCGACGACGTGCACACTTTCGGACGCGGTCCGCATGGGTCGGGATCCTCCTACGGTCCTGCTCGGGTCTTTCGGAAACTGCGAGTCGAGCGGTGTTCACGGTGCGGCGTCGGCGGTTTCCCACACGTGCCTACCAGCGGCGGGGACCGGACCGGCGGAAAATCAGGGACAATTATGTTGATCGCCGGTCAGAAGTCAAGTTGATCGCGTCGCCCGGACGGCTGTCACCGAAGGGCGCCCGGTTAATCACGAGCAGATAACGTGCGGCCGCGCTGATTAACGTCGCGGTAGCACGGCGACGGCCCGCACGGCGACGCCGGCCCGCATGGCGGACCGGCCTCCACGTGGGCGCTGGCACGGCGCCGGGCGGCCGGGATGGCCGCCCGCCCGGCACCTGTCCCGGTGCGGCGTGCCTCGGTGCGGCGTGCGCCGGTACGGCGTGCCCCGGTGCGGGGGCGCGGTGGCGACTAATACGTGCCCCCGCCGTAGCTGCCGCCATTGCTGGTGGTCGCGGGTACGCCGGCCGGCGGCGAGACCGCCGGGTGCGGTGCCGGCACGCAGGTCAGGTTCTTGCTGCCGTCCGGGGCGGCCACGAACCAGGTGCCGCCGACGTTCTGGCCCTTCCAGGCGCCGGGCTTCCGGTCGCCGGTGTAGCGGTAGAGCGGCCAGCCGTGCAGGGTCAGCTGCAGGCTGCCGTCGGCCCGGCGCAGGGTGCCGACCACGGTCGGGTTGACACCGAGCAGCTCCGGGGCGCCGTTGGTGAGCGCGGGTGGCCAGATCTGCGCGCACCTGCCGGTGCAGTTGGTCGTCGGCGGCCGCGACTTGTCCAGATCGAAGCGGTAGAGCGTCCAGCCGTTGACGTCGGTGACGACCGTGCCCATCTTCGGGATGCTCCGTGCGATCAGCGCGTTCGGCGCGGCCGCCCTCGGCATCGGCGCCGCGGCGCCGGCCCCGGTGCTGCCGGACTTCGAGCCGGCCTTGCCTCCGGCGTGGGCCGGGGTGGTGGCCGCCGCCGGCGCGCCGTAGTCGCCCGAGCCCGCCGTGGTGGTGGTGGACGCCGTCTTGTACGCGGCGCAGGCCGGCAGGGCCAGCACGGCGGCCAGGCCGACCACCAACATGCCCTTGCGGATGATCGGGTTCACCGGTCCTCCTCGATGGAGTACGTGTGTCGTCCCTCGACCCTGGGCTTGCTCACGGTGGTGGCTGCCTGCCGTGGCCGACGGACCCCGGGTCCCGACTGTCTACTACGGACAGTCGCGGTGGCCGGTTCAACGATCCCGCGGCCTGCGGGCGTTCAGTGGAACAGGTTTTCCCTTGTGGAAACGGCAAACCGGCTGACGTCGCTCCATTGTGGACAGTGGATGACGGGTGTTGCCGGCAGGTTACCGGTGGGCGGCGGCGCGGCGGCGGACGGCCGCCAGCGCGGGTGGCGGGCCTGCCGCCACTGGCCGACGGACGGCCGCCGGTGTCCGGCGTGGCCGCCGCCGCGGAGGGACCTGTGCTGTCCCCTCCGCGACGGCGAGCCCCCGCGCGGGTTCAGGGCGCGGTCAGCGCGCGCCCCGCCCTTCTCCGAACTAGCAGCGCCGTCCGCTGTTGATGCAGGAGACGACCCGGTTCATCAGCGACGCCGGCATCACATCGGTGAAGTCGTCGTGGTCGGTGATGGCCTTGCGCAGTTCCTGCGGGAACGTGTCGACGGCGTAGGACCGACCGGGGGCAACCCGGTAGGCCAGGGTCACGTGCAGCTGCGGGATCGCCTTGGTACCAGCCGGGCAGGCGCCGGTGGTCTGGTCCGGGAACAGCACGTGCGTGCGGTGGTTCGCGCTGTCGGTGTTCACGCCATCCCAGCAGCTCGGGAAGTCGTGCGTGCGCACGACCAGCTGACCGGCCGGGCACAGCGGGTACTGCGTGACGCTGACCCGACCAGGCACGCCGGAGCAACTCCACCGGGCCCGGCCGTTCGCCGACGGGAAGTTGGTCACGGCCGCCTTCGCGTCCCCGGTGATGATCCGGATGAACTCCGGCATCGCGACGACCTTGGTCTGCGCGTTGCCCCGGAACTGCAGCTGGACGAACGCCGGGTCGAGGATCGCCCCGAGGTTGCCGTCCTGGCCGCCGCCGGGAGAGTTCACGTCGTTGCCAGCCTTGCGGATGTCCCGGATGACCGGCCAGAAGTACGCGGACTTGTCGCCGGCGGCGCAGGTGGTGCCTGCGGCCGCGAGCGAGTCGTTCGTCGAGTTGCCGTCGGTCGTCAGGTTGCCCACGTAGTCGTGCTGGTGGTGGGCACCGTTCGAGACGCCAGGCGCCACGATGAAGTTGTCCGAGTTCCGGTGGTGGTTCTGGTCCCGGCCGCACTGCGCGACGAACGTGCCGGCCGAGCCGTTGGCCGTGATCCTGGCGTCCCTGGTACCGGCGCCGACCTGACGGATGTCGACGTAGTCAGCGGCCGTCAGCGGGCCCGCGCCGTCCGGGTCGTTCGGGTCCGCGGCCGCCGTCGAGGTGGCGGTGGCCGTCGGGGTGCCCGTGTCGGTGGCCGTAGCGGTCGGGGTGGCGGTCGCGGTGGCCGTCGGCGTGCTGGTCGGAGATTCGGTCGCAACCGGCGGACGGGGACGGTGTCCGGGACGCCCGTGCCGCCCTCCGTGCGCAGACGCGGCCGTCACGCCGAGACCAACCGCAGCAGCTAGCGCGATAGCCCCGAAAACCGTGAGATTGCGTTTGCGTAGGACGGACGACGAACGTTGGTATTTCATTCACGCTCCCTTCTGGTGGACATGTCTCCCCCTCCGCGGAACCGAATCGCCACGGCCCCGCCACACGGTGCAGCTAGTGCCAGGAGCGGCGCCTGGCCAGAATCAGATTCGCGACCAGAATCAGACTCGACACGATGACGATCACCGGGAGGCTGAACGGCCCGCGAATTGGTGCGGCCCGCGCCTGCAATACCCGCGTCGGCGTGAAGAGGCCGGTGCCCTCCAACAGCGTCATGTGCTTCATGACGATGTCGACCCCGGTCTGCGCGAATTGCCGGACCGCGATGTTCTCGGTGGCCGCGCGGTCTTCGGCGAGAATCCCGAACACGGTGCCGTGCGCGGCCCGCAGCCGGTTTGCCCAAGTCACGTCGTACCGCTGGCCACGCATTCCGGACAGCTCCGTGACCCACCCCTGCTGCAGCGGGTTCGGCTGGTCGGGCAGGTCCATGCCCAACTGCTTGGCCAGAGCAACGACCAGCTCATCCAGCCTCTGGTGGTCGGCGGCCAACACGAGGCCGACGTCCTTGACCTTCTGGCTGCCGGCCCGGTCCTGAGCCATCAGGCTGACCGGACGCTCCCAGAGGTTGGCCTGCCGGACCCGGATCAGCACCTCGCGGTCCGCCGCGGTGAGCGGGCCCCACTTCGTCTGCGTGGTACCGCCGAGCGCGAGCAGCCGCGTGTACTCCTGGTGCGCGGCGGTCTTCTGGGCGGCGGTGAGGTGCATGCCCATGTCCGCCGCGGCCGGCGCCGCGGACAGCGGGCCGGCGGCCCGGGGCGGCGCGAGCCCGACGACGAGCAGTGCCAGCAGCGTGCCGGCGAGTGCCAGTCGGGCCAGTCGAACCGTGCGGATGGAACGGCGTACGCGGCGGGCTTCGGTGTGCCCGCCGGGTGCCGTGATGATGCTGTCGAACCTCATGCTGCCGGTTGCCCTTCGTCGGAACCCGAGGAACCGGCGATCAACTTGGCAGTAAGACCTCTCGATCGCAATACCCCTTACAAAAGTCGTAAGGGGTAATGACCGAACGTGACTTAATCACCTTGGGTGAATTCAGACACCGTATGTAGTCGGCGATAAGCGGAACGATCATACCGCCGTTCGCCGTTGCCGGGCATCCGTTAGGCCGATGGGGTGACCCGGGGAAGATCGCAGCACAGGGGGTCACCAGGACCGCAGGGTGGCGATGCGCTGCTCCAGCTCCTCGGTACTCGCAGTAGCCGTCGGCGGCCCGCCACAGCTGCGCCGCAACTCGGCGTGGATCGACCCGTGCGGCCGTCCGGTGCGGTGAAAATGGGCGGCTACCAGGGCGTTTAGTTCCCGGCGCAACTCCGCGCGGCGCTCGTGCGCCGCGACCGAGCGGCGCACCGGCGGCTCCTGGACGGGCGGCGCGGCGGCCTTCCGGCGGCGTTCCTCGGCCACCTGCTTGGCCTGCCGCTGGTGCAGCAGGGTGGCCACCTGATCCGGCGCGAGCAGCCCCGGCAGGCCCAGGTAGTCCTCCTCCTCGGGCGTTCCCGGGGTCGCGCCGGTCCCGAACGAGGCGCCGTCAAAGATCACCTGATCGAGGTGTGCCGACGCGCCCAACATCTCGAACCCGAGCTCGTGCTCGCCGGGCCGGTCCGTTGTCCGGTTCGCGGCGGCGAGTGCGTCGTCGTCCCACCCGCGATCGTCCGTGTTCGGCCTGCCCAGGACGTGGTCGCGCTGCGTCTCCAGCTCGCCGGCCAGCCCGAGCAGCGTCGGTACCGAGGGCAGGAACACCGACGCGGTCTCCCCCGGCCGCCGGGCCCGGACGAACCGGCCCACCGCCTGGGCGAAGTACAGCGGGGTGGACGCGCTGGTCGCGTAGACGCCGACGGCCAGCCGCGGCACGTCCACGCCCTCGCTGACCATCCGGACGGCGACCAGCCAGCGGTCGTCCGACTCGGCGAACGTCGCGATCCGGGCGCTGGCGCCGGGGTCGTCGGACAGCACCAGCACCGGGGGCCGCCCGGTGATTCCGCGCAGCAGCCCGGCGTACGCGCGCGCGGTGGCCTGGTCAGTGGCGATCACCAGGCCGGCGGCGTCCGGCATCCCGCCGGCGCGGACCTGGGCCAGCCGGGTGTCGGCGGCGGCCAGCACGGCCGGGATCCAGTCGCCGGCCGGGTCCAGCGCGGTGCGCCACGCCCGGGCGGTCTGCTCGGCCGACAGCGGCTCACCCAGCCTCGCGGCGAACTCCTCGCCGGCCCTGGTCCGCCAGCGCGTCTCGCCGGAGTACGCCAGGAAGATCACCGGCCGGACCACGCCGTCCCCGAGTGCGTCCCCGTAGCCGTACGAATGGTCGGAGACCGACCGGGACACCCCGTCCGGCCCGGGCGCGTAGACGACGAACGGGATCGGGTTCTCGTCGGACCGGAACGGCGTGCCGGTCAGCGCCAGCCGGCGGGTGGCCGGCTCGAACGCCTCGCGCACCGCTTCGCCCCAGGACAGCGCGTCACCGGCGTGGTGCACCTCGTCCAGGATCACCAGCGTGCGGCGGTTCGACGTGCGCGCCCGGTGCAGCGCCGGGTGCGCCGCGACCTGCGCGTACGTCACCACCGTGCCGACGAAGTCACTGGCCGTGGAGCCGTGCGCGTTGCGGAACGTCGGGTCCAGCGGGATGCCCAACCTGGCCGCGGACGCCGCCCACTGGCCCTTCAGGTGCTCGGTGGGCGCCACCACGGTGATCGCGGCGACCGTCTTGTCGGCCAGCAGCTCGGCCGCGATCCGCAGCGCGAACGTGGTCTTGCCGGCGCCCGGCGTGGCGACCGCGAGGAAATCCCGCGGCCGGCGCATCAGGTAGCTGGCCAGCGCCCGCCGCTGCCAGGACCGCAGCGGCGGCTGGTTCCCGTCCGGGCTGGCTGGCTCCGGGCCCCGCGGCACGGGGCCGGCGGCCCCCTGAGCGGCCGGCAACACGCTGGACACGGTCCTCCCGGGATTCGGCACGGCACGCAACAGCCCCCGCGAGACTGACGTGGCTCCGCGAGGGCCGTCGAACAGCCTAAGGTGTGTCCGGCCGGTGTTGGTGGATGACCACGGCGGCCCGGCGGGTTACATTTCGGCTGCACGCACGCCCGGAAGGCGGCCCCGCCGTGTCCCGCATACCTTGATTGGGCACACTTCCCACGTGACCGCCCGCTCGGGCTCGATGCCACGTCGCGCCCTCGTCCTGCCGGCCATCCGCCGGCCCCGGCGCCGCCGGCCCACCGCGATCCCGGCCAGCGAGACCGGCCGCGCGGCGGACGCCGGCAGCGCCGGCTCCGGCATGCCGTTACCCGGCCCGCCCGACGGCGCACCGGCAGCCACCCCCGCCGGCCCGTGGTCGGTGCCCACCGGCGGCGCACCCGCCCGGCCGGACGCCGCGACCCGTCCCGGTCGGACGACCGACCCCCGGCCGGTCACTCCTCGTGACAACGTCCTGGCGACCGACCCGGTCGCCGCCGGCGCCGCCGCCGACGTCGCGGCGGGTGCCCTGGCGGACGGGACGGCGCCGCCGGAGTTGCACCTGGTGCGCGGCACGCTCAGCCGCGCCTGGCGCGACCGGCTGCTCGGGCTCTCGGCCGAGGCGGCGTTCTGGTCGCTGCTGTCGCTGCCGCCACTGTTCCTGGCCCTGCTGGGCAGCCTCGGCTACTTCTCGGGCACGCTCGGCGCCGACACCGTCAACGACATCGAGCGGCACCTGCTCACCGCGTTCTCCCGGGCCTTCTCCCCCAGCGTGGTCGACCAGGTGATCCAGCCGATGGTCAGCGAGTTGCTCCGGCGCGGCCGGGCCGACGTGATCAGCATCGGCTTCCTGATCTCGCTGTGGGCCGGCTCGTCCGCGACCTCGACGTTCGTGAACACGGTCACGATCGCGTACGGGATGCGGGACCTGCGCGGGGCGGTCCGCAGCCGACTGCTCGCGCTCGGTCTGTTCCTGCTCACGATGATCGTCGGCGTGGTGCTGCTGCCGCTGCTGGTGCTCGGCCCGTCGGTGCTGGTGGAACTCGTGCCGCAGGTCGCCCGCGGCGACGCCACATCGATACTGAAGGCGGTCTACTGGCCGGTGCTGTCCACGATCCTGCTGACCGGCTTGATCAGCTTCTACCACCTGGCGGTGCCCAAGCGGCTGCCCTGGCGGCGCGGCGTGCCCGGCGCGCTGCTGGCCGCCGCCGTGTTCCTGCTCGGCGGCACCGCGCTGCGGTACTACATCGGCTTCGTGGTCGGCCAGGGCCTCACCTACGGCGCGCTGGCCGCGCCGATCGCCGCGCTGCTGTTCTTCTTCGTACTGGCGCTGGCCGTACTGCTCGGCGCCGAGCTGAACGCGATGATCGAGGAGATGTGGCCGGCCCGCCCGACCCGCCGGCAGCGCCGCCGGGCCCTGCCCCCGGCCCCACCACGCCCGGCCCGCCAGCCCGCCCCGCCCGCGGCCTGATCCGCCCCGCCGATCCCGGCGTGCTACCCGGTCGGCGTGCCCGGCCCTTGAGTGCGCCGCGCAACGACTTGCGCGGGCTGTTGGGGGAGGCCTGCCGGGCTGGCAGCGTGCCCTGCCGGCCGGCGTGCCCGGCCGGTAGTGCGGCGCCCTGGCGAGCCCGGCGCCCGGCGTGCCCGCGCGAACGACGTACCCCGGCAGCTTGCCGGCGGCGGCCGGGCGCGCCGGGTCAGCGGTCCGGGTCGGTGGGCTTGTCCCGGAACATCTCCCAGATTTGCTTGCATTCCGGGCAGACCGGGTGCTTGCTCGGGTCGCCGAACGGCGTCCACAGCTTGCCGCACAGCGCCCGGACCGGGGTGCCCATGACCAGCGCCTCGTTCAGCTTGTCCTTTTTGACGAAGTGCGCGAACTTGTCGTGATCGCCGTCGCTGTGCCGGACGTCCGGGCGCTCCTCGACGATCGTGCTGGTGT
>JBBWZH010000455.1:0-3182 GCA_039648995.1 Mycobacteriales bacterium
CAGCACCCCGTCCGCGCCGAACGCGGCCGCCGACCGGACCACCGCGCCCAGGTTCCGCGGGTCGGTCACCCCGTCCAGGGCGACGATCAGCGGCGGCCGGGTCGACTCCAGCGCGCGGGCCAGCAGGTCGCTGGCGTGCTCGTACTCGAACGGCGGCACCTGCAGGCCGAGGCCCTGGTGGACGGCGCCGCTGGCCATCCGGTCCAGCTCGGCCCGGCCCATCTCCAGGATCGGCACCGCCCGGTCGCCGGCCCGCCGCAGCGCCTCGGCCACCCGGTCGTCCACCTCGAGGCCGAGCGCGACGTACAACGCGGTCGCCGGGACGCCGGCGCGCAGCGCCTCCACCACCGGGTTGCGCCCGAGCAGCAGTTCCGGTGCCTCGCCGGACCGCTCCCGGCTGCGCCGCGCCGGTGGCCCCGCCGCCCGCCCCGCCTTGCGCGCGGCAGCGGCGGCCCGGCGCTGCGCCGGGTGCCCGGGGCGCATCTCGGCCGGCGGCGTCGGCCCCTTCCCTTCCAGCCCGCGCCGGCGCACCCCGCCGGAACCGACCTGCGGCCCCTTCTTCGTGCCCGCGGCCCGGCGCGCGCCGCGCCGCTGCGAATTGCCTGCCATCTGGTTACGCCCGTCCTGGTGGGTGAATGGTCACGAGGCGGCCTTCCGAGTGAGCATCGCAGCGAGCCCCAGCGAGCGAGGAGCGGAGC
The DNA here is from genome assembly GCA_039648995.1 of Mycobacteriales bacterium. GTDB lineage: Bacteria > Actinomycetota > Actinomycetes > Mycobacteriales > CADCTP01 > JBBWZH01. The sequence continues at coordinate 699 of JBBWZH010000455.1, forward strand.
GGAGGAGGCCGCCGGGGTACTCGGTCACGCGCCGGCCAGCGTCCAGCGCGGGCCGGTCGGCGTGTCCTCGACCTGGATGCCGGCGCCGGTGAGCCCGGCCCGGATGCCGTCCGCGGCGGCGTAGTCCTTGCGGGCGCGGGCGGCGGCGCGCTGCTCCAGGGCGACCGCGACCAGCCCGTCCACCACCGAGACCAGGTCGCCGCGGCGCGTGTCGCGCCACGGGTCGGTCAGCGGGTCCAGGCCGAGCACGCCGAGCATCGCGCGTACCTCGGCGTACCGGTCGGCCACCGCGGTCTTGTCGCCGCCGGCCAGCGCCGCGTTCCCGTCCCGGACCGCGGTGTGCACGACCGCGATCGCCTGCGGCACGCCCAGATCGTCGTCCATCGCGGCGCAGAACGCGGGCGGCACGGCACCCGGCGGCAGATCACCGACCAGCTCGCCGGCCCGGGTCACGAAGCTCTCGATCCGGCGGTACGCCGCGGCCGCCTCGGCCAGCGCCTCGCCGGAGTACTCGATGGGCGACCGGTAGTGCGGCGTGGCCAGGTAGTAGCGCAGCTCGACCGGCCGCCACTGCCGCAGCACCTCGGGGATCAGCAGCGAGTTGCCCAGCGACTTGCTCATCTTCTCGCCGGCCATCGTGAGCAGGCCGTTGTGCAGCCAGTACCGGGCGAAGCCGTCGCCGGCGGCGCGCGACTGGGCGACCTCGTTCTCGTGATGCGGGAAGACCAGATCGAGCCCGCCGCCGTGGATGTCGAACGCCGGGCCGAGGTACTTGGTGGCCATCGCACTGCACTCCAGGTGCCAGCCCGGGCGGCCCGGCCCCCACGGCGTCTCCCACGCCGGCTCGCCCGGCTTGGCGCCCTTCCAGAGCGCGAAGTCCAGCGGGCTGCGCTTGGCGCAGCCCGGGTCGGCGTCGTCGGCCGGCTGCATGTCCGCCGGCCGCTGCCCGGACAGCGCGCCGTAGTCGGGCAGCGAGCGTACGTCGAAGTAGACGTCGCCGGCGCTGGCGTACGCGTGGCCGCGGTCGATCAGCCGGCGCATCAGCGTGATCATCTCGGGCACGTGCCCGGTGGCCCGCGGCTCGACGGTCGGCGGCAGGCAGCCCAGCGCGTCGTACGCGGCGGTGAACGCGCGCTCGTTGCGGGCGGCGATCTCCCACCACGGCACGCTCTCGTCCGCGGCCCGGCGCAGGATCTTGTCGTCGATGTCGGTGACGTTCCGGCAGTAGATGACCCGCCGGCCGGTCGCGGTGAGCCAGCGGCGCAGCACGTCGAAGCCGACGCCGGACCGGATGTGGCCTATGTGCGGCGGCGCCTGCACGGTCGCGCCGCAGAGGTAGACCGTGACCTGGCCCTCGACGAGCGGGACGAACTCCCGCACCGATCGGGTGGACGTGTCATACAGCCGCAGGGTCACCGGCCAAGTGTAGGGACGTCAGCCGAGCAGCCGGCGGACGGTCGCCAGCGTGACGATCCCGTTGTCGATGGCGAAGTCGACCAGTTGCTCCTTGCGGCCGGTGCGCCGGGGGGCGCCCGACCGCGCCCGGGCAAGCGCCTGCTGCTGCTCGGCCGGGCTGGCCAGCCGGGCCCGCTCCGCCGACCAGGGCCGCTCGCCGATCGGCAGCTTCGCCCGGACGTCATCGAGCCGGCGGTCCACCCAGTCGCCGGTGCGCGGCTCGGGGACCAGACCGGTCTCCAGCAGCCGGTCCGCGACCTGCTGGCTGGTCGGGATCCACGGGCTGTCCGGATGCCGCAGCGTCGGCTCGCAGAGCGCGACCAGGCAGGCGAAGTACGCGGTGCCCTCGACCAGCGACCAGGCCGGCCGGGTCCGTTCGGTGGACTCGTCCGGCGGTGCCGCCGCCGCCCGTGTGCCGACGCGGACGTCCACGGTCAGGAAGTCGTCGGTGCCGGCGAAACCGATCCGGGTGGAGCCGACGCCGAGCAGGTGCACCTGGCCCGGCCGCAGCGTCCGGCCGGGCAGCCCGTCCTCGTCCAGCAGCAGGGGGTTGGAGCCGGTGTTCGTGAGCAGCAGGCCGAACGGGGTCACCTCCAGCACGCCGGCCCGCCGGCTCACCCGCCGGCTTTCGCTGACCTCGACGTCGGCGTTGCCCGCCGCCGCCGGCCGGTCGGCGGCGCGCCCGAACGTGATGGAGTCGCCGCCGCCCAGCGCGACAGCCGGTCGGCGCCCGGACGGCCGCACCCACGCCGCCGGGCCACCATCCGGCCCGTCCGCCCCCGGGCCGGCCTCCGGCGGACCGGGAGCCGGACGGCCGGCGGGGCCGGGGCTTGGTGGACCGGACAAGCCGGATGGGGCGGAGGCCGGACGGCCCGGCGCCGGTGGGCCGGTCGGGCCGGGGGCCGGACGGCCGGTGGGGCCGGAGGTTGGCCCGGGGCCGGACGGGCCGGACGGGCCGGACGAGCCGGACGAGCCGGGCGGGCCGGAGGAGCCGGGCGGGCCGGAGGAGCCGGGCGGGCCGGAGGAGCC
>JBBWZH010000011.1:0-8308 GCA_039648995.1 Mycobacteriales bacterium
GCACCCAGGGCAACGTCACCGAGACGTTCGTCGGCGTCACCCCGCAGGTCGCCGCCGCCGGCATCGCCGCCGACCCGGCCGACCCGGGCGACGGGGTCGGCGCCGGCGTCTCCGCCGCGGTGGACGCCGCGGTCGCCCGGGTCCTCGCCACCGCGCTCGCCGGCCTGCCCGTCAGAGACTTCCCGGCGCCGCCCGCCGACGTCGCCTTCGGCCCCGCCGGCGGGTCCCGCTGATCGGTCCCGCCGGCGGTCCCGCTGATCGACCGCGGGTCGCGGCGGTCAGCGCGTGGTGCGGTCGAGGTGCAGGAAGCGCCGCGTCGACACGGTCAGCCACGTCGTGCCGAGCAACAGGCCGGCCAGCACGTCCGTGGGGAAGTGCATCCCCCGGTAGAGCCGGCTCGTCCCGACCAGCAGCGGCATCGCGACCGCGACCGCGACCGCGGCGCCGCGCAGCAGCCCGCGGCTGTGGCGCAGCAGCACGACCGCGGCGACCGCGCCGTAGAAGCAGACCGCCGCGGCCGTGTGCCCGGACGGGAAGTCGGAGGTGGGCGGCGCGACGTCCAGATGAGCCACCGGCGGCCGGTTGCGGTGCACGAGCAGCGTCGTCAGCAGGAAGATCAGCGTCTCGCCGGCGACGCAGCAGACGACGAACACCGACTCCCGCCAGCGCCGGTACGCGAGCCGGAAACCCACCGCGGCCACCGCGGTGAGCCCGATGATCACCGGTGTGGACGCCATCGCCGTGAGCACGGCCGTGATCGCGTTGCCCGGCCCGGAGTGCTCGGCGGCCAGGTCGCGGTCGGCGGCCAGGTCGGCGGTGCCGACCCAGCTCTTGGCCAGCACGTGCACCAGCAGCAGGCCCAGGCCGACCATCACGGCGGCCAGCGCGAGCGCCGGCACGGCCAGGCGGCGCCCGGCCGCCGCGGCCTCCCGCCGCAGCCGGGGCCGGACCGCACCCCGCGGCGCGCCGGACCGGACCGGTACGGAGCCGGCCCGACGACCGGTCGCCGCGCCGCCGCGCGGGTGCCTGACGGCGCTGCCAGAGGTGGACGGCATGCCGGACGTCTACCCGTACCGGCCGCGGCGTACGCCTCGGCCGGCCGCGATCTCCGGCTCCAGGCCCTCGGCGACGTCCGGCACGGACGCGCCCACGTCCTGCCGCCAGGCGTGGAACGCGGCGACCGTGGCGGCCAGCCAGCCCAGCCCCAGTATCCAGCCGGCCAGCACGTCGCTGAGGTAGTGGACGCCCAGCCCGACCCGCGCGAAGCCGACGGCGAGCACCACCAGGCCGGCCGCGACCGACGACAGCCAGCGCAGCGGCCGGGACATCAGCGGCACGCCGATCAGCAGCAGCACTCCGCAGCCGACCAGGGAGCCGAGCGCGTGGCCGGACGGGAACGACCGGCCCGGCGCGCTGGCGACCGCGTCGACGAAGCTCGGCCGCGCGCGGCGCACCGCGTCCTTGAGCACCACGCCGAGCAGCGCGGCGCCCCAGGTGGTGGCCAGCGCCCAGCAGGCGAGCCGGGTGCGGTGGCGGACCAGCAGCCAGACCGCGACCAGGCTGGCCGCGACCCGGAACACCATCGGCCCGAACACGGTGCTGACCCGCTCCAGCGCGGTGACCAGCCAGTGGTGCCGCAGGGCGAGGGCGTGCAGGTGGCCGGCGACCCCCCGGTCCAGCCGGAGCAGCGGCGGCCAGGCCCGCTGCACGACCAGCAGCAGCACCAGGAACGGCACGCCGATCAGGAACACGGCGACCAGCGCGAGCGTCAGCCGCAGGCCGTACCGGCTGTCCGGGTCCAGCCGGCGCACGGCCCGGAATCCGGCCGTCCGGCCCCTTCCCACGGTCACCTGTTCCTCGTTACCCCATGCGGCGTTACCCCATGCGGCCTGTGTTCATCGCTCGCCGGGTGGGTACCTGCATGCTGTGGACGCGACCCGCACCACCGTAGCCGCCGCCTCGCCCACCGCCCGGATCGCGGCGAGGGACCGGGCCCGACCGCCGGCGGCGAAGGTCGGCGTGGTCGCGCACGGGCGCAAGTCGCTGGGCGGCGGGCTGGACGAGCTGCGCCGCCGGTTGGCGACCGAGGGCGTGGCCGAGCCGCTCTGGTATGAGGTGCGCAAGAGCAGGAAGGCCGGCGACGCCGCCCGGCGTGCGGTCGCGGACGGCGTGGACCTGCTGTTCGTCTGGGGCGGCGACGGCACCGTGCAGCGCTGCGTCGACGCGGTGGCCGGCACCGACGTCGCGATCGCGATCCTGCCGGCCGGTACGGCCAACCAGCTCGCGACCAGCCTGGGCATCCCGGTCGATCTGGCCGAGGCGGTCCGGATCGGCTGCACCGGCGCGGGCCGCCGGCTGGATCTGGGCAAGCTCAACGGCGAGCATTTCGCCGTGATGGCCGGCGTCGGGTTCGACGCCGAGATGATCTCCGACGCCGACCGTGGCGCCAAGCGGCACCTGGGTCAGCTCGCCTACGTCGCCGCCGCGCTGCGGCACACCACCGGCACCGCGACCCAGGTGCGGATCACCGTCGACGGCCGGCCGTGGTTCAGCGGCGAGGCGAGCTGCGTCCTGTTCGGCAACGTGGGCACGATCAGTGGCGGCATCCGCGCGTTCGACGACGCGCGGCCCGACGACGGTTGGCTCGATGTCGGCGTCACCACGGCGACCGGCCGGCTGCAGTGGTCCCGCGTGCTGGCCCGGATGGCCGCCGGCCGCTCGGACCGCTCCCCGCTGATCCGCATCACCAGGGCCAGGAAGGTCAAGGTCCGCCTCGCCGACCCGCAGCGGTACGAGCTCGACGGCGGCGCCCGGACCCGGACCACGAGGATCAAGGCCCGGATCGTCCCGGCCGCGATCACCATCTGCGTACCAGCCGACAGCTAGGCCGCCGCCGCCCGCCCGCGACCGGTGGACGTCAGGGAGCTGGGCTGTCGGCCGCCGCCAGGAGCCGTTGCCCGAGCAGGCGCGCGGCCCGCTGGACCTCCGGGCACCGCACGATCCGGTAGGCCGCCGGGACCGCCGCGAGCTGTTCGGCGTACCACCGCGGGTTGCTGGTGCTGCCGATCAGGCGGGCGGCCCCGGCACCGGCCGGCTCGAGCCGGCCGAGGGCCCGTGGCAGGCAGGGCGCAACGGCGTCGACGGGTGCGTCGATGACGACCTCGACGTCGTACTCCCAGCCGACCGCGAGGTGCTCCTCGAGCATGCTGACCGGGTCGAGGTCGGCGGGTGGGCTGAAGGTGTCCTCGAGCGCCTCGACGTGGCGAACCCGGTCGACCCGGTAGGCCCGCCGGGCGCCGGCGGGGTGTGATCGGCACAGCAGGTACCACCGGCCGTGGCGGACGACGACCGCCCACGGGTCGACCTCGGTGACCCACTCCGACCCGGCCTCGGAGCGGTAGTCGAGCCGCACCCGCCGGTGGTTGGAGCAGGCCTGCACCAGGGCGGCCGTGGTCGCCGGGTCCGGCCGGGCGGCGGCGCGGTCGGGGGCGGGCGCCGTGGACCGGCGGACGGCCTCGGCCTGCGCGGCCACCGGCTCCGGCAGCGCCCGCATGATCTTGCCCAGCGCGCTGCCGACCGCGTCGCTGGGGTCGCTCGCGTCGTGGTGGCCGTCGAGCACCGCCATCACCAGGCCCAGCGCCTCGGCGGGGCTGAACGTCAGCGGCGGAAGCCGCAGGCCGCGGCCCAGCCGGTAGCCGCCGTACGGCCCGCGGACCGACTCGATCGGGATGCCGGCCTCGCGCAGGATGCCGACGTACCGCCGCGCGGCCCGGTCGGAGACGCCGAGCTTGTCGGCGAGCCGGTCCGCGGTGATGCCGGGGCTGCCCTGGACCAGCTCGAGCGCCAGCAGCGCCCGCGCGGTGGGGCTCGGGTCGGGCGTCACGGCACTCCCCCGCAATCCGGCAGCAGAACATCCGGAATTGACCCTAGCCGGTCGGCCTGGTCGCTGCCCCCGGGTCCTGGCCCCCGAGTCCTGGCCGCCGGGTCCTGGCCGCCGGTCCCGGCTCCCGGAGCCGCCGCCTACCCGGTGACCGGTCGCCGCACCGTCAGTTGTCCTTTCCGGCCGGCTCCTGGTCGCCGGTGCCGAGGGTGCGGAAGGCCGCCTTCGCCTGCGCGGTGATCGACGACTGCTCGGCGGTGGTCAGCGTGCCGCAGGCGTCGGTGGCCGGCGCTGCCGGCTCGTTCGCCAGTGGCTGCTCGGGGAAGTGCGCCGGGACGAAGCCCACCGCCATCGCCTGCCGGTAGAAGTCCCACCGGCGGCCGTCGCTGACCGCCAGCTTGACGTCGTGCCAGCGCGGGCTGCCGGCGAAGGTATGGGTCACCGTGGGGGTCCGGGTCGCCAGCGTGGTGCCGTCGCCGAAGTCCCAGAAGTACCGCAGCCCGGAGGCGCGGCCGGCGTCGTTGCGGGAGAACCCGGCGTCGAAGGTGACCGTCGAGGTCAGGTACGGCTTGGCCGGTGTGGTCTCGAAGTAGGCGACCGGGTTGTCGGTCTGCCGCTCGGCGCCGCCGTAGGCGTCCTTGGCGAGGAGGTAGGAGGTCCAGGTGGCCGGCAGTTCGAGGGCCCGCTTGAGGCCTTCGGACGGCGCGGCCGGCCCGGCGGGCCCGTGCGTGGTGCCCGAGGCGTAGTAGTTCAGGTGCTCGGGCGTGTCGTCCTCGGTGTCGTAGAGCGCGTACTGGCTCAGCGTCGGCTTGGTGGCGTACGAGGCCGGGTACGGGTTCTCGTTGCCGCCGACGGTCGGGTTCGTGCTGGTGTCGTAGGCGCCGATGATGCCGTAGCCGGGGATGCCCCAGTCGCGGATGAACGAGACCTGGTCGGTGCGGCCGGTGTTGTCGTCGACCACCGGCGAGTACCGGGCGATGTCCTCGGGCAGGTAGGCCGGCAGCGACACCGGGTTCGGGTTGACCGGCGTGGAGCCGACCTGGTCGAACCGCAGCGGGTTCTCCAGCGGCATGGCGAAGTCGTACTTCTGGCCGAGCACGCCGAACGCCTCGCTGACCGAGGCCGCGGTCGCCGTGCGGAACGCCTGCGCCGCCGCCAGGTTGTGCTGGATCCGCTGGATCGCGGTGGCGTTGTAGAGGTTGTTCGGCGTGGTGTAGAGCGGGACCGCGTTGATGTTCGTGTACCACGGGCCCACGCCGCCGTTGACGATGTCGTTCAGGTAGTGGTCGGTGCCGAAGTGCCGGGCCGGGTACTCGATCCCGTTCTGGTCCATGTTCGCGACCATCACGTACTGGCCCTGCGGCCCGTCCGGGATCAGGCCGCCGGTGTCGGCCACCCCGGCGGAGGCGAGCGACCCCGCGACGTGCCCGGCTGTCAGCGCGGGCGTCACCGTGATGCCGCCGCCGGTCGCACCGGCGGTGCCGACGGCCGAGATCGTGCGGGTCTCGGGGGTGCCGAGCGGGTCGATCAGGATCGTCTCGCCGACCCCGAAGCCGACGCCGGTGGTGTTGACGACCTTGATGTTGGTGTCACCGGCCGCCGCCGGCACCGCCAGCGTCGAGACGTTGGTCTGCGAGTAGAAGCCGGACCCGACCAGGCCGCCCTCCTCGTTGTCGAACAGCCCGATCTTGATGGTCCGCTTCGGCCGGGTGCCGTTCTCGGCGTACCAGCGCAGCAGCGCCTGCACCTCGGCCATGCCCATGGCCTCGCCGGAGCCGGCGTCGTAGGTCGAGCCGTTGCCCCAGTTGCCGCCGCGCATGCCGGTCGTCGGCGTCGGGCTGCCGGCCGCGGCGTTGTTGGCCACGTTGACCGATGTCGGGGTGCTGTCGTTGTGCCCGGCGATCAGCACGACCTGGCCGGCGCAGGACTGTCCCGGGATCGTCACGCTCTCGTCGTCGAGCTGCCACGTCCGGGTCGGGTAGAGGTGGTCCTTGGCGGTCATGGAGCGGCCGAGCGGGCCCATGTGGTCCGGCGCCGGGTTGGTCAGCTCCCGGCCGAACCACTGGTAGAACTCCTGGGCGCCGTTGTAGTTCGGCGGCAGGTTGTTCGGGTCGGCCGGGTCGGTGACCGGGCCGTCGGAGCCGGCGACCCGGAAGATGAAGTGGGTGCCCAGGTAGTACAGCTCCCGGTAGAGGAAGTCGTTGTCGACCACCGGCCGGGCCTGGCCGCGCGGGTGCGCGTCGGCGACCGCGCCGCCGACCGCGCCGCTGGCGACCAGCAGCGGGCTGGCCACCGTGACGACCGCGCCGAGCGTCAGCCACCGCCGCCGCAACTGCCTGCGCCGCCATGTCATCCCGCGACCTCCTGAGCGCCGGTTGATGGGTGAGCCCGCGAGTGCGGGGTGCCCAGTCATGAGTGCCCCAGCGCGGCGCCGGCGGCCCGGGTGAGGCTCGCCGTCTCGGCGCGGGTGAGCCCGCCGCACGGGTCGGTGGCCGGGGCCGGCCCGGTCGGGCCGGACACCGCGACCGCCTGCCGGTACACGGCGAAGTCGTGCCCGGCGCGCACCGCGAGCTTGACGTCGGCCTGGATCGCCCCGGCGTAGGTGTGCGTCACCCGGGCGCCGACCGCGTGGCTGCCGTCGCCGAAGTCCCAGTAGTAGGCCAGGTCGCGGGTACCGCCGCGGCCGTCCCGGGAGAAGCTGGCGTCGAACGCGACCGTCCGGGTCGTGGTCGGCCTGGCCGGGGTGGTCTCGAAGTACGCGACCGGCTCGGTCGGCCGCGCCGTGGCGCCGAGGTAGCCGTCACCGGCGAGCAGCAGGCTGGTCCACTCCGCCGGCAGCTCCAGCGCCCGCTTCAGGCCCACAGTCGGTTGGTCCAGCGCCAGGCCGTGGGGCGCCCCGCCGGCGAAGTAGTTCAGGTGCTCGATGGAGTCGGATCCGTAGCCGGTCGGCTGGGCCTCGTTGACGTAGAACGGCACGGCGCTGGGGTGCGCCCGCTTCAGCGGCGCGCTGAGGGTGACCCCGGTCCCGTCCGCGCCGGCCGTGCCGACGGCCTGGATCTGCCCGTACTCGGTGCTGCCGCCGGTGTCGAGGAAGATCGGCTGACCGGCGGCCAGGTTGGTCACCGCGGCCACCTTGACGGTCGTGTCGCCGGCCGCCGCGTCCGCCGCCAGCGCGGTCATGCCCGGCTGCGGGGTGCCGCCGCCGAGCTGGAACGTCGTCTGGTTGCCGGCGTACCCCACCACCGGGGTGGCCTTGGTGGCCGCGCTGACCCCGGCCGCATAGGGGTTCTCGTCGGCGTTCGAGTTCTTTACGCCGGAGACGGTGAAGCCTGGGATCCCCTTGTCGATAAAGGCCTGCTCGTCCTCGAGGCCGTCGGCGTCGTCCCGGACCGGCGAGTACAGCGCCTGGTCAGCCGCGGAGTACGCGGGCTTCACCGGGGCCGGGCCGACCGGGTTCGGCGCCTGGCCGACCTTGTTGTAGCGCAGCGGGTTCTCCAGCGGGATTGAGAAGTCGTACTTCCCGCCCTGCTGGGCGAACCCGGCCAGCACCGCGTCCTGCAGGTCGCCGCGGAGCCGGGTGATCGCGGCGGCGTTCGCGGCGATGTTGGCGCCCGGCGAGCCGGCGCCGGCGTCCGGATAGGCCTGGTTGGCCGCGGTCGGTGTCGCCTTGATGAAGGTGAACCAGGGCGGCACGCCGCCGCCGGCCACGTTGTTCCAGAAGAACTCGGTGCCGAGGTGGTAGGCGGGGTAGTCCAGGCCGAGCGAGTCCATGTTGGCGAACGCCAGGTACTGGCCCTGCGGCCCGGCCGGGATCAGGTTGTCGGCGTAGTAGGCCGACCCCTCGCGGCTGAACAGGCCCTCGGCGGTCTTGCCCCGGGACGCGTCGAGCAGGGTGACCTTCAGCGTCCGCTTCGGGTACGTCCCGTTGGCGTCGTACCAGGCCAGCAGGGCGTGGTATTCGCCGAGGGTGAGCGCCACCCCGGACAGCCCGTCGTACGCGCCCTCGTTGCCGAGGTTACTGTCGGTGATGTGCCGGCGGGCCGCGCCGAAGCCGGTGGTCCCGCTGGTGCTGCCGGAGTCGATCAGCCCGACGACGTCGGTGGGCACCGGGGTCTCGTCCGGGTGGGCGGCGAGCAGCACCCGCTGGCCGGCGCAGGAGGCGCCGGGGATCGTCACCTCGGCGTCGTCGGAGTCGAACCGGTAGCCGCCGGTGCGCCGGAAGTAGTGGTCGACCGCGCTGGCGTAGCGGGCGACGTCGGTGTTGGCCCGGCTGTCGGTGAGGGTGGCCTTCCAGTAGCCGAGCAGCTCCTGCCAGCCGTTCACGGTCGGCGGAAGGTTGAACACGTCCGCGCTGTCGCGCGGGTCGCCGTCGGCGCCGGAGATCCGGTAGCTGTACGCCTTGGCCATCCGGTAGAGCTGGCCGTACAG
>JBBWZH010000481.1:0-8880 GCA_039648995.1 Mycobacteriales bacterium
CGAGCGGGCGACCTTCATGGGCCAGTGGGGCCTGCGCGGCGCCCGCGGCGGAGGCGCCTCCCGCGGTCCGTCGTACGAGGAGCTGGTGGAGACCGAGGGCCGGCCGCGGCTGCGGTACTGGCTGGACCGGTTCCAGACCGACGGCGTGCTCGAGGCCGGCGTCGACTACGGCTACTTCCCCTGCGTGAGCAAGGGCGACGACCTGATCGTGCTCGACGACCGCGGCGGCGAGCGGTGCCGGTTCACCTTCCCCCGGCAGCGCCGGGACCGGCACCTGTGCCTGGCCGACTTCTTCCGGGCCGAGGACTCCGGCGAGACCGACGTGGTCGCGTTCACCGTGGTGACGATGGGGGCGCGGGTCTCGGAGTACGCCGCCGAGCTGTTCGCCGCCAACTCCTACCGGGACTACCTCGAGGTGCACGGGCTGTCCGTGCAGCTGGCCGAGGCGCTGGCCGAGTACTGGCACAAGCGCATCCGGGAGGAACTGGTGCTGCCCGGCGGCGAGACCGCGGCCGCCGACGACCCGGCCGACGTGGCCGACTACTTCAAGCTGGCCTACCGCGGCGCCCGGTTCTCCTTCGGCTACCCGGCCTGCCCGAACCTCGAGGATCAGCGCCAGGTGATGGAGCTGATCGACCCGGCCCGCATCGGCGTCAGCCTCTCCGAGGAGTTCCAACTGCAGCCGGAGCAGTCCACCTCGGCGATCGTCGCGCACCACCCGGAGGCCAAGTACTTCGCCGCCCGCTGAGCTGATCCGCCCGGCCGCTGGACGCCCGGGATCAGCTGCCTGACCCGCAGCCGGCACGCGCTGCCGTAGCCGCAACGCGCCGGTGGGGGGCGGCCCCCCCCCGCCTCGCCCCCGCGGCGGTGGGGCGGGCCCGTTCGGGCCGGCCCCACCGCGGTCCGCGGCCGGCTACGGCAGCGCGGCCCGCGCGTCGAACCAGGTCGAGCGGTCGGTCTGGCTGGCCGCCGGGGTGGCGCCGGCCGCGATCCGGATCAGGTCGTCGGTGGTCAGCCCGAGGTCGGTCGCGTTGACGTTGACCGACACCGTGATGCGCCAGTGGCCGACCTGGACCCACACCTGCGGCGGGATGCCCGGCGCCGGGTGATCCCGGCCGGCGCGATCCGGGGTTACCACCGGGACCAGCCGCCCCCCGTGGCCGCCGATCCGGATCTGCCGGCCGGGCGCGCCCCGCAGCGACGTCTCGCCGGTGTATTGGGCGACGACCTCCAGCGGTGGGCCGCACCGTTGCGGGTCGCCGCAGCCGCCGTTGGCGTTCCGGGTGAAGCCGAAGTCGGCGGCCGCGCCGAAAGTCGTGTTCATGTCGGGAGGGCTGGCCCCGATGTTCGTGGGGGCCAGGCCGGCCGGCAGGTAGCTCAGCCGCAGCGGCACCCGCAGCGGCGCCGGATCTTCGGCGTGCACGGCCGCGGCGACCTTCAGCGCAAGCGGCAGGCTCAGGGGGTGCGCCAGCTCCGCGGAGATCGTCGCCCACGCGTCCGGGGCGTACTCCCAGGCCACCGCGCCGGTCCACGGTACCGGCCTGCCTAGCGGCGGTTGACCGGCGGGAACGGTGTACGTGCCGATGTAGCCGCGGTGGCCCGCGATCGCCGCCGGGCGGCCGCGCCGTACCTCGGTCGGGTCGAAGACGCCCGGCCTCCACACCTGCAGGGCACCCAGCAGGCCGCCGGTGGCGTTGTACAGATAGGCACCGCGGCTGAGGCAGCTCACGCCGCGGCTGCCCCCGAGGTCGGCGCCGGGCACCGGGTCGACCCGGAAGAACACGAAGTCGGCCGCGGCCATCGAACAGCCGGGCTGCCGGGCCGGAGGCGATGCCGACGGCTGCGGGTGGGTCCGCACGACGGCGAGCGGGACCGCGACCCCGATCGCCGCGACCGCGGCGGCGGTGGCCAGCACCGGCGCGGTGCGGCGACGCCGTGGCTTCCCCCGCTCAGCACGGCTGAGCGGGGGAAGCATGTCGGCTGGGCTGGGCGCCGTGTCGGCCAAGGCGGCGAACGCGGCGCGCAGGTCGTCCTCGGTACGCATCTGTCAGTCCTCCAGGATCAGCGCGAGCCCGGCCGCGTTCGCCACGCGCAGGGCGGCCAGGCCGCGGGCGATGTAGGCCCGCGCGGCACCCGGCCGGCAGCCCATGACCTCGGCGATGGCCGGGTCGGCCAGGTCGCAGTAGTAGCGGAGCGCCAGCGCCGTGCGCTGCCGGGCGGGTAGCCGGGCCAGCTCGGCGAGCAGCGCCTGCCGGTCGGCGTGCCCGGCGGCGGGGTCCGGGATCTCCCCCGCCGGCCGTATGTCCGCCACCGGCACCTGCCGGGACCACTTCCGCCGCCAGGACAGGTGCTCGTTCACGATCATCTTCCGGACGTACGCCTCGGGTCGCTCGTACCCGCGCAGCAGGTCCCACCGGTTGTGGACCCGGATCAGCACCTCCTGGACGACATCCTCGGCGAGACTCCCGTCCGCGCAGAGCACGGTCGCGAAGCGCAGCAACCGCGCCTGGTGCCGCCGCACGAACTCCTCGAACGTCACGCTTCCTCCACCACGTCGACCTCCGCCCTTACACGCGGCGGGGGCTGGGATCTGCTGCGGTCGACCGGGAATCGGTCAGGTGGTGGCCGCGCGCAGCGCGGTCAGGTAGCCGGTGATCGCGTCGCGGTTGCGGGTCAGGCAGCCGATCCGGGCGTCCATCTGGGCGCGGTGCAGTTCGAGCGCGGCGATCAGGTCGTCGGCGGCGTCGGTGACGTGAATGGTGCAGGGGTTGTCCAGGCAGGGCAGGATCTGCCTGATGATCCGGGTGGGCACGCCGGCGTCGAGCAGGCCGCGGATCTGCGTGACATGGTCGACGAGGCGCTCGTCGTAGTCGCGGTAGCCGTTGGCGGCGCGGCCGGGCGTGAGCAGACCCTGCTCCTCGTAGTACCGCAGCAGCCGCGCGGCGACGCCGGTGCGCGCGGCCAGCTCGCCGATCCGCATGATGCCTCCCCGTCGACGCTTTCCTTCACACTAGTGTGAAGGTTCGACGATGGCGGCATGGCCGTCCTGGTACTGCTGTCGGTGGCGCAGTTCGTCATCGCGCTCGACTACTCGATCGTCTACGTCGCGCTGCCCAGCATCGCCGCCGACCTGCACCTCGCGCCGGCGGACGCGCAGTGGGTGGTGAGCGCGTACGCGGTGCTGTTCGCCGGGTTCCTGGTGGTCGGCGGCCGGATCTGCGACCGGATCGGGGCGCGGCGGCTGTTCATCGGCGCGGTCGGCGCGTTCGGGCTGGCCAGCGCGGTCGGCGGCGCGGCGACCGGGAGCGCGGTGCTACTGGCCGCCCGCGGCGGGCAGGGGCTGTGCGCGGCGCTGCTGCAGCCGGCGGTGCTCGGGCTGATCGGGACCACGTTCCCGGCCGGGCCGGCGCGCAGCCGGGCGGTCGCGGTCTGGGGCTCGGTCGGCGCGTCCGGGCTGGCCGCCGGCGCGATCCTGGGCGGTCTGCTCACCACCGCGTCCTGGCGCCTGACGTTCCTGCTCAGCGTGCCGCTGACCGCGTTCTGCGCGGTCGGGGCGGTGGTCCGGGTCGCGCCCGGCCGGGACCGCCCGGCGGCTGGCCGCATCCCGGTGGTCGCCGCCGCGCTCGGCACCGCCACCGCGCTCACGCTGGTGCTCGGGCTGACGCTCGGCGCCGACCACGGCTGGCGGGCGCCGGCCACGCTCGGCTGCCTCGGCCTCGCCACCGTTCTCGGGCTCTGGTTCGTCCGCAACGAGCGGCCGGGGCCGGGCGCACTGGTGGCGCCGGCACTGCGCCGGACCCGGTCGCTGCGCCTCGGCTCGGCCGCCGCCGCGCTCTACATGGCCAGCGTCGGCTCCGAGTTCTACCTGCTCACCCTGCTGCTGCAGGCCGCGAAGGGCTACCCGCCGGTGCGCGCGGGGCTGGCGTTCCTGCCGCTGGCGCTGCTGGTGACCGCCGGCAGCATGGCCGCCGGCCGGGCCGTGCGGCGGCTGGCCCCGGCGACCGTGCTGGCCGCCGGCTTCGGCATCGCCGCCGGCGGCCTGCTCTGGCTCACCGCGAGCCTCACCGGCCCGTCGTACGCCGGCCTGCTGCCCGGGATCGTCCTGAGTGGACTCGGGCACGGCCTGATCTACACCTCGATGTTCATCATCGGCACCCACGACGTCCCGCCGGAGCAGCAGGGCACGGCGGGCGCGCTGGTGACCACGGCGCAGTACCTGGCCGGCGCCATCATGCTCGCGGCGCTGACCCTGCTGCTCGGGCCGGCGCCGGCCGCGGCCGGCTTCCGCCCCGCGTTCGGGCTGATCACCGCCGCGGCGGCCGCCGGGCTCGTCCTCGCCGTCGCCGCCCGCCGGCCGCGCCGCCCAGCGGACGACCCGGCGGGCCGCCGGGTGGCCGGCCCCGCGGACGGTCGCGCGGCCGGTGCGCCGGCGGCTGCCCCGTGGTCGGGGGGCTGAGGCGTTAGCGGGCGGCGAAGTACTTGGCCTCCGGGTGGTGCAGCACGATCGCCGAGGTGGACTGCTCCGGCTGCAGCTGGAACTCCTCGGACAGGCTCACGCCGATCCGGGCCGGCTCGACCAGGTCCATCACCTGGCGCTGGTCCTCCAGGTTGGGGCAGGCCGGGTAGCCGAACGAGAAGCGGGCGCCGCGGTAGGCCAGCTTGAAGTAGTCGGCCACGTCGGCCGGATCATCGGCGGCCGCGGTGCCGCCGCCGGGCAGCACCAGCTCCTCCCGGATGCGCTTGTGCCAGTACTCGGCCAAGGCCTCGGCCAGCTGCACGGAAAGCCCGTGCACCTCCAGGTAGTCCCGGTAGGCGTTGGCCTCGAACAGCTCGTTCGCGTAGGCGGAGACGCGGGCGCCCATGGTGACCACGGTGAACGCGACCACGTCGGTCTCGCCGGAATCCTGCGACCGGAAGAAGTCGGCCAGGCACAGGTGCCGGTCGCGCTGCTGGCGCGGGAAGCTGAACCGGCACCGCTCGGTGCTCCGGTCGTCGTGCAGCACGATCAGGTCGTCGCCCTTGCTGACCGCCGGGAAGTAGCCGTAGACGACGCCGGCCTCCAGCACGTTGTCGGTCTGGAACCGGTCCAGCCAGTAGCGCAGCCGGGGGCGGCCGTCGGTCTCGACCAGCTCCTCGTACGTCGGCCCCTTCCCGCCGCGGGCCCCGCGCAGGCCCCACTGGCCCATGAACGTGGCCCGCTCGTCGAGCAGGCTGGCGTACTCGGCCAGCGGGATGCCCTTGACCACGCGGTCGCCCCAGAACGGCGGGACCGGCACGGGGTTGTCGGTGGCCACGTCGGACCGCGCCGGGATCTGGTGCGGCTCGCCGCTCGCCTCCTCCGCCCGCCGCTCGGCGGCGATGCGCAGCGACCGCTCCCGGCGTTCCTTCCGCTCGGCCACCCGGCTGTCGTCCGCGGCGCCGCCCGGGCTGGCCGCGGCCGGCACCGACCCGCGCCGGGCCGCCATGATCGTATCCATCAGCCGCAGGCCCTCGAACGCGTCGCGGGCGTACCGGACGTCGCCGTCGTACACCTCGGACAGGTCGTGCTCGACGTAGGCACGGGTCAGCGCGGCGCCGCCGAGCAGCACCGGCCAGCGGGTGGCCACGCCGCGGGAGTTCATCTCCTGCAGGTTTTCCTTCATGATCACGGTGGACTTGACCAGCAGGCCGGACATGCCGATCGCGTCCACCTCCTGCTCGGCGGCGGCCTCGAGGATGGCCGAGATCGGCTGCTTGATGCCGAGGTTCACGACCGTGTAGCCGTTGTTGGACAGGATGATGTCGACCAGGTTCTTGCCGATGTCGTGCACGTCGCCGCGCACCGTCGCGAGCACGATCTTGCCCTTCCCGGCGCCGTCGGCCCGCTCCATGTGCGGTTCCAGGTACGCGACCGCCAGCTTCATCACCTCGGCCGACTGCAGCACGAACGGCAGCTGCATCTCGCCGGAGCCGAAGAGGTCGCCGACCACCTTCATGCCGGCCAGCAGGGTGTCGTTGATGATCTCCAGCGGCGGGCGGGTGACCATCGCCTCGTCCAGGTCCGCCTCCAGGCCGTTCCGCTCCCCGTCGATGATCCGCCGTTCCAGCCGCTCGGACAGCGGCAGCGCGGCCAGCTCGTCGGCCCGGGACTGGCGCGACTCCTGGGTGTTGACCCCGTCGAACAGGTCCAGGAAGCGGGCCAGCGGGTCGTAGGCCGGGCGGCCGTCGGACGCCGGCCTGCGCCGGTCGTAGACCATGTCCAGGGCGACCTCGCGCTGCTCGTCCGGGATCTTGGACATCGGCAGGATCTTGCTGGCGTGCACGATCGCCGAGTCGAGCCCGGCGTTCACGCATTCGTGCAGGAAGACCGAGTTCAGCACCTGGCGGGCGGCCGGGTTGAGCCCGAACGACACGTTCGACAGGCCGAGCGTGGTCTGCACCGCCGGGTACCGCCGCTTGAGCTCGCGGATCGCGTCGATCGTCTCGATCGCGTCCCGCCGGGTCTCCTCCTGGCCGGTGGAGATCGGGAAGGTCAGGCAGTCGACCAGGATGTCCTCGACCCGCATCCCCCAGTTGTCGGTCAGGTCACGGATCAGCCGGTCGGCCACCCGGACCTTCCACTCCGCGGTACGGGCCTGGCCCTCCTCGTCGATGGTCAGCGCCACCACCGCGGCGCCGTGCTCGCGGACGATCGGCATCATCTTCGCGATCCGCGAGCCGGGGCCGTCGCCGTCCTCGTAGTTCACCGAGTTGACCACGCAGCGGCCGCCGAGGTGCTCGAGCCCGGCCTCGACCACGCCCGGCTCGGTGGAGTCGAGCATCAGCGGCAGCGTGGACGCGGTGGCGAACCGGCCGGCGGCCTCCCGCATGTCCCGGGCGCCATCCCTGCCGACATAGTCGACGCAGACGTCGAGCATGTGCGAGCCGTCCCTGATCTGGGCCCGGGCGATCTCCACGCAGTCGTCCCAGCGGCCGGCGAGCATGGCCTCCCGGAACGCCTTCGAGCCGTTCGCGTTGGTGCGCTCGCCGATCATCAGCACCGAGCTGTCCTGCCGGAACGGGACGGCCTGGTAGAGCGACGCGGCCGCCGGCTCGGGCCGCGGCCGGCGGCGGGCCGGTGCCAGGTCGCGTACCGCGTCGACGACCTGGCGCAGGTGCTCCGGGGTGGTGCCGCAGCAGCCGCCGACCAGGGTGGTGCCGTAGTCGCGGACGAAGGTGGCCAGCGCGGTGGCCAGCTCGGCCGGCGTCAGCGGGTAGGTCGCGCCGTTCGGGCCGAGCTCGGGCAGCCCGGCGTTCGGCATCACCGACAGGCCGACGCGGGCGTTGCGGGAGAGGTAGCGCAGGTGCTCGCTCATCTCGGCCGGCCCGGTCGCGCAGTTCAGCCCGATCAGGTCGATGCCCAGCGGCTCCAGCGCGGTCAGCGCCGCGCCGATCTCCGAGCCGAGCAGCATGGTGCCGGTGGTCTCCACGGTCACCTGGGCCAGCACCGGGACCGGACGGCCGGCCGCGGCCATCGCGCGGCGCGCGCCGATCACCGCCGCCTTGGCCTGCAGCAGG
This sequence comes from Mycobacteriales bacterium, assembly GCA_039648995.1. Taxonomy (GTDB): domain Bacteria; phylum Actinomycetota; class Actinomycetes; order Mycobacteriales; family CADCTP01; genus JBBWZH01. Next base: position 7,537 of record JBBWZH010000481.1, read on the forward strand.
TCCTGCGCGGTCTCCACCAGTACCGCGTCAACCCCGCCGGCCAGCAGCCCGGCGACCTCCTGCTGGTAGGCGTCCCGGAGCAGGGCGTACGGCGCGTGACCGAGAGTGGGCAGTTTCGTCCCAGGACCCAGCGAACCGATCACCCAGCGTGGCCGGCTCGGGGTGGACCAGCCCCGCGCGACCTCGGTGGCCAGCCGGGCACCGGCCTCGGCCAGCTCGTAGATCCGGTCGGGGATGCCGTACTCGGCGAGGTTGGCGTAGTTCGCGCCGAACGTGTTCGTCTCGACCGCGTCGCTGCCGACCGCGAAGTACGCGTCATGCACGCCGCGGACCACGTCCGGCCGGGTCACGTTGAGGATCTCGTTGCAGCCCTCGTGCCCCTCGAAGTCGTCCAGGCTGAGGTCGGCGGCCTGCAACATGGTGCCCATCGCGCCGTCCGCGACGACGACCCGCTCGCGCATCGCGGCCAGCAGCGGTGACGTCACCGCCCCGTCACTGGCTGTAACCGAATCGGGCACGCCGGAACGCTCAGTCATGCCATCAGGCTACCGGCGCGCGCCCCCGGGTACCGACGTAGGCTTGCACGATGACCGAGTTCGAGGACTGGCCCGAGCTGACCGAGCCGGTACTCGTCGGCGCCTTCGAGGGCTGGAACGACGCGGGCGACGCCGCCACCTCGGCGGTGGAGCACCTCGAACTCATCTGGGACGCTCGCCCGCTGGCCGCTGTCGACCCGGACGACTACTACGACTTCCAGGTCAACCGGCCCACGGTGTCGCTGGTGGACGGCGTACAGCGGCGGATCGAGTGGCCGACCACGCGGTTCTCGGTGTGCCGCCCGCCCGGCTCGGCCACCGATGTGGTGCTGATGCGCGGGGTCGAGCCCAACATGCGCTGGCGCGGGTTCTGCGACGAGATCCTGGAACTGGTCCGCGAGCTGGGCGTGCAGACCGTCGTGTCGCTCGGCGCGCTGCTGTCCGACACCCCGCACACGCGGCCCACCCCGGTCACCGGCACCGCCTACGACGCCGCCTCCGCCACCCGGTACGGCCTGGAGCGGTCCCGGTACGAAGGCCCCACGGGCATCGTCGGGGTGCTGCAGGACGCGTGCGTGCGCGGCGGCATCCCGGCCATCTCGTTCTGGGCCGCGGTGCCGCACTACGTGTCCCAGCCGCCGAACCCGAAGGCCACGCTCGCGCTGCTGCACCGGGTCGAGGAGGTGCTGGACGTGCCGGTGCCGCTCGGCACGCTGCCCGAGCAGGCCGACGAGTGGCAGAAGCTGGTGGACGAGATGGCCAGCGAGGACGCCGAGGTCACCGAGTACGTCCGGTCGCTGGAGGAGCG
>JBBWZH010000509.1:0-3224 GCA_039648995.1 Mycobacteriales bacterium
TGAGCTGGTCGAGCGTGTAGCCGGTGTCTTCCACGGTGTCGTGCAGCAGCGCCGCGGACAGCGTGGTCGTGTCCATGCCGAGCTCGGCCAGGATCGTGGCCACGGCCAGCGGGTGCGTGATGTACGGATCGCCGCTCTTGCGGAGCTGGCCGCGGTGGTGCGTCTCCGCCACGTCGTACGCCCGCTGCAGCGCCCGCAGGTCCGCCTTCGGGTGCGCGGCGCGGTGGGTGGCGACCAGCGGCTCCAGCACCGCCTTCACCCCGGACGGGCGCTGCCCGCCGGATGCCAGCCGGCGCGCCAGCCTGGCTCGCACCCGGCGCCGGTAGGTCGCCCCCTCGGCCGGCAGGTCGTCCGGCTCGTCGTCCAGCAGCAGCGGCAGCCCCGGCAACGGCTGTGTCGGGTACGGGTCATCCTCGTCATCCAGCACCGGCCGCACCACCGTGCCCGCCACCGGGGCACTCGTCACCCGCGGCGCGGCGGTGGCCGGTGCGACCGGGCCGCCGAGGTTGGCCGGGGTGCCGGAGCTGGTCGGCGGCCGGCTCGCGTCCGCCGCGGCGGAGCCGGCGGTGGAGGCAGCGTCGGCGGCCAGGCCGCTGGCAGCCGCCACGGTCTGAGCCGGTCGGGCGGGCGGAGTCGAACCCGCTCCACCGGGATGGCTGGCGGGGATGGCCTGATCGCCGGCCGCGGCCGGGGGCCAGTCGGCGCCGCGGACGGCGGCGGGCGGCACGGCCCCGGCGAGCTCAGCGGTGGTGCCGTTCGCGGACGGCTCGACGGCGGGGGCCAACGCCGGATCGGAAACGGCGGGCGCGGCGCCGCCGAGGGTGGCGGGGCCGGACGTGGTCACCGGCGGGACCGCGGCGGCGGGCGGGACCGCGGCGGCGGGCGGCGGCCCGGTGCTGCCGGCGCGGGGCGCGGGCGAAGCGGCGGACGGCGCGCCGGGCGCGCCGATGCTTGCCGGGCTGGCGCCGTTGGCGGTCGGGGTTGAGGCGCGCGGAAGCGGATCCGGCGCGTTGGCCAGATCTTCCCGGCTGACCGGGGCGACGTCCGAGCTCAGAGTCGCTCCTCGTCGTCCGCTGGCGGTGCCACCTGCGGGATGACCCGCAGGACGAGCGCTGACCTCAACCAGTGTACGGCCGGACCCGTCCCACGTCAGGCGAGGCTGGTCACGCAGCGTCCCGGATCACCCGGGCGGATGGTGCATTCAGGTAGTTCCGTGAACGACTTGCTACACAACGAGTACGGCATGTACGTCAAGTGGTGCAAGCCGGGCGCGCCCGCCGAGCGCGGTCAACTCCAGCACCACGGATGTGCCGATGACGTCGCCGCCGGCCCGGCCGATCAGGTCCGCCGCGGCGGCGACCGTGCCACCGGTCGCGAGCACGTCGTCCACCAGCAGCACCCGCCGCGCGGTGGCGAACGCGTCGGCGTGCACCTCGACCACGGCCTCGCCGTACTCCAGCGTGTAGGCGACCGAGATGACCCGGCCGGGCAGCTTGCCCGCCTTCCGCACCGGCACCACGCCGGTGCCGGTGGCGTACCCGACCGCGGCGGCGATCAGGAAGCCGCGCGCCTCGATGCCGGCGACCAGGTCGAACTCGCCGTGCCGGGCCACGATCCCGTCGATGACCGCACGGAACGCGGCACCGTCGGCGAGCAGCGGGGTGAGGTCCTTGAACTGGATGCCGGGCTCGGGGAAGTCCGGCACGTCGCGGACCCGCGAGGCGACCAGCGCGGCCAGGCGCTCAGCCGACATGACGCCGGCGACCTCGGCCCCGGTCACCGACGGCGCTTGGCCGAAGGCCGCCCGCCCCCGCCCCTGCTCTTCTGCGGTGGCCGCTTCGGCCGGGCGCCGGGCCGCGGTGGCGTCGTCGCGGCGGCCCGCGCCTCGCCGCCGACGGCGGCTCCGGCGGTGGCCGGCTCGACGGCCTCATCGTCCAGCTCGTCGGCCTGGTCGGCCCGCCGCGCCGCGGCACCCGCCTTCGCCGGCGGCGCCGCCTTCGCGGAGACCGCGACCCGCTTGGCCGCGACCCGCTTGCGCAGCGCGGCGTACCGGGGCTCGCGCTCCTTGAGGTCGCACAGGATCGGCGTGGCCAGGAACAGCGACGAGTACGCGCCGGCGGCCAGGCCGACGAACAGCACCAGCGCCAGGTCCTTGATGGTGCCGACGCCGAGCAGGCCGGCGCCGACGAACAGCAGCCCGCCCACCGGCAGCAGCGCGATCAGCGAGGTGTTGATCGAGCGCGCCAGCGTCTGGTTGACCGCCAGGTTGGCCGCCTCGGAGTACGTCATCCGGGAGCCGCCGAGGATGCCCCGCGAGTTCTCGTCCACCTTGTCGAACACGACGACCGTGTCGTACAGGGAGAAACCGAGGATCGTGAGCAGGCCGACCACGGTCGACGGGGTGACCTCGAAGCCGACCAGCGAGTAGACGCCGGCCGCGAGCAGCAGGTCGTGGATCAGCGCCAGGATCGCGGCGATCGCCATCTTGGGCTCGAACCGGATGCCGATGAAGATGCAGACCGCGACCAGGAAGACGACCAGGCCGCGGATCGCCTTGGTGGTGATGTCGCGACCCCAGGACGAGCTGACCGAGCTGACCGAGACCTGCTGGTTGTAGCGGCTGGCCAGCGCCTGCTGGACCTTGCCCTGCTCGGCCACCGACAGCTCGCCGGTCTTGACCACGATCGCCCGGGTCGCGCCGGAGCCGACCACCTGCGGCGGGGACGCCACCTGCGCCCCGGCGTCCTGGACCACCGTGGTGACGTCGCTCACCGACACGGCGGGCGGCGCCTTGAGCTGGTACTGGGTGCCGCCGGAGAACTCGATGCCCAGGTTGAAGCCGCGGACGCCGAAGCTGACCACGCAGATCAGCAGCAGGATGCCGGAGGCGGCATACCAGCGCTTGCGCGACCCGATGAAGTCGAACGTCGTCTCGCCCCGGTAGAGGCGACCGATGATGCCGGCCACGGTCAGGACTCCTTGAGGCGGTTGCGGCGGCTTGCTGCCCGGGCGGCGGCCGACGGCCCGGCGGCCGCGGCCGCGTGCTCGGCGGCGACCTGCTGGACGGCGCCGAGCCCGGAGAACCGCGCGGACGAGAACGTCTTGCTGCGCGAGGCGATCCAGACCAGCGGGTGGGTGAACAGGAACACGATCACCAGGTCGAGGATCGTGGACAGGCCGAGGGTGAACGCGAAGCCCTTCACCGCGCCGGCCGCGAGGTAGTA
>JBBWZH010000523.1:0-2662 GCA_039648995.1 Mycobacteriales bacterium
GACGACCCGGCCGGCGGCCGCCCGGCCGGTGACGTCCCGCCGTACCCGACCGTGGCCGACGATGAGCAGAGCGTGGCGGTGCTGGACGGCGCCACCGCGGTCACCGCGTCCAGCAGCGCCGCCGACCCGTTCGCCGCCGCCTACCGCGGCCCGGACCGGCGCCCGGCCGCCGCGTTCGACGGTGACCAGGACACCGCCTGGGTGTCCGACGCCGACCCGGTCGGGCAGTGGCTGGAGCTGACCCTGCCGGGGCCGGTCAACCTGCCCGCGGTCACGGTCAGCCTGGTGGACGACCCGGCGGTCGGGCCGGCGATCACCCGGCTGCGCGTCAGCACCGACGCCGGCACGCTGACCGTCCCGGTGGCCGCGAACCAGGACCCGCAGCAGGTCCCGGTGCCGCCCGGCGCCACCACCCGGCTCCGCCTGACCGTCGCCTCGGTCGCCGGGGCCGGCGGTGGCGCGGCCGGCATCCGGGAGGTCGCGGTGCCGGGCGTGACCGTGGCCGAGGGGCTGGCGCTGCCGGCGGCGACGACCGGCCTGGAACGCTCCGGCCTGCCTTGGACGGCGGTGCTCGCCCGCGCCGCCGGCCGGCGCGGCGACTGCGTCCGGCCGGACCCGGCGGGCCGGACCCGGCCCTGGGTCTGCGTGGCCGGCCTGGGCGCCGCCGGCGAGGAGGTCACCGGGCTGGACCGCCGGTTCGGCACCGCCACGGCCGGCCCGGTCGGCGTCCAGGTCACCGCGCGCGCCCGCCCCGGCGGCGTCCTCGACTCGCTGCTCGACCGGGCCCTGGGCTACCGGGCCACCGGCTCGTCCACGTTCAGCGCCGACCCGGTGGCCCGGCCGGGGGCGGCGTACGACGGCGACCCGGCGACCGCCTGGATCCCGGCCGGCTCGGACGCGATGCCGCAGCTACGGCTCGACCTCGGCTCCACAGTCAGGCTGCGTAGCCTGCGCCTGCTCGGCGCGCTGGCCGACTACGCGGGCGTGGACCGGGTCGTGCTGGCCGCCGGCGGCCAGCGCCGGGTGCTCGCCGCCACCCCCGGCCGGGACCAGTTCTTCGCCCCGCTGCCGGCCCGGGACCTGACGGTCACGCTGCTGCGCAAGGCCGGCAAGGACGGCCGGCTGGCCCCGATCCGGGTCGCCGACGTGGTGCTCGGCGGCGCACCGCCCCGCGCCGGCGGGGCCGTCGAGTTGCCCTGCGGCGCCGGCCCGTCCCTCGGCCTGGACGGCGCGGTCGTACGCACCTCGGTCACCACCCGGGTCGCCGACCTGATCGGCCTCGGCCCGGTGCCCGCGCGGACCTGCACCGGGCCGGTCCGGCTCGCCGCCGGGCAGCACCGGCTGGTCAGCGCGCAGGCCACGGGGCAGCCGGTCGAGGTCGCCGGCGCCACCCTCAGCGGCGACCGGCCACTGCCCGCGCCGGGTCCGGCCCGGCCGGTCACCGTCACCGCCTGGGCACCGGAGTCCCGGCGCCTGCAGGTGGCCGCCGGGCCGGCCGGCTACGTCGCCCTGACCGAGGGCTTCAACCCCGGCTGGCGCGCCACCGGCAACGGCCAGCCACTGCGGCCCGTCCGACTGGACGGCTGGCGGCAGGCCTGGATCCTCCCCGCCAGCACCACGCCCGTGCGGATCACCGTCAGCTACCTTCCCGGCCGCTACCAGCGCGCCGGCCTACTCGCCGGCCTTCTCGCCGCGCTCCTCCTCGCGCTCCTCGCCGCCCCCCACCCCGCACGCAGACGCGCCGCCGCCCCCGCTCCGGCCCGCCGGTCCGCCGCCCGCTCCGGCCCGCTGATCCGCGCCGTCGCCCGTCTCCGTCGCCGCCCCGGCGCCCGGACCGCGCAGCCCGCACCGCCCGCCGGATCGGCCGGGCCGTCCGACCCGCCCGCCGGACCGCCCGGGCCGTCCGGCCCGCCCGCCGGACCGCCCGGGCTGTCCGACCCGCCCGACCCGCCCGCCAGGCCCGCCGCACGGGCCGGCCCGTCCGCCGGATCGTCCGGGCCGTCGGTGCCGGCCGACGCGGTCGGCACCGCCGCCCGGCCAGGCGGCCCCGATCAGGAGCGGACGCCTGGCGTCGATCCGTCCGGCATGTCGGGGGACGCGGTCGACGCGCGGGCGGGGGCAGGCCGGCCGGTGCTGGCGACCGTGCTGGCGGTCGCCGTCCCGCTGCTGCTGGCCGGCGGTGCCGGGCTGGTGCCGGCGGTGGTCGCGGTCATCCTGCCGGCGCGCTGGCGCCCGGCGGCGGCCGCCGGCTGCCTGGCGTCCGCCGGGCTGGTGCTCGGCCTGGCGCCGACGGCCGGCGCTCAGCCGGCCCTGACGCAGCTGCTCTCGGTGACCGCGGTCGCGGTCGTCGCCGCCGCGCTGGCGGGCGGAGCCGGTTCGCTGCTCACGTCCTGGCGGTCGCCGCGGCCCCGGCGGTAGCGGCGCGGCTGCGGGCCAGCCGGTCGGCCAGCCGCAGCGCCGGCCGCTCCACCAGGGCCCAGGACAGCGCCGCCACGCAGACCGACCCGGCGATCGTCAGGACCGCCACCACGCCGACCCGGCCGGTGAACGGCTCCCAGCCGGTCAGCGAGTAGAGCCCGCGCAGCACCAGCAGGTGCCAGAGGAAGACGCCGTACGAGATCCGGCCCAGGTAGCGGCTGACCGGGTGCGCCAGCACCCCGCC
>JBBWZH010000528.1:0-24846 GCA_039648995.1 Mycobacteriales bacterium
GCCGGTCGCGCCGCTCAGCGGCTGCCACCGGCCGACCGGCAGCCCCAGCGCCGCGGCGGCCGCCGCGACCACAGCCGGCTCCACCACACCCACCTACCCACCTCCCGCGCCGCCACCGCCCGTGTCGCGGCTCTGCCGGCACGGCTCGGCTGCGACCCTCCCACGGAACCGGGCGAGCTCCGGGCCCGGCCGCCAACCTCGGCTGGTCGCCCGCCCCGGGCCGCGCGGGCGGAGGTTGTCGCACCGGCAGGGTCGGTATCGGTGACGGCGGGTTTGTAGGGTGCGGCGGTGGACGACGGGCTGGACGGCGTACGGGCGTTGCTTCCGGGCGCGCGGCTGGAGTCTCTGGATCTGCTGGGCGGCAGCAGCCGGTCGCGGGTGCGCCGGATCCGGGCGGACTCCCGCACCTTGATCGTCAAGGAGTTCACCGGCTCGGATGAGGGCTGGGTGCGTGAGAGCGCCGCGTTGTCGGTCCTGCCCGTCGAGGTGCCGGCGCCGCGGTTGGTCGCGGCCGGCGCGGTGCCGCCGACGCTGGTGATGTCGGATCTGGGGACTGGTACGAGCGTCGCCGACGCGTTGCTCGGGCGCGACCCGGCCGCGGCGGCCGACGCGGTGGTGGCGTGGGCTACGGCGATCGCCGTGCTTCATCGCGCTACGGCGGGGTCACGGGAGGCGTTCCGGGACGCGCTGGACGCCCGGGCCGGAGACCTGCCGGTTGCGGAATCGGTCGTCCCGGCCGACCTGGAGACAGCCGCCGGAATCGTGACACGGCATTCTGCGGAGATCGGGGTCGACATCCCGGCTGGCGCGCTGGAGGAGTTACGCGCGTTGGGAACGCGCCTCGGCGGTGATGGGCCGGCCGCCGCGCTGACACCGGCGGACGCGTGCCCGGACAACAATGTGCGTACCGGGGACGGGCTGGCGCTGATCGACTTCGAGGGCGCGCAGTGGCGACACGTCGCCTGGGACGCGGCGTACCTGATCGTGCCGTGGCCGAGCTGCTGGTGCTCATGGCGGATCCCCGCCGACGTCGTGGCGCGGGCGATCGACGCCTACCGCGCGGCGTCCGGCGTGCCCGGGGTCGGCTCCGTCGAATTCGCTCGTGACGTCGATGCCGCGGCGGTCGGCTGGGCGTTCGTGTCGGCGTCGTGGTTCCTGCCTCGCGCGCTGCTGGAGGATCCGCCGCCGACCAACCCGGAGAAGCCGGCGCCATCGCACCGCGCGGTGATCCTGCATCGACTCGACCAGGCCCGTCGATCGGCGGAAGCACCCGCGCTGGCCGAGCTGGCAGCCCGCCTGCACCACGCGCTCACCGTCCGCTGGGGAGATGTCGCGCTCCGGTACGCGCCCGCATTCGACCAAACCTGAACACACGTTCCCCTGCCGTTACCGCGGCCGCTCGGCGCGGTACGAGTCGAGCATTGTCCACAATGGCCTGATCCATTGCCGCCTCTTTGGGCAGCGAGGCTCCACTGGCCCGTCTCTTTGGGCAGCCAAGCTCCGTTGCGCTGTCGGCCATGTCAGGCTCGCTCGTCCCTTTCACTGCGAGACTCGAAGGAGTTCTGTGCGCACTCTCACCCTCCGTCGTGCCGTGCCGGCGGCGCTCGCCGCGGCAGCCCTGCTGCTCGGTGGGACCGCCTGTGGCGGTGGCGGCGGCGACGTCGACAAGACCGCTCTGACCAACAAGGTCAAGGCCGACACCGAGTTCACTCCCGCCCTTACCGACGCGCAGGCCGGCTGCGTTGCCGATGTTCTCATCAAGTACATCGACACCAGCGACATCAACGCCTACATCAAGAACGGCAAGGGGGTGCCGGAGCCGAAGAAGGACAAGGACAAGGCGGGAGCCGAACTGCAGGGCTGCGTCAAGAAGTAGTCGGGGCAGCGCCGGGTGCGGCACTACCGCACCCGGCACCACGTGCGGCGTGGCACGACTTGGCGCCGGGACTGTCCACAAGCGACGGAGAATTCGCTGCCGCCAACGGGATAGCCCCGGTCGACTACCGGCTCATCCCGGCCCCGCGGCGCCGCGCTCCGCGCCGGGAGCCGGCGAGGCGGCCGACAACCGCAGGAAGTCGGTGACGCCGATCAGGCGGAGGACCGGCCGGACCGGCGCGGGTACCAGACCGAGGGTCTCGTCGTGGACGACCCGCGGCGCGCCCAGTCGCACGTGCCGCCGGCGGATCTCCAGCTCACAGCCGCCTGCGGCCACGACGTTGCGCACCCAGTCGGTGTCGCTGCCGTAGGTCAGCGCGATCACGTGGCCGCCGGGGGCGGCGAAGACGCTGACCGGCGTCCGGTAGCGGCGTCCGGACTTCCGGCCGGTGTGCGTGACCACTCCGAACCCGGGCGCCCGGGCGGCCAGCGGGCCGAGGACATGGTTGGTGACACGACGGTTCACCCGGGCAACCGATCGAGGTAGGACCATCTCGACAACCGTCCCTTCCGGTCCGGACATCCTCGCAGGGCCGCGCACATTCCGAAACGGACCGCCCCGATGGGACCCCGTGCGGGCGGACACCGCGACACGGCAGCCGGCGGGTCGCCGCGGCCGCCATGCCGGGGGTCAGCCGGTGGCGCACAAGGCGTGGTCGACCAGGTCCAAGGACCTCCGGAACGGATCGGCGGAGGCCAGCTCGGTCGATGCCGAGACGACGACGCTGCGCCGCCCGTCGTCGCTCACGCCGTCGACGGTGGCGAACCCGGGGATGTCGCCGTCATGCGCCCAGTACCCGCCGCCACAGCTCAGCGGCAGCCACATGATGCCCAGCCCGTACCGTCCACCGGGCGCCACGTCCTGGAACGTGGTGGCCAGCACGGTCCGATGCAGCTGCGCCCGCATGGCGGGGTGCAGCAGTGCGCCGCCCTGGAGAGCGTGCCAGAACCGGGTGAGGTCCGCGGCGGTGCTGACCATCGCACCGGCCGCGCCCGCCCAGGTGGGGTTCAAGATCGTGGTGTCGACCAGCGGGCCGCCCTCGGGGAACTCCTGGTAGCCCTCGGCGTGCGGCCGGGGCAGGTACGGCCGGTCACCCGGCACCGAGGTGTGGGTCATGCCCAGCGGCCTCAGGATGCGCGTGCTGACCTGCTGCGACCAGGTCTGGCCGGTCACCCTCTTGATCACCATGCCGGCCAGGATGTAGTTGGTGTTGGAGTAGTCCCAGGCGGTCCCCGGGGCGAACTCGGGCTGGTGCCGCATGGCGATCGCCACCAGGTCCTGCGGGCTGGCGTGGTCGAGGTGGTGTTGCCGGAAGCCGTCCGCCGAGCCGACGAGGTCGGCCAGGTCGTTGGTGTAGTTGTAGACGCCGCTGGTGTGTTGCAGCAGCTGCCTGATCGTGATGGCCCGGCCGTCGTTGCCATTGCCGGTCACCACGCCGGGCAGCCACCGGTCCACCGTGTCATCGAGGGCCAACCGCCGCTCGGCCACCAGTTGCAGCAGCACTACCGAGACGAAGGTCTTCGTCTGGCTGCCCACCCGGAAATAGCCGTCCTCGGCCACCGGCCGGCCGGTCGTCACGTCGGCCACACCGGCGTGGCCGGTCAGCCGCCGCCGCCCCAGGTCGACCGAAGCGATCACCCCGGTCACGCCGGTCGCCGTGATCGCATCAAGATCGCGCCGCAGGTCACCCTGGCTGTAGCCGCCGCGGTCCCGCGGCCCAGAGTCCGCGGCGGCCGAGACCGCTCCGCCGCCCGCCGCGCATACCGCCGCCAGCACCGCCGTGACCGCGACAGGTGCCCGCCAGGCGTGCCGCGTCCGGCGGCCGTCGGGTAGTTCGTTCATGCGGTCCTCCCTCGCGGAATCCCGGTCGGATTCCGTACCAGACGACCGTATGAACCGCGCCGGCCCGGACCCAGCCCGCTAGTCCCAGACCCGGGGGTGGGGCCACCCCCAGGGTCGACAGCGGCTGCCCGCACCGGAGGGCGGTCGGCGCTCGAGCGGCTGCCGGTCAGCTCGGTGAGCCCGCGGTCGTGGTGAAGGTGCTCCCGTGCCCCGCCGGGCCGGCCGGCGGCGAGGCAGGTCTCGCCGAGGTATTGACGTTCACCGCGACGCCGCGGCCGGGTCAGCACCGCTGGGGCGATCAAGGCTGCGCCCTCCTCGCGTCACCGGCCTGGGCTCAGCCGAGGTGTTTGAGCGCCTCCCGGCGGGACAGGCCGGCGAGCCGGTCGGTGTGCTGCTCGGCGTACCGGCGCACCCATGCCGGGTCGGTCCGGGCGTACTGACGCAGCGCCCAGCCGATCGCCTTGCGGATGAAGAAGGCGCGGTCGTCGAGGTTGGCCTCGATGCACGCGGCCAGCAACGCCAGGTCGGTCTCGCCCTTGAACGCCAGCTGGCAGATGATCGAGGTCCGGCGCAGCCACAGGTCCGCGTCGTCGGCGGCAGCCGCCGACCATGCCACCACGACCGGCCTGACCGCGTCCGGGTAGGCACGCAGGATCGGGCCGACCCGCCGCGACGCGATCTCATCCACGTAGTCCCACCACGCGCCGGATCGGATCAGCTCCCGGTAGAGCGGGAGCGTCCCGGGATCCTGGTGATCGCGGTAGCGCCGGTGGCCGGTCAGCGCGACTGCCGCGTACCGCTCCTCCCGGTACTCCGCCCCATCCCACAGTGCCCGGACCGTCGCCTCCCAGCTCGCCCGATCCGGCAGCGGGTGCGCGGCGAACACGGCCGCGAACGCCACCCGGGCAGCCGGCGCGGTCACCCCGAGGTAGGGCATCGCCGACTTCATGTAGGCCTGCATCCCCGCGGCCCGCGCCGGCTCGGCCACCGCCCGCAGATCGCTCCGCACCGCGGCCACCAGCCGACGATCCACAGCCACTCGGCGGAGCGTACTCAGGATGTGTTCACGGTGGTCAGGGGCGCCGACCCCGGTCGCCGCTCGGGTTCAGTCGATGTGCAGGACGGCTTTGCCGCCGATGTGGCGGTGTATCAGGGCGGTGAGGGCCGGGGCGGCCCGGCGCCAGGAGTCTTCCAGCTCGATCTGGCCGTCCAGGCGCCGGTCGGCGGCCAGCGCGCACAGGCGGGCCAGGTCAGCGGTGCCGCTGGTGCGGGCGGCGAGTTCGTCGGGGAGGTTCAGCGTGTAGATCCGCGCGCCGCGGGCCCGGTCGAATCGGGCGGCGCGAAAGGTGACGGTCTCCTCGCCGTCCTGGGTCGCGAGGTTCACCACGATCCCGTACGGGGCGACGTGCTCGATCGCGAGCCCGAAAGTGGCGCCGCCGACGGCGTCGATGATCAGGTCGAAGTCGCCGTCGAGCTGGGCCGTCACATCGTCGGCGCCGAGCCGGCGCAGCAGCCCGGCCGCGGCGAGGTCCCGGACCAGCGCGGTCACGTGCGCGCCACTGGCGTGGGCGAGTTGGACAGCGAACCGGCCCACCCCGCCGGTCGCGCCGGTGACCAGGACCCGCTTGCCCAGCACCAGACCGGCGACCTCCAGTGAGCGCAGCGCCGTCAGCCCCGCGGTCGGCAACGTCGCGGCCTGCGCGTCCGACACCCCGTCCGGGATCGGCGCCAGCATCGTGGTCGGCACGGCTGCCAGCTCGGCCCACGCCCCGAGCTTGAGCAGGCCGACCACCCTGGCACCCACCGGCGGTCCACTGCCGTCCGCGGCCGCCCGCTCGATCACGCCGGCCGCGTCCCAGCCGGGAACCGACCCGGCCGGCAGGCCCGCGAGGTCGCTCACCTCACCCCGGTTCAGCGAGAACGCCCGCACCCGGACGACCGCCTGAGCCGGCGACGGCACCGGATCAGCCACCTCGGCCAGCGCGACCCGCGGCGGCGTCGAGGTCACCGTCAGCGCACGCACCCGCCGACCATAGATCGCCCGCGGTGGACGCACCGCGCCGGCCGGACCGCCGTCCCCGGCAAACCGCGCAGGTGACCCGGACCGGCCGCCGACCGGTCCACGCCGGTCGGGCAGACGGGTCAGCGGGTGGACTAGACCAGATCGGTTCCGGCAGGCATGATCTGCGTGTCAGGGCCGCTGCCGCTCGGTTCTCGGGAGGCTGCATGTACCTGGCCCTACGGCGCTTGCTCCGGCCCGCCGCTGTGACCCTGACGGCGGCATCCGGGCGCGGTTCCCGGCGCGGCGGTCACCGCACCGGTGGCGGTCCTGCCCTGAGGGTGCGGATGCTGATAGCGGCGGCCGGCACCGCCGCGCTGGCCCTCACCGGCGTGGCCGGTGCGCTGCCGGCCGCGGCGGCGAACCTGCTCGCCAACTCCGGATTCGAGGCCGGCTCGCTGGCCGGCTGGTCGTGCTCGGGCGGCCTCGGCTCGGTCACCGGCAGCCCGGTCCACAGTGGATCCTTCGCGCTCGCCGGTGCGACGTCCACATCGGACACCGCGGAGTGCGCGCAGACCGTCCCGGTGCAGCCGAACACCGCGTACACGCTGTCCGCCTGGGTGCGCGGCGCGTTCGTCTACTTGGGAGTCACCGGCGGCGCGTCCACGTGGACGCCGTCGGCCGCCGCGTACACCCAGCTGACGGTGCCGTTCACCACCGTGGCCGGGCAGACCTCGGCGCGGGTCTTCCTGCACGGCTGGTACGGCCAGGGCGGCTACACCGCCGATGACGTCAGCCTGGACGGGCCGGCCGGCAGCGGCGGTGGCGGCCCGGGAGTGCCGGGGGTGCCCGGTACGCCGGCGCTCGGCACGGTCACGGCCAGCGCGATCGCGCTGTCCTGGGGCGCGGCGAGCGGGACCGTGACCGGCTACCGGGTCTACGAGGACGGCACCGTGCGGGCCACCGTGACCGGCACGTCCGCGACCCTCGGCGGGCTGGCGGCCTGCACGTCGCACACCTACACGGTGGCGGCGGTCAACAGCGCCGGCGAGTCGGCCCGGTCGGCGGCGGTCACCGGCACCACGACCGGCTGCGTCAACACCGGGCTGCCGCGGCACGCGCTGATCGGCTACCTGCACGCCAGCTTCGCCAACGGCTCGGGGTACATCCGGATGGCCGACGTGCCGCCGGCGTGGGACATCATCGACCTCGCCTTCGGGGAACCGACCTCGGTCACCTCCGGGGACATCCGGTTCACCCGCTGCGCGGCGAGCGAGTGCCCGAACGTCGAGTCGGACGCGGACTTCACCGCCGCGATCCGGGCCAAGCAGGCGCAGGGCAAGAAGGTACTGATCTCGATCGGCGGGGCGAACGGGGAGGTGCAGCTGACCACCACCGCCGCCCGGGACCGGTTCGTCAGCTCGGTCGCGGCGATCATCGACCGGTACGGCCTGGACGGTCTGGACGTCGACTTCGAGGGCCACTCGCTGTTCCTCAACGCCGGTGACGCGGACTTCCGCAACCCGACCACGCCGGTGATCGTCAACCTGATCGCCGCGCTGCGCTCGCTGAAGGCGCGGTACGGCTCGCGGTTCGTGTTGACGATGGCGCCTGAGACGTTCTTCGTCCAGGTCGGATACCAGTTCTACGGCGGCACCAGCAGCGGCGACAACCGCACCGGCTCGTTCCTGCCGGTGATCTACGCGCTGCGCGACGACCTGACCGTGCTGCACGTGCAGGACTACAACTCCGGCCCGGTCACCGGTCTGGACAACCAGTTCCACTTCATCGGCGGCGCGGACTTCCACATCGCGATGACCGACATGCTGCTGGCGGGTTTCCCGGTCGCCAACACCGGCCAGGTCTTCCCGCCGTTGCGACCGGACCAGGTCGCGATCGGGCTGCCGGCGGCGACCAGCGCCGGCAACGGGTTCACCGCGCCGGACCAGGTGCACGTGGCGCTGAACTGCCTTGTCCGCGGGCAGGGCTGCGCCGGCTACACGCTGCGCGGCGGACCGGCGCCGGCCCTGCGCGGCCTGATGACCTGGTCGATCAACTGGGACCGGTTCTTCGGCTTCGAGTTCCAGAACAGCCATGAGCCGTTCCTGAACGCGCTGCCCTGAGCCGGCCCGGCCGCCGGCGGCGTCCGCGCCGCCGGCGGCGTCCGGTCAGTAGGCACCGCGGCCGCGGAGTACGGCGGTGATCGTGCGTGCGATGAGCGACAGGTCGAGTGCGGGTGACCAGTTCTCGACGTAGTAGAGGTCGAGCCGGACGGACTCCGCCCAGGTCAGGTCGGACCGTCCGCTGACCTGCCAGAGTCCGGTCATGCCGGGCTTGACGAACAAGCGGCGGTGCACGTCGTTGCCGTAGCTGGCTACTTCGCTGGGTAGTGGTGGCCGGGGCCCGACCATCGACATCGACCCGCCGAGGACGTTCAGTATCTGCGGTAGCTCGTCGAGGGAGTAGCGCCGCAGCACCCGGCCAACGCGGGTGACCCGCGGGTCGGCGCGCAGCTTGAACAGGACCTCGTTGGTCTGCGGCTGCCCGTGCGGTTCGACGCGCTCGCGGTCGGCGCCCTGGCGCATCGTGCGTAGCTTGAGGCAGGAGAAGGTGCGCCCGGCCAGGCCGATCCGTTCCTGCCGGTAGAGCGCGGGGCCAGCCGAGTCGAACCGGATCAGGATCCCCAGGACCACCAGCGCCGGGCCGATCAGCAGCAGCAGGAACAGGGCGAGGAGGCGGTCGAGGACGGACTTCAGCAGCAACTGGGGGCCGCCGAGCACCGGCGCGTGGACGTGCAGCAGCGACATGCCACCCAGTGCCTGCAGGGTGATCCGCGGTATGGCGACGTCGCTGAGCGCGGAGGCGACATAGAGCTCGACGGCGGTGCCCTCCAGCTGCCAGGCCAGCCGGCGCAGGGCGTGCCTGCTCAGCACCGCCTGCCCGGTCACCACCACGGTGTCGGCGGCGCTGGTGCCCAGGGCGGTGAGTACCTCGCGCGGGGTCCCGACCACCGGCACCCCGACCGCGACCAGGTCGGCGACGTTCCTGCGGCGGTCGGCGTCCGCGCGACGGTCGCCGGCCGGCTGGTCGTGCGCCGCCGGGGTCCGGGACGCGCGACGGCCGCCGGGTCGCCGGCGGTCGGCGTCGCCGTACTGCGGCACGCAGGCACCGGTCACCTGGAACCCCGCGCCGGGGCTGTGCCGGGCCCGGTCGACCAGGTGCAGGATGTCCTCGACCGTGCCGACGGCCAGCACCCGACGAACGCCGTAGCCGTGCCGGCCGGGCCCGCTCAGGACGCGCAGGGCGAGGCGACCGAGCAGCAACCCGACCACACCGACCGGCAACGTGACCAGCACGAGGCCGCGGGCGCTGTCGATCCGGGCGAGGTAGGCGGTGACCGTGACCGCGAGCGCGACCCGTACCGAGGCGTCGACCACCCTGGACAGCTCCGCGGTGCCGGCCCCGACCCGGTGCCGGTTGTACGTCCCCCGGGCGGCGAGAGTCAGCGACCAGGCCGGTACCACCGCCAGCGCCGGAACCGGCGCCGTGCCGGTGAGCAGGCCGAGCCCGGCAGCGGCCGACAGGACGCCGAGATCCGCGCCGACCAGGACCGCGCGGTTGTGCAGGTCCCGCCGCCGCACGAGCCGGGCGCCGGACGTCCGGGACAGCGCCGACCGCGCACCCGCCAGCGACGACTCCCGCCTGGCGGCCGCGTCCCGGCTCGGGTCTGCCGCACCCCGGTTGCCGGCGGCGACAGCGTCGGGCCTCGCCCGCGACGATGGTAGGTACGGTCGAGCAAGCCCCGGCATGTGCAAGACCCCCGTCAGCCCCGGCATCGGCGCGCCGAAGACCGCCGCCCGGTAACCAGGTGCACATACAAGACTACCAAGAGTAGCAGTCGACCTCCGACCGCGGGCCGCCGCGTGAGCTCATGCCACGCCCTCGCGATCCGGCGCGAGCACGAAGTCGAAGTCCAGCCGGCTCCACGGCCCGGACAGCGTGCGGCCGTCCGGAGCCCGGCCCGGCGGGTGCCGGGTGTAGTCCGCCACCAGGGAGTCCTTCACCCCGAAGACCGCGTCGTCTGCCAGGTGCGGGTCGCCGGCCGCGAAGACGTGCGTGGTCAGCGTGCGGTAGCCGGCCGCGGTGAGCCTGAAGTGGACGTGTGCCGGGCGCATCGGGCTGCGGCCGGCCGCGGCCAGCAGATCGCCGACCGGACCGTCCGCCGGGATCGGGTACGGCGCCGGCCGCACCGACCAGAACCGGTAGCCACCGTCGGCACCGGTCACCAGCCAGCCCCGCGCGGCGACGGTCCCGCCGTCGTACTGGACGTCGTAGCGGCCGTTCTCGTCGGATTCCCAGATATCCATCCGGGCGCCGGGCACCGGCCGGCCGGCCACGTCGGTGACGGCGCCACTGACGTAGCAGGGCTGGCCCGCCGCGCCGCCGGAAATGTCGTCGCCGAGCTCGAAGCGCGGCGCATCCGCGACGAAGAACGGTCCGACCACAGTGGACTCGGTGGCGCCCGCCGACGCGGCCGCGTCGATGCCGACGGTCAGCGTCGACAGCCCCAGTACGTCGGACAGGAGAATGAACTCCTGGCGGGTGTCCGTGGTGATGTGCCCGCACCGGGTCAGGAAGCCGATCGCCTGCTGCCACTCGGCCTCGGTGAGCCGGACGTCGCGGGCGAAGGCGTGCAGGTGCCGGACCAGACCCTGCATCAGCTCGCGGTACCGCTCCGGCCCCGCCGCGAAGCTGGCGACGACCTCGTCGGTGACCGCCCTCTCCCGCCTTGCCTGGCCGGTGCCGACGGGGCCGCCCGCCGTGGGGGTGTCGCTCAACTGACCCTCCTATGTGGGTCGGGCGCCTGGTGAAACCGTGCCGAAACCGGGGGTGGGGGATGCTGGCGGGCCGGCCAGGCGCCGGCCGATCCGGACCGCGGCAGCGTCCGCGCCGGTGGATGTGCACATGCGACAGTGTGAGCGAGGAAAGGGCGTCCGGTGCGGGTGCTGGTTGTGGAGGATGACGAGGAGCTGATGCTGGTGCCCGCCTTCGCCGGGCTCATCCAGGAACTGCAGCGCCGCGGGCTCGACCAGGCGATGGCCGCGATGCCGCCGCTGTCCGGCGACAAGGACGCCGACCTGGCCGCGTTCACCCGGGTCTACCGGCGGATCACCGCCGGGCTGCCGGACGATGCCGCGGTGCGCCAGGCGGTGGCCGACGCCACCATCCGCGGGATGATCGGCGCGCTCAACGACAACCACGTCGCCTGGCGCCATGGTCTGCACCGCAGCGCCCAGTACAACATCGGCCTGTCCGCGATCAACGGCGCCGACAGCCACCTCGACCCGGTGGCGGCCGCGCCGCTGTACGTCACCGAGGTCGGCAAGGGCAGCCCCGCCGACAAGGCCGGCGTCCGGCAGGGCGACGAGATCACGGCCATCAACGGCGTGCCGCCGTACGTCAACGGCGTGCTGTCGACCGGCGTTCTCGACTGGCTCACCGACAGTCCGGACGGCTCCCCGGTGTCGCTCACGCTGCACCGCCCGGTGACCGGCGCCACCCTCACCGCCACGGTGCCGGCCGGCCCCCCGGCACCACCCGACCTGAGCAGCCCAGCCCGACTCGTCGACGGCGACATCGGCTACGTCCAGCTGGCCGGCTTCAACACCGACATGGTCGGCAAGGTGCTCGCCGGGATCGCCGAGCTGCGCAAGGGCACCGAACTGCGCGGCGTCGTCCTCGACCTGAGGGGCAACGGTGGCGGCGACGCGGACGCGGTCACGGCGCTGCTCAGCTCGTTCGTACACGACAAGACCTTCGGCTACTGGTGTGACGCGCGGGACAATTGCACGGCCAACCGCACCGACGACTCGGTGCCGCTGCTGCACCTGCCCCTGGTCGTGCTCACCGATCACCGCTGCGCCTCGGCCTGTGACGCCTTCAGCAACGCGGTGAAGGATCTGCACGTGGGCAAGCTTGTCGGCACCCGCACCTCGGGCATCGTGTCGGGCCCGGCGGATCCCTTCATGCTGGACGACGGATCCACCCTCCAACTCCCCGTTTTCTACGGGCTGGGCCCGAACAGAGAGGTCATCAACACCATCGGTGTCGCGGCCGACTACAACGCCCCGCTGACCGCCGCGGATCTGTCCGCGGGACGTGACCCGGGGCTGGACAAGGCGGTGACCCTGCTGCACTAGGCACACGCTCGCGGTCAACAACGGCGACCGGGCGCGCGCACATTGCGCGTACCGGTCGCCGTTGGCGTTTCCGCGGCGCGAACGCCGGGCCGGGCGAGACCTCGATGAAACCGCTGATGCCATAGAAAAAAGAGCATCCGGCGACAGCCAGGCGAGTGGAGGACGACATGGATGACTACAGCCCCCGGGCCCGCGGGAACAGGCGACTGCGCGGCATCGGCGGGGCCGGAGTCCTGCTCGCGGTCGCCGCGCCGGCCGTATCGGGCTGCCGGCGGTCGGTGACGTCGTCCACCAGGGCGCGGCACTGTACAAAGTGGACGGAGAGCCGGTCATCCTGCTGCGCGGTGCGTCCGTGCCGGCCTACCGGGCGCTGTCCTGGGGGATGCAGGGCCCCGACGTCGAGCAGCTGAACGCGGCGCTGGTGACCCTCGGGTACGCGACCAGGTCCACATTGGACCCGACCTCCGACAGCTTCGGCCGCCAGACCTACAACACCCTGCGGAGATTGCAGAACGCCGCCGGCCTGTCGGTGACCTGGCAGGTGCCACTCGGACAGGTGGTGTTCCTGCCGGCCACCGAGGTCCGGATCACCAAGGTGAACGCGACGCGGGGCGCGCCGGCCGCACCCAACCAGCCGATCGTCGCGGTGTCGTCCGCGGCACGGCAGGTCACCGTCAAGCTCAGCGCCAGCCAGCAGAGCGCCGTCGCGGCCGGTGACCGGGTGACGATCACGCTGCCCACCGGCAAGACCACGCCGGGCCGGGTGTCCTCAGTGGGCAAGGTCGCCACCACCGACGACAGCGGCACCACGGTCGAGGTGCTGATCACCCGTCCACGCCGCGGGAGACCGGCCAGTTCGACCAGGCGCCGGTACAGGTCTCGATCGTCTCCGAGACGGTGCGCGGCGTGTTGTCGGTGCCGGTGAACGCGCTGCTGGCGCTCGCCGGCGGCGGATACGCCGTCGAGCGGGTCGATGCCGGTGGCGCGCATCGGCTGGTCGCGGTGCGACCCGGGCTCTTCGACGACAGCGCCGGCCGGGTCGAGGTGTCCGGGACGGGCCTGGCCAACGGCCAGACCGTCGTGGTGCCGGCGTCGTGACCGCGACGGGTGCGGCGGTGCTGCCGGCGGGCGGACCGCGGACCGACGAGCCGGTGCTGGAACTGGACGACGTGCGGAAGGTCTACCCCGGCGCCTCTCCGGTGGTCGCGCTGGACCGGGCCAGCTTCACGATCCACCGGTGGGAACTGGTGGCGATCGTGGGTCCGTCGGGTTCGGGCAAGTCGACTCTGCTGCAGGTGATGGGCACATTGGACCGTCCCACATCGGGGACCGTGCGGATCGTGGGTACGGATGTCGCCAGCATGTCGGACCGGGATCTGGCGGCGTTGCGTGCCACCCGCATCGGGTTCGTGTTCCAGCAGTTCTTCCTCGCCGAGCACGCCAGCGCGCTGGACAACGTGGCCGACGGCAGGCTGTATTCGGGGACGCGGCACCGGGCGCGGGCGCAGGCCGCCGCGGCCGCGCTGCGGCGGGTCGGGCTCGGCCACCGGATGGATCACCGCCCACCGCAGCTGTCCGGCGGGGAG
This sequence comes from Mycobacteriales bacterium, assembly GCA_039648995.1. Taxonomy (GTDB): domain Bacteria; phylum Actinomycetota; class Actinomycetes; order Mycobacteriales; family CADCTP01; genus JBBWZH01. Next base: position 13,564 of record JBBWZH010000528.1, read on the forward strand.
CGGCTGCGGGTCGCGATCGCTCGGGCGCTCGTCGGCAACCCCGACATCGTGCTGGCCGACGAACCGACCGGCAACCTCGACAGCGTCTCCGGAGCGGCGATCTTCGCGCTGCTCATGGAGCTGCACGCGGAAGGCGCGACGATCGTGGTGATCACCTACAACCACGAGCTGGCCGGGCGGCTGCCGCGGCGGATCGAGGTCCTCGACGGCTGCCTCGTGGCGGACGTCCGCGAGCCGCGACCCGCCGCACCGACCGACGGGCACCGGCCATGACCGCCGCGACCGTACGCCGGCTGCATCCGGCCGACCTGGCCCGTACCGCCAGCGTCGGGTTGCGTACCCGCCGGATGCGCGCGGCCCTGTCGGCTCTGGGTATCGCCATCGGCGTCGCGGCGATGGTCGCCGTGCTGGGCCTGTCCGCGTCGTCCCAGGCCGGCCTGCTGGCCGAGATCGACAAGCTGGGCACCAACCTGCTCGTCGTCACGCCGGGCCAGTCCATCACCGGAGACGCCGCCGAGCTGCCCACGGAAGCGCCCGGGATGATCGCCCGCATCGGCCCGGTCGAGACGGTGGAGAGCACCGGCGCGGTGGACGCCACCGTGTTCCGCAACCCGTACATCCCCGCCTACAACACCAACGGCATCGGTCTCGCCGCCGCGAGCCTCGGCCTGCCCGACGCGGTCCGGACCAGCGTGGCCGCCGGCCGGTACCTCAACGCGGCCACGGCACGGCTACCCGTCGCCGTGCTCGGGTCGGATGCCGCCCGGCACCTGGGCATCTCGCGGATCTTCCCCGACCAACGCATCTGGGCCGGCGGGCAATGGTTCTACGTGGCCGGGATCCTCAACCCGGCGACGCTGACCCAGAACATCAACAACCTGGTGCTGATCGGATACCCGGCCGCCGAGAAGTACCTCAACTTCGACGGCCACCCGTCCACCGTCTACGTGCGAGCGGCGACCGAACAGGTCGCTGACGTCTTCACCGTGCTGGCCGCGACAGCCAATCCGCAGAGCCCGAGCGAGGTCAAGGTCACCCGCCCGTCCGCCGCCCTCGAAGCCCGCGCCGCGGCACAGTCGGCGTTCAACGGCCTGTTCCTCGGGCTCGGCGCGGTGGCACTGCTCGTCGGTGGCATCGGCGTGGCCAACACGATGGTCATCTCGGTACTGGAACGCCGCTCCGAGATCGGGTTGCGCCGGGCGCTCGGTGCCACCAAAGGCCACATCCGCCTGCAGTTCCTGGCCGAGGCCGTACTGCTCGCCGCGATCGGTGGAGCCGTCGGGGTCGCGGCCGGAACCGTCGCCACCGCGAGCTACGTGAGCATCAAGAGCTGGCATCTCGTGGTCCCACCCCTCGCGTGGGGCGGCGGGCTCGGCGCCGCCGTCGTGATCGGCGCCACCGCCGGCCTGCTGCCAGCGCTCCGCGCCGCCCGCATGCAACCGACCGAGGCCCTGCGCACCACCTGACGTGCCCTGCCGCGCCGGGACCGCCCCGCCGCCGGGCGGATGGCGGCACCCGGCCGGCGCGGGCCAGCTGGGTCCGGGCGATCGCGTTGCGCGTCACATGGGGTATCACCGGGCACGGCCGGGTGCTCAGACCGGGGACAGGTCTGGCGGGTGGCCCGGCGCGACGTCCGGGAGATCGGGCGGGTCGGCGGGTACGGTGCTCGCCATCGCTGCGAGCAGCCGAGGTGATGATCTCGAACAGGAGCGTTCCGGCGCCGGCGGGAGACAGGTTGCGGTTCCGCGTACTGGGCCCGTTGCAGGTCCTCGACGGTGACACACCGGTCGTGCTGCCGACGGGCAAGGTGTCCGTCCTGCTCGCGGCGCTGCTGCTGCGAGCGAACCAGGTCGTGCCGTCCGGGCAGTTGGTCGACTGGCTGTGGGGGCCGGACCTGCCCGCCGATCCGCGCCGGGCCCTGCAGGTGACGGTGGCCCGGCTGCGCCACGCGCTCGGCGGCGACGAGGACGCGTCGGTGGTCGCCACCCACACCGCCGGGTACCGCATCGGGGCCTCGGCGCGGACGCTGGACCTGCTTCGCGTCCGCGAACTGCTGGCGCACGCGAAGAGTGTGGCGGGCAGCGACCCGGCCGCCGAGTCGGCGTACCTGGCCGAGGCGTTGTCCCTGTGGCAGCACCCGGTCCTGCCGGAGCTGCCCTCGGACGGGCTGCGCCGTGACGAGGCGGGCCGGCTCGACGAGGAGTGGGCCGACACGGTCCAACGCCGGATCGAGGTCGACATCTCCCTCGGCCGGCACCGGGAGCTGGTCGGCGAGCTGACCGGTCTGGTCGCGCTGTTCCCGCTGCGGGAGCGGTTGCGGGCCCAGCTGATGGTCGCGCTGTACCGGTCCGGCCGGCAGGCGGACGCCCTTGCCCAGTACGACCAGCTGCGGCGGCAGCTCGGCGAGGACCTCGGCGCCGATCCAGGCCCCGAGATTCGCCAGCTGCACCAGCAGATCCTCACCGCCGCCCCGGAGCTCAGCCCGCCGGTGACCGCCGCCGCCGAGACCGGGCCGGCCGTCGCCATGCCGGCGCCGCTGCGGCAGCTTCCGGCCGATCTGCCCTCGTTCACCGGTCGGGGCACTGAGCTCGACCAGCTCCTCGCGCTGCCGCACAGTGACCGGTTGGCGCGCACCGTGGTGATCGGCGCGATCGACGGGATGGCCGGGATCGGGAAGACGACGCTCGCCGTGCACGCCGCGCACCGCCTCGCCGACCGGTTCACCGACGGGCAGCTGTTCCTGGATCTGCACGGGTTCACCCGGGGGGTGCCGCCGGTCGAGCCGGCCGACGCCCTCGACCGCCTGCTTCGCGCGCTGGGGGTGCCGGGTGGGCAGATCCCCGCGCACGTCGACGACCGCGCGGCCCTGTACCGCGGCAAGCTCGCCGACACCCGCACGCTGATCGTGCTGGACAACGCCGCTACCGAGGACCAGGTCCGGCCGCTGCTGCCCGGCGCGCCGGGCTGCCTGGTCCTGGTCACCAGCCGGCGTCGGCTGACCGGCCTGGACACGACGGACGTCATCTCGCTGGACGTCCTGCCGGCAGCGGACGCGCTGGCCCTGTTCACCGAGGCCGTCGGTGCGGACCGCCTCGGCACCGAGCCGTCGAGCGTGGTGGCCGAGCTCGTACAACAGTGCGGCCGGCTGCCGCTGGCGATCCGCGTCGCCGCCGCGCGGCTGCGCTCCCGGCCCGCCTGGACGGTGGCGCATCTGGTCGGTCGGCTGCGCGACCAGCAGCACCGGCTCACCGAACTGGACGCCGGCCGGCGCAGCGTCACCGCCGCGCTCGACATGTCCTTCCGGGACCTCACCGTCGAGCAGCGGCGCGTGTACCAGTTGCTCGGCTCGCATCCCGGCACGGACATCGACACCTACGCGGCCGCGGCCCTGGCCGAGACCACCGCGGTGGGGGCGACCCGCCTGCTCGACGAACTGCTCGACGTCCACCTGATCGCCGAGCCCACCCCGGGCCGCTACCGGTTCCACGACCTGACCCGTGCCCACGCCAGCGTCGCCGGCGAGGAACCCGGGCCCGATCGGCGCGCCGCGCTGACCCGGTTGTTCGACCACTACGCCTACACCGCGTCGGTCGCCATGGACCTGCTGTACCGGTACGACGCCGACCAGCGGCCCCGGTGGCCACGACCCGACTCCCCCACACCCGCCCTGCACAACCCGGCTCAGGCCGGTGCCTGGCTGGACGCGGAGCTGCAGAACCTTTTCGCCGCGGCTGCCCACGCCGCCACCTTCGGATGGCCCGACCACACCCTGCACATGTCGGCCACCCTGCACCGCCACCTGCGCACCCGGGCCCACCACGGGTACGCCATCAAACTGCACCGGCAGGCGGTGGCCGCCGCCCGGGCCACCGGCGATCGCATCGGTGAGCTGACCGGTCTGAACGGCATCGGCGACATCCACCGGCTGCAGGGCCGGTACGAGCCGGCCACCGAGCACTTCGAACAGGCTCTGCGGATCGCCCGGCCGGCCGGTCACCGGCCCGGCGAGCTGACCGCGCTGGTCGGCCTCGGTCACGTCAGCATGCTGCAGGGCCGGTACGAGCAGGCCACCGACAGCTACCGGCAAGCCCTGGAGATCGGCCGCGCCACCGGCAACGGCACCGGCGAACTCGACGCGCTGCTGGGCCTGGGCACGATCCACCGCATGCAAGGCAGCTACGACCAGGCCACCGACAGCTACCAGCGGGCCCTGGAGATCGCCTGGACCACCGGCAACGGCATCGGCGAGCTGACCGCGCTGAACGGCCTGGGCACCGTGAACCGCCTGCGGGGCCGGTACGAGCAGGCCACCGGCGACTACCGGCAGAGCCTCCGGCTGGTCCGCGAGATCGGCGACCGCCAGGGCGAGCTGTCAGTGCTCACCGGGCTCGCCTGGATCCACCGGGTGCAGGGCCGGGACGAGGCCATCGACATGTTCGGGCAGGCGCTGGCGGTCGCCCGCGAGATCGGCGACGCGGAGAGCGAACTGACCGCGCTGAACGGCCTCGGCTGGACCAGCCAGGCACAGGGGCGGGACGGACCGGCCACCACCTACTTCAGACAGTGCCTGACCATGGCGCGGCAGATCGGCGACCGCAACTTCGAGTTCGAGGCGCTGCAGGGCCTCGGCCGCCTGCATCACGCCGCCGGCGAACACGCCGCCGCCCTTGCCGGCCACGACCAGGCACTGCGTATCGCCGAGGAACTGGCTCAGGCCGCCGACCAGGCCCGTGCCCACGATGGCCTCGCCCACACCCACCACACCCTCGGCCACCACGACCAGGCACTGCACCACTGGCACCGGGCCCTGGCGATCCTCACCGCCCTCGATATCGACCAGACCGAGGAGCCGAAGGTGAACACCGCCGCGATCCGCGCTCACCTGTCGGGCGGCGCCCGGTTGACCCGGACGAGCCGGGGCGCCGCATCGTCGCGGAGCCCCGACCGCGACGGCGACCCCGGCTGATCGGCGAACCACCCGCGGGCCGGCACCGGGAACGTCACACGTTGACGAGGCGGGTTGGGACGGCTGGATGCGGGCCGGGAGAATGGCACGGTGACCGAGAAGGCGGATGCGGCCATGCGGTTGCACATTGCCCCGGCGCTGACGGCCGGCCAGCCCGAGTGGCCACCGGGCCTGCACCGGTGCGCGGTCGGCGGGGAGCGGCCGGCCCTGCTGCGGGTGCCGGCCGGCCAGCCGACCGGTCTGGCGATGCTGTTCCACGGCGCCGGCGGACGCCCGGAGGGTGCGCTGGACCTGCTGGCCGACCAGGCCGACGCCGCCGGGCTGCTGGTGCTGGCGCCGGCCAGCACGGGCCGGACGTGGGACCTGGTCGACGGTCCGGGCGGGCCGGACCTGCAGCAGTGTGCGGCCCTGCTGGCCCAGGTGCTGAGCGGCTGGCCGGTGCGGTACGAGGACCGCCTCGTCGGGGGTTTCTCTGACGGGGCGTCCTACGCGCTGTCGCTGGGGCTCAGCAACGGCGATGTGTTCTCCTTCGTGGCCGGCTTCTCGCCGGGCTTCGTCGCGGCGCCGACGCGGCGCGGGCGTCCTCGGGTGTTCGTGTCACACGGCACCGAAGACGCGGTGCTGCCGGTGGCCGACTGCGGCCGGCCGATCGCCCTGCAACTGCGGGGCACGGGCTACGACGTGACCTACCAGGAATTCGCCGACGGCCACCTGGTCCCGGCCGAAGCGGTGGATCACGCACTGCGGCTGTGGCGGTCGTAAGCCACGCCGGCAGGGATGGTCAGCGGCGGGTCAGCGCGTCCAGATCGATGCGGATGGGGGCCGGCGACATGACCTCGACCACGCCGGCGCTCTCGATCATCAGTTCGTAGTTGCCGTCCGCCAGCAGGCGCCCGAGCCGACGAGCAGGTCGTCGCTGAGCCGCGCCACCCCGATGTCGATCCCGTCCAGCGCGATCGCGAACCGGGTCCGCTCGTCCAGGTCGGCCGAGGGGTGGGTCGAGCCGGGTCTGGAGCGCCGCCAACTGGTCGAGGATCGTCTGGTCGAGGTCGTCCAGCCAGACACCGGCCGGGTCGGTCATGCCGCGGTCCACGCCGGGTCGCCCAGCAGCATCTCCCGCAACTTGGCCAGGCACCGCCCGCGGGTGGGGCCGATGCTGCCATGCGGCATCCCCAGTGCCTCGGACACCGCCGCGTAGTCGGGCCGGTCGGCCTCGGCGACGACCAGCAGCAGGTGCCGGCACCGCTCGGACAGCCGCTGGAAGTGTCGCCACAGCACCCGGTCGCGCTCGTCGGTGATCAGGGCCTCGTGCGACTCCGGCCCCGGATCCGGCGCGGCGTCCAGCGACTCCACACCGACCGCCGAGTGCCGGCGGGCCCGCGACGCGACCCGCCAGGCCTCGCGCCGCGTCGTGGTGACGAGCCACCCGGTGAGCGCCTGCGGAGACCGGATGTCGTGCAGACGGCGCACCAACTCCAGCCAGACGGTCTGCACGACGTCACTCGCGTCGCTGGCGCTGAGCCCCTCCGCCCGCGCCACCCGCCACAGCAGCGGGTTCAACTCCCGGACCACCTCATCCAGCGCGGACGGCTCACCGTTGCGGGCCCGCTCAAGGCACGCGCCGAACCGCGCCGAACGATCGGCTCGGGCGGCCTCGGCGGAGGCGCTCGGACCCGTGGGCATAGCAGGCATGATACGTCCAACGACCTACCCGGGGCGGAATGTGGTCGACTACCTCCGGAACGGCACGAACGCCTAACCCAGGGTGTTTCCGCCCGCATAGGTGCCGGACGTGATCTGGCCGATCGGCCGTCCGGCGCGTGCGCGGCGGCGGCCGGCACGTGCCCAGCGCCCAGGACCGGGAGGATCTCGCCGGTCGTGTCCGGGTCGTACCGGACGGAGAGAGAGACCGGCCACGGTTCTCCTCGAACGCCGGGTGGCGAACCCAGTCAGCTCCCCGCCGCGCTCACCTGCGGCTGGGGCTGCGAGCTCGGGGCACCCCGGTCCATCTCCTCGAACAGCGCCGCGGCCCGTGCGGCGGTGCCCTTGGCCCACGCCCCGGTGCTGATCAGGCCGAGGGCCAGGATGCCGACGCCGAGGCCGAACACCAGCCACCACACGCCGTGCTCGGAGTCGGTGAACGCGGTCCCGCCGCTGACCGCCCCCACGATCGTCCCGGCGATCGCGACGCCCAGCGTGATGCCGGTCTGCCGGCCGGTGGAGGCCAGCGAGGCGGCCACACCCGCCATCGAGCGCGGCATGCCCGACACGGCCGTGTTGGTGATCGGCGGGTTGATGGTGCCCTGGAAGGCGCCGAAGAGCAGGTACACCGCGAGCACCAGCACCAGCGGGGTGGCCGGCTCGAACCGCAGCGACAGGATGCCGCCCAGGGCCAGCGCGGTACCGGAGATCACCAGCGGCAGCCGGGGGCCGCGGGTACCGACGAGCGTGCCGGTGTACGGGGAGAGCAGCACGATCAGTGCGCCGACCGGCAGCAGGCTCAGCCCGGCCGTCAGCGCCGACATGCCGCGCACGTCCTGCAGGTACAGCGTGGTCACGAACAGGAACGCGCCGAAGGCGCACAGGCCGAACAGCGCCATCAGGATCGCGGAGCTGAACGGCACGCTGCGGAACAGGCGCAACTCCAGCAGCGGGTCGGCACGGCGGGACTCGTAGCCGAGGATGCCCAGCACGCCGAGCACGGTGACGACGAGCAGGCCGAGGATGAGCGGCGAGGTCCAGCCCAAGCTGTTGGACTCGATGATCGCGTACACGACGCTGCCCAGCACGACGACCGCCAGGAGCTGGCCCATCGGGTCGAACCGGCGCGCCCGGGACGCCCGGGACTCGGGCACGAACAGCGTGGTGAGCACGATCGCGACGATCACAATCGGCACGTTGATCCAGAAGATGGAGCGCCAGCCGAAGGCGTCGACCAGGGCGCCGCCGAGAATCGGGCCAAGTGCGAGCGACAGGCCCGACATCGAGCCGAACACGCCGATGGCCTTGGCCCGCTCGGCCGGAACGGTGAACGTGGTGGCGATGATCGCCATCGCCACCGGGTTGAGCATGGTGCCACCCACCGCCTGCAGCGCACGCGCCCCGATCAGCCACCCGATGCCGGGCGCCAGGCCGCACAGCAGCGAGCCGAGGCCGAAGGCGGCCAGGCCGATCCGGAAGACGCGCTTGCGGCCGATCCGGTCGGCGGTGGACCCGGCCAGCAGCAGGAAGCTGGCCAACACCAGGGTGTACGCGTCGATCGTCCACTGCAGGCCGGTCACCGAGGCGTGCAGGTCGCGGTGGATCGTCGGCAGGGCGGTGTTGACGATCGAGATGTCCATCACCACGACGATGATGCTGGCGCAGCAGATCGCCAGCACCAGCGACCGCCGGCGTTGGCTGAGTTCAGTCATTCGAGTCCAATCGAGGGCCGAGCGTCAGTGATCTCATTTTCCGGTGACCATCACGACGCTAGGATTTAGAGCGTGCTCGAAGTCAAGCCACAGCCACAGCCCGGGCCCACGCGCCCCGCCGGCGACGCGGGCATGGGTATCGCCGAGGCCGCTCGCCGCAGCGGGGTGAGCGCCCACACGCTGCGCTACTACGAACGCGCCGGTCTGGTCATCACCGACGTCGACCGCACGAACGGCGGCCGGCGGCGCTACCACCAGGTGGACCTGAAGTGGATCTCGATCTGCACCAAGCTGCGGGCCACCGGCATGCCCATCAGGACCATCCGGCGCTACGCCCAACTCGTAGCCGAGGGCCCGGGCAACGAGCCGGAGCGGCTCGCGCTCATGGAGGCCCACAGCGCCGACGTGATCGCGAAGATCGCCGAGCTGCGGGAGAACCTCACGCTCATCGACCACAAGATCGACGTCTATCGCGGTCGGCTCGCCGCGGGCGACGCCGACCAGCTGTGGGCACAGACCATCCACGCGGCCACCGGCTGAGCGGTCGACGACGGGCCTACGGCCGGCGAAGCACGGCAGTGCCCCGGTAGTGCCCTGGTCCGGGCGGCGCGCACGACCGGTCCGCGCTTCCACCGTCGGCACGCAGGATCTGGCCGCGCGGCGGTGCCGGCCGACGTCGTGCTGGTCCCGGCGCCGGCCCATCCGGGCGTTGGCCGCCAGTAGCATGCGGGCCGGGGCCGCTGTCCGGGACGAGGAGCTGTCGGTGCGTGACATCGCTGTCTTCAGTGGCAGTGCCCATCCGGAGCTCGCGGCCGAGATCTGCTCCGACCTCGGCGTCGAGCTGCTTCCCGTCCGGGTGCAGCGGTTCGCCAACGACTGCCTCGAGGTCCAGTTGCAGGCGAACTGCCGCGAGCGCGACGTGTTCCTGATCCAGCCGCTGGTCGCGCCGGTGTCCGACAACCTCGTCGAACTGCTGCTGATGCTGGATGCCGCCCGCGGGGCCTCGGCCGCCCGGATCACCGCGGTCCTGCCGCACTACGCCTACGCGCGCTCGGACAAGAAAGACGCCCCGCGGATCTCCATCGGCGGGCGGCTGGTGGCCGACCTGCTGGTGGCCGCGGGGGTCAGCCGGGTGCTGGCGATGACGCTGCACTCGCCGCAGGTGCACGGGTTCTTCAGCGTGCCGGTCGATCATCTGCACGCGCTGCGCGAGCTGGCCGGCCACTTCCGCCCGTCCGACCTGTCCCGCACCACCGTCGTGTCACCCGACCTCGGCAACGCCAAGGCTGCCGCCGCGTTCGCCCGCATGCTCGGCGCGCCGGTCGCGGCCGGCGCCAAACAGCGCTTCAGCGACGACCGCGTCAGCATCAGCGCGATCATCGGCGATGTCACCGATCGGGACGTGATCGTCCTGGACGACGAGATCGCCCGCGGAAGCACGATCCTCGAACTGCTCGACCGCCTCCGCGAACAGCACGTCCGGACCGTCCGGATCGCCTGCACCCACGGCCTGTTCGCCGCCGGCGCGCTGAAGCGCATCAGCGATCAACCCGACGTCACGCAGATCGTCTGCACCAACACCGTGCCGATCGGGCGGGACCAACGCCAGCCGAAACTCACGGTCCTCTCGATCGCCCCCGCACTCGCCGAAGCCATGCGCCGCATCCACGACGGCGAGTCAGTCAGCGCACTCTTCGACCCCCAGTAGCCGCGGCCCTGACCGGGCGCGCGGGACGACAGGTCGTCCCGCTGGCTGATCGACGCGCCGCGTCCCCGTCCGGAACATCTCCGGAAGTTCCGGAGGCATCGATCGGACAGGCGTTCCCCCCTTTGTCGCCCGATAGTCGATCAAGTCGAGGCTCGCGGCACAAGCGGGCCGCTGACCAGGTCGGATCGTCACAGCAAAGATCCTCTAGCATGTCCGTGTTTCCATACTGTTTCCGGAAAGTATTGACATCCTCCGAGGACGAACTGACACTCCGGTCATCGGGAGACCCCAATCGCTGTCGACTCGGGTCATACGCCGCGACTCCAGGAGGACGTGCATGAACGACGACGACGCCGGCCCGAAGAGTCGCCGCCGCGGCCGGGCCAGGCTGCTCCTCGGCAGCGCCAGCGCCGCGGCGATGGTCGTTGCCGGGATGATCATGCCCGGCGCCGCCGACGCTGCCGTCACCTCGAACCAGACCGGCACGAACAACGGCTTCTTCTACTCGTTCTGGACCGACAGTCCCGGAACGGTCTCCATGAACCTCGGAACCGCCGGGAACTACAGCACGTCGTGGAGCAACACCGGGAACTTCGTGGCCGGCAAGGGCTGGAGCACCGGCGGGCGAACGGGCGTGAACTACTCGGGCACGTTCAACCCGTCCGGCAACGCGTACCTGTCTCTCTACGGGTGGACGACGAACCCGCTCGTGGAGTACTACATCGTCGACAACTGGGGCACCTTCCGGCCCACCGGAACCTTCAAGGGCACGGTCACCAGCGACGGCGGCACGTACGACATCTACGAGGCGACCCGGGTCAACGCCCCCTCGATCATCGGCACCGCGACGTTCAACCAGTACTGGAGCGTCCGGCAGTCGAAGAAGGCCGGCGGCGGAACCATAACCAGCGGCAACCACTTCGACGCCTGGGCCCGTAGCGGAATGAACCTCGGCAGCTTCAACTACATGATCCTCGCGACCGAGGGGTTCCAGAGCAGCGGGAACTCGAACATCACGGTGGGCGGCACTCCGGGCGGCGGCGGTACGCCGCCGAGTGGCGGCAGCTGTACGGCGTCGCTGTCGGCGGGTCAGCAGTGGAGCGACCGCTACAACCTCAACGTCGCGGTGACCGGCTCGAACACCTGGACCGTGACGATGAACGTCCCCACCCCGGCCCGGATCATCGCCACCTGGA